>JBKOVL010000195.1:0-13291 GCA_046723895.1 Actinomycetota bacterium | reverse complement strand
GCCGTGAGCTCGATCGCCGACCTGGCGCAGGACCGCGTCGTCGAGGGCGTGTACGCCGTCGCGCGCAAGCGCCGGCTGCACACGAAGAGCGGCTCGTCGTACCTCGCGCTCGAGCTGGTCGACCCGAGCGGCCGGATCGAGGGCCGCATCTGGAACGACGTCGACCTGCTCGACGGCCGGTTCGCCGAGGGCGACGCAGTGCGTGTGCTCGGACGCGTCGAGCGCTACCGCGACCGCCTCCAGCTCGACGTGCGCTCGATCGAGGCCGCGCCCGAGGCCGACCCCGCCGGCTTCGCTCCGGCGATGCGCCGCGACGCGGACGAGCTCGACGGGTTCCTCGAGTTCCTCGCCGAGGAGATCTCTCATCCCGGGTTGAAGACCACGGTCGCGAGCTTCGTCGGTGATCCCGGGATCCGCCGTCTGCTGCGCGCGCTGCCGGCCGGGCGGGACGGGCATCACGACTATGCGGGCGGGCTGCTCGAGCATACCGTGGGCGTCGCGACGATCTGCCGCGAGCTCTGCCAGCTCCATCCGCGGCTGCGCAGCGACCTGGTGCTGGCGGCCGCGCTGCTCCACGACGTCGGCCGCACAGGAGAGCTCGTCCCCGGCCCCGGCTTTCGCCAGACCGCGGAAGGGCGACTGCTCGGCCACGTCCACCTCGGGCTCAGGCTGATCGAGCAGCGTGCCGAGGATCTCGACGTGGATGCGCGAGCAGAGCTGCTCCACGCGGTTGCGTCGCACCACGACGCCCGCGCGGCCAGGACCGCCGAGGCCGCGGTCCTGTACCACGCGAACCAGCTCGACTCGGTCGCCGCGACGCGACCCGTGGACGACACCTAGCCTCTCCAGTCGACATGGCCGCCGTGCTGCTGGCGCTCGCCGCGAGCGCGTCCTGGGGAGTGTCCGACTTCCTCGGCGGGCTGAAGACGCGCAGCGTGCACGTGCTCGCGGTGCTCGGCGTGTCCCAACCCGCTGGCCTCGTCCTGCTCGTGGTGGTCGTCGCCGCGCGCGGGGCCGCCCCGCCTGGCGGCTGGTGGGTGCTCTGGGCGGTCCTGGCGGGCCTCGGGGGCGCGATCGGAATCGGCGCCCTCTACCGCGGGCTCGCGGTCGGCTCGATGGGCATCGTCGCCCCGATCACCTCTACCTCCCCGCTGATCCCGCTCACGGTCGGCCTCGCGCGCGGGGAGCGGCCGAGCGCCCTCCAGCTCGCGGGGATCGGGGTCGCGCTCGTCGGGGTGGCATTCGCAGGCTGGGAGCCGGGCGAGACGGGAGCACCCGGCCGGGCGGCGACGGGCGCGGGGCTCGCGTTGACGGCGGCGGTGTTCTTCGGCGGCTCGCAGGTCGGCCTCGAGGCGGCAAGCAACGAAGATCCGTACTGGGCGACGCTCGTCCTGCGAATGGCCTCGTGCGCGATCATCGTCGCGCTGCTGCTATGGCGCCGGCCGCCCGCACCGCGCCGCAGCGTCTGGCCGACGCTCGTGCTGATCGGCGTCCTCGACACGGTGGCGACGATCTTCTTCGCCGTTGCGACCACAAGGGGGCTCTTCAGTGTGATCGCGGTGCTGGCCTCGCTCTACCCGGTGGTGGTCGCGATCCTCGCAAGGGCGCTGCTCGGCGAGCGACTGACGAGAGTGCAGCGCGGAGGTGCGCTCGCCGCCGTCTGCGGCGCGGCGGCGATCAGCGCGGGCTGAATCGGCACACAATCGCCACACGTCGAGCCGCAGGGGTCAGACCCTTTACATTTCGGCGTCAGACGTTGAAGCGGATGTTCAGGACGTCGCCGTCCTGGACGACGTACTCCTTTCCTTCCAGCCGCTGCAGGCCACGCTTCGCCACCTCCCCGCGCGAGCCGCACTCGACGAGGTCGTGCCAGTCGATCACCTCGCAGCGGATGAAGCCGCGGGCGATGTCCGTGTGTATCGACTCCGCAGCGTCGAGGGCGGTCTGCCCGCGGCGGAGCGTCCACGCACGCGCCTCGGTTTCGCCGACGGTGAAGAACGCGATCAGGTCGAGGGCATCCTTCAGCCGCAGGACGACCGCGTCGAGTGCCGAGCGCGCGCCCTCGCGAAACGCGGCCGCCTCCTCGTCGTCGAGCTGCGCCAGCTCCTCCTCGAGCTCCAGATCGATGCCCAGGATCGGCGAAGGGCTGTCGCCCGCCGTCGGTTCTGTTCCGTTCACCACCACGACGAGGGGCTTCGTCGTCAGCGGCTCGAGCTCGGGCGGCACCGGCCGTGACCAGTCCGCGACCGTCCCGCCCACGTCGACGTGGCGGAGGAGCTCCTCGAGCTCCTCGACCTCCTGGCGGAGCCTCGGGTCGCCGGACTTCGCCTGCGAGCGAACGCGCTCGAGCCGTTTCTCGACATGGTCGCGGTCGGCGACGAGCAGCTCGAGCTGCAGATTCTCGAGGTCGCCCTGCTCGCGCACGACCGCGAGGAGCGCGTCCGACCGGCGCAGGTTGCCGAGAAGCGCCGGTCCCGTCCCCGGTACGTCCACGACCCGGATCGCGGCCGGTGTGATCTTCGCCGAGGCCTCGACCACGGCGAGCCGGTCGAGCCGGTCGTCTGCGATCCGCGCCATCCCGACGTGCTCCTTGCGCTCGTGCTCGGAGGCGCCCGCGCGGGTCAGTGCGTTGAAGAGCGCGGTCTTCCCCGAGCCGGGCAGGCCGACGATGCCGACGTCGAGGGGCACGTCGCTGAAGCTACCCCACAGTCGGCGAGCGAAGGCCCCCGACCTGGTAAGAGTCGTTCAAACGCGGGCTAGCTCGTGACGTGCTTCTGCAGCGAGGCGAGCGCGCGGTGCTGGAGCGACTTGACGGCGCCCTCGGTCTTGTCGAGCACCGTCGCCGCCTCGTGGTTCGAGAAGTCGAAGACGAACTTGAGGATGAGCACCTGGCGCTGCTCGTCGGAGAGCTGCTCGATCAGGTCGAACATGTTCTCGTTCGAGAGGTTCTTGAGTGCCTCCTCCTCGGCCGAGGACTCGACGTGCGCCGGCTCCGGCACCTCCTCCTCCGGCTGCCAGCGCCGCCGGGCGCGGAAGTGGTCCATTGCGAGGTTGTGCGCGATCCGGAAGAGCCAGGCCGAGAACGGCGCTGTGCTCCATCTGAACTTGCCGATCGACTCGAGCATCTTCAAGAACGTCTGCGTCGTCAGGTCTTCGGCGTCGTGCCGGTTTCCGACCGTCATGTGCAGGTAGCTGTAGATCCGGTCGAAGTGCTCGAGGTAGAGCTCCTCGAGGGCATCGCGGTCGCCCTGCTGGGCTTGCGCGACGAGCTGCTCGATGCCTCGTCTCTCGACCGCGGCCCTTCCCATCACCTCCGAGGATGCCCGCCGGCGCGACTCGCGTAACTAAGCCCCGAACCCCACGCGCGCTTCGCGCGCGAACCGCTTAACGTAGACGATCCGGCTCAGGACGAGGGTGTAGCGGCCGTCCTCGACCTCGAGCGGGAGCGAGCCGTCTTCCTTGCCAGCAAGCGCCTGCTCCAGCCGGTCGGCTGCCTCCGGCGAGACGAGCGCAGCCATCACCTGGCCGCTGTCGAAGCCGACCTCGATGCGGACGCGGTCAGCCACCGACTCCCGCTGTTGTAAGGAGGGAGCCCGCGGGGGAACCATGGGTTCCCCCGTGTTGGACAAGCTCCGAGAGGACGCCGTGAACGGACTCGGGGTGCACGAAGGCGACCTGCGTGCCGAAGAGACCCCGGCGCGGCGCGGCGTCGATCAGCCGCGCGCCCTCGCCCCGGAGACGCGCGAGCTCGGCAGGGAGATCCTCGACTTCGTAGGCGAGGTGGTGCATCCCCGGCCCGCGCTTCGCGAGGAACCGCCCGACGGGCGTGTCGGGGCCGAGCGCCGCGAGCAGCTCGACGTGCCCGGTGCCGAGCCGGAGCGAGGCGGCCTCGACGCCCTGCTCGTACTGCGTCTCGCGCCCGGCGAGCTCGGCGCCGAGGAAGCGCTCGTAGCTCGAGATCGCCTCGTCGAGGTCCTCGACCGCGACGCCGACGTGGTGGACGCCCTTCACGGGCGAAAATCTATCTATGGCAAGGCGCGCACCGTGCCGATCGTCTCCGCGGCACCGGACCAGCGCTCGACGTCGGCGCCGACGAGCTTCGCCCGACGGCGCTGCGGGCGAGTCACAGGCCGGCCAGGACCTCGTCGACGCTCGTGAACTCGACGCCGCTCTCTCGCCACGAGGCGGTGCACTCAGCGACGCGCTCGTCGTCCAGGCCGCGCGCCGCGTCCTCGACGAACCGCACGCGCAGCTCGCGCTCGAGCAGCCCGCGGATCGCCGCGTCGTTGCACACGTCGGTGGCGACGCCGAAAAGGATCACCTCGTCCGGGCCGAGCCGCGCGAGCAGCTGATCCGTGTTCGGGTTGGTGAAGACGTCGAAGTGTTTCTTCAGGATCAGGAACTCCCGCCCCTCGAGGTAGCGCTCTGGGAAGGGGCCGAGGCCGATCGGCACCGGGTCCTCCTGCTCGGTCTCGGGGATCTTTCGCCCGCCGCGTGTCCCGCGCAGGCAGTGGGGCGGATAGGTCGTCTGGAAGTCCGGCTCGTCCGAGATCTCGTCGTCGGTCAGCTCGTGGTCGTCGGCGGAGGCGATGTGGACGAGCCCTGCGTGCCGCGCACCGCGGACGAGGCTCGCCATCGCCGGGATCGTCTGCTCCGCCCCGGCGACGTACAGCTTCCCCTCCGGGAGCATGAAGTCGACCTGCGTGTCGACGTCCCAGAGGACCTTCACGGCAACCTCCGGACGATCAGACGCTTCGGTGTCTCCCGAACCGGCCGGAAACCGTGCGCGCGGTAGAGGCTGACATCGCCCATGTAATCGCCGCGGTTCGACACGTGCGCGTATGCCTCGACGGCACTCCCGCCGTGCTCGAACGCGTGCCCGACCGCTGCCTGGAGCAGCGCCTCCTTCACGCCCCGGCCGCGTGCGTAGCGGTCGACCGTTATGCAGACGATCGACCAGACGTCCTCGTCGTCGTCCCGCGGCCTGTACTGCGGCGAATGCAGAAGCGCAGGGTATTCCTCGCGTGGCGCGACTGCGATCCAGCCCACCGGCTCGGTGTCGTCGTAGGCGAGCAGGCCCGGCCCGCGCCCGGCACGGACGAGGGCGCCCATCGCGCGCCGGCTGGGAGTGCCGTGTCCGAGCGACCGGTCGCGCCAGAACATGCACCAGCACCCGTACGCGGGCGTGTTACGGTGTCCGCCCCGCGGGCCACGCCGCTCGAATAGGGCGACCATGTCGTCCCACCGGTCGGGCGTCGCAGGGTGCACGTGGAACCCCATTGCTACTCGACGAGCTCGAGACGGCCGTTCGGATGGAAGCGCCGGCCCACCTTCGCCGAGGGCCGGCCGTCGGTGAGCACGATGTCGGCCGTGAAGTCGTTCGAGCCGCGGATCAGGGACGAGCCGACGCCGTAGGCGTCGACGGGGACGCCCGCCTGCTCGAACGCTTGGATCCGCTCGACCGTGAAGCCGCCCGACGCGACGATCTTGACCCGCTCGAAGCCGTCCCGGTCGAGCGCGTCGCGTACCTTGCGCACGAGCCGCTCGTTGACGCCGCGCGGCTCGAAGTCGCCCAGCTCGTTCCAGAGCGAGCGGTCGACGAGCTGACCGGAGGTGTCGAGGCGCACGCCCCAGAGCCGATCGCCCAGCGCCCGGGCGACCTCCAGCGCCGTGCGCACCGAGTCGTTCTCGAAGTCGACGAGCACGACGATGTTGAACTCCGGCGGCGCCCACTCGGCGAACTTGGTCGCGGCGAGCACGGTGTTCCCGCCGTAGGATGCGATCAGTGAGTGCGGCACGGTGCCGATCCCGCGACCGCCCCACCAGGAGGACTGCGCGTCCGTGGTGACACCGATCTCGGAGCCGACGAGCGCGCCGGCGATGTAGGCCGCGTACCCGTCGCCGGTCTGCACCCGGTGGTGGTCGTGGCGGGCGGCCATGAAGATGATCGGCTTCCCGTGCGCCGCCTCCAGCACGCGGGTCACGTTCGTCGAGATCAGCGTCCGCCGAGCGAGCACGCCGAGGTAGACCGTCTCCAGGTGGGCGAACAGCGTGTACTCGCCCTCGATCGTCATCACCGTCTCCCACGGCTCGAGCCGGTCGCCGTCGTAGAGCGCGTGGACGGTGAGCGCGTCCCAGTCGTCGGAGCAGAGCTTCAGGACGGCGATTGCCTCGTCCATCCCGCCGAGCACGGCCCGGTGCTTCTGAAACACCTGCATGACGACCCGGGGACGCCGCGCGTCGGCGAGCAGTGCCGCGCGCGTGTAGTTGAAGTACGCGTCGGTGTAGTAGCCCTCCCGCATCTTGTCGACGGGGAGGTCGAAGATCTCGGGCGGGAGGCGCCTACGCTCGGTCCGGGTCGTGAGCGCCATGCTGCTCCTCGAGCTCCAGGCAGGCCCGGAGCGCAGCCTCGGCGACCTCGAGTTGCGCCGCGTCGGGCTCCGCGGTGGCGAGCCGATGCTGGAGCTCGTGGCCGGGTCGCGCCAGCACCTTCGCGACCGGGTGATCCGGGTGCCGCACCATCCAGGAGAAGAGCTCCGTCGCCGCGGCAACCGCGCCCACGGTTGCACCGACGCGCGCGACGCCGCGGAAGGCCGCGGGCGCCTTCGAGGCGAGCGTCGCCCCGACCGCGGAGGTCAGCAGCAGCGGCCCGACCAGATGCGACCCGCACCGCTCGTGCTCCTTCCCGCGCGGTTCTCCGTGCTCGTAGGTGCCGATCGAGATGTGCTCGGCTCCGTGGTAGGCGGCGAGGCTCGAGCCGCGCAGCGCCAGCGTCGCCGGCGCGAGCGACAGCCCGCCGGCGATCAGCTCCTTCGCGAGCGGCCCGAGGCGCTTCGAATCGCGCAGCGCGCGCACCGCGATCCCGCTCGCGAACATCGCCGCGAGCACCGCCGGCTGCTCGAACGGCAGGCGCGCCTCGGGCAGCGCGCGCCGGATCCGCGGGATCAGGAGCAGCGCGTCGGCGAGACGGGCGGGCCCACGCAGCAGCGGGTTCGTCACCTTCGCGCCGCGAAGGCGCTTGCGCCCCGAGGCGAGTTTCAGCTCGCCGTCGGGCGTGCGCACCGCGAGCGCCCACGCCGTCGGACCGTGGACGAGGACGCCGTTCTGCAGCGCCATCCCCCCGAGGCGGATCTTCTCGTCGGCCATAGGAAGAGCCTAGCTGCCGACCGATAGTGCGACGGAGCGGAGGAACTCGGCGCCCAGGCCCACGTCCTCGACCGGGATCCGCTCGTCCGCGGCGTGGATCAGCCGGGCCGCGAGCTCGGCGCTCATCGCCCGCATCGGGAAGAAGCCGTACGCGACCGTGCCGAACGCCTCCCGCAGCCAGTGTGAGTCCGTGAACCCGGCGACGCAGATCGGGGCGAGCCGCGCGCCCGGCTCGAGCTCCTCGACGAACTGTTCCACCGCCGACCAGAGCGGCGTGCCCGGCGCCGAGCGCGTCCCACCCCGCCCGCCACACCACTCGAGGTCGTAGCCGTCCGGGCCGAGCCAGTCTCGCAGCAGCGCCTCAGCCTCCTCCTCGGTCTGCCCGGGAAGCAGGCGACAGTCGACCGTCACCTGGCACCGGCCGGGAATGACGTTCCGCTTCGTCGAGGCCTCGATCATCGTCGGCGAGACGGTGAGCGCGAGCAGGGGCTCGACCATCTCGGCCGCGACAGGGTCGACCTCGCGCGCAGCCGCGACCGCGTCCCCTGCTGCCGGGACCCGATCGACGAGCGCCGCGAGAAAGCCCTCCGTCTCGGGGATGAGCCGCGGGTCCGGCGCGAACTCCCCGAGCCGCGTGATCAACCGTGATGCCTTGACGAGCGCGTTGTCGGCGATCCCGGGCATCGAGGCGTGGCCGCTGCGGCCGTGCACATCGAGTACGAAGGGGGAGCTTCGCTTCTCCGCCGAGGCACACAGGTACAGCACCCGCCCGCCGACCTCGACCCGATCGCCGCCGCCCTCGTTGATCGCGTAGTCGCAGCGAACGGCGTCGGGGTGCGCCTCGCACAGCCACTCGAGCCCGTACGGGATGCCCTCGCCCATCTCCTCGTCGGCGGTCGCTGCGAAGATCAGGTCGCCCGCGGGCCCGAAGCCCTCGCGCGCGAGCGAGGCGATCGCGACCGCGTTGGCCGCGACCTGGCTCTTCATGTCGAGCGCCCCACGGCCCCAGACCTGGCCGTCGCGCACCTCGCCCGACCAGGGGTCGACCGTCCACTCCGCCGGATCGGCGACCACCGTGTCCATGTGCGAGAGCAGCAGCAGGCTCGGCCCGTCCCCACGACCGCGGATCCGCGCGACGAGGTTCGCACGCGCCGGGTCACGCGCGTACAGCTCGCACTCGACGCCGAACGGCTCCAGGTAGTCGCGGAGGAGCTCCGCCGCGAGCGTCTCGTTCCCCGGCGGGTTGACCGTGTTCAGCCGAATCAGCTCCCGCAGGAGCTCCACGGCGTCGTCGCGGAGGCTCATCGGCGGGTGCCGAGCACACGGACGTACTCGCGGCACAGGCGACCCTCACCGAGGAACGAGATGTACTCGCCCCGGACGTCCTCGAATGCCGCCGCGTCGAGCGTTTCCAGCCACGCCTTCAGCGGCGGAACCGAGGCCGCGAGTACCTCCCAGAGCTCCTCCGCCGAGGACGCCTCGATCGTCCACTCGCTCCGGTCGAGACCGAGCTCGAACTCGGGCAGCAGAGAACGGACGTGATCCTCTTTCGACCACTCGCTCGCGGTCATCCCTTCGTAGTCGGGCCGGAGCCGGCGGTTCAGCCGGAACCAGTCGTCCTCAGGCCACGCGGTGATCCCGAGCCGCCCGCCGTGCCGGCAGACCCGTTTCAGCTCGGACGCGGCCCGCCCGTGGTCGGGCGCGAAGATGACGCCGAACGCGGAGGCAATGACGTCGAAGCTCTGCTCCTCGTAGGGCAGCTCCTGCGCGTCGCCCTCGTCGAAGCGGATCGGCAGCCCCTCGGCCGCGGCAGCCGTGCGGGCCTTCGCCAGCTGGTCCGCCGAGATGTCGAGCCCGGTCACCTCGGCGCCCGCCCGCGCCGCCGGCAGCGCGACCCCGCCGGTTCCGGTCGCAACGTCGAGAAACCGCTCTCCAGGCCTCGGCTCCAGCGCCTCGACGAGCGCCAGGTGGACCGGCGTAAAGCTCTCGGCGATCCGCTCGTATGTCGCGCCGCTCCAGGCAGAAGCGGCGTCCGAGGCCGTGCTCAGTCGTTCTCCTTCGCCAGGTTCGTGAGCTCCGTGCGCACCTTCCACAGCTCCGGATAGAGCTTGCGGTCGACGAGCTTGCCGAGCAGCTCGACCGGAGTGCCCTGCGTCCCGACGACCTCACCGCCGATGCTCCGCTCCACGACCATGTAGTGGCGCACCCGCCACGTCGTCGCCCACTCGTCGAGCTCGGTCAGGGCCTCCGCGAGCTGGTAGAGCTCCGCCCGCTCCCGGCCCTGCACGTACACGTCCGCCACGGAAAGTCCCTCGGCGCGGCGCAGTGCGTGGAAGGCCTCCCCGAGCTCGGGGGCCGCGTGGCGAATCCGGTTCCACCCGGGCGAGTCGAACCCGCTGCCGTGGCCGAGCACGGGACGGATGTCGGAGGTGTACTCCCACGGCGACATCAGCTCGAGCATGTCGAGCGACCGGGTGACGATCCGGAAGCAGAGCGCGGTGCGGCAGAGGAGCCGGAGCGCCGGCACGATCTCGCCGCGCTTCAGCTGCTCGGTGGCGACCTCCATCTCCTCGGCGGCGAGCTTCAGCCAGAGCTCGGACGACTGGTGGACGGTCTGGAAGAGGAGCTCGTCGTGGTGCGCCCGCTCTTCCGGTGTCTTCTGGAGCGCGAGCAGCTCGTCGGTGCGCAGGTACCGCTCGTAGTCGCTCGCGCCGGCCCCCGGGAGGATCGGCGCGAACTCGTCCGCGAGCCCGGTTTGCTCCTGTCTCGACACGCGCTGAGCATACTTCGGCCATGAGGTCGCTCGTCTTCGACTCACTCCCGCGAGAGGGCCGATGAGCGACCTGTTCGCCGATGCCGCCGCGCAGCGTCTGCCGGAGAATGCCCCGCTCGCGCTTCGCCTGCGGCCGCGGACGCTCGACGAGTTCGTCGGCCAGCGGCACATGCTCGGCGAGGGCTCCGCGCTCCGCCAGGCGATCGACGAGGACCGGATGCGGTCGGCGATCTTCTTCGGCCCGCCCGGATCCGGTAAGACGACGCTGGCGCGAATCGTCGCCGCCAGGACCGGCGCCGCGTTCGAGGAGCTGTCCGCGGTCTCGGCGTCGGTCGCCGACGTCCGCGCCGTGATTGCCCGCGCCCGCGAGCGCCTCGGAGCCCGGAGCCGGCGCACGATCCTCTTCCTTGACGAGATCCACCGCTTCAACAAGGCGCAGCAGGATGCGCTCCTGCCGGTGGTCGAGGAGGGCCTCGTCACCCTTATCGGCGCGACGACCGAGAACCCGTACTTCGAGGTCAACTCCGCACTCCTCAGCCGCGTGCAGCTGTTCGAGCTCCTGCCGCTGACGGGCGAAGAGGTCGAGGCCGTGCTCCGGCGAGGCGAGGGGACGCTCGGAATCGATCTCTCGCCGGAGGTGCGCGCGTTGATCGTCACGCGCGCCGGCGGCGACGCCCGCAGCGCGCTGACGATACTCGAGGTCGCGGCGCAGACCGCCGGAGCCGTCCCCGTCGGCGCGTCTCATGTCGAGGACGCTGCCCGCAAGCGCCCGCTCCTCTACGACAAGGGCGGCGACGCTCACTACGACTTCATCTCGGCGTTCATCAAGTCGATGCGCGGCTCCGACCCGGATGCCGCCGTCTACTACCTCGCCGCCATGCTCGAGGGCGGCGAGGATCCCCGGTTCATCGCCCGCCGCATGGTCGTGCTCGCCTCCGAGGACATCGGCAACGCCGATCCGCAGGCGCTGCTCGTCGCAACGGCCGCCGCACACGCGGTCGAGTACGTCGGCCTGCCCGAGGCACGGCTCAACCTCTCGCAGTCGGCGATCTACCTCGCGCTCGCGCCGAAGTCGAACGCGAGCTACGTGGCCCTGAAGGAGGCGACGCGAGACGTCCGCCAGGGGGGCAACGTGCGGCCGCCGCAGGAGCTGCGCGACGCGAGCTACCGGGGCGCGAAGAAGCTCGGCCGCGGCGCCGGGTACATCTACCCGCACGACGACCCCGCCGGTTTCGAGGTCGACTACCTCCCCGACGAGCTGAAGGGCAAGAAGTACTACCGCCCGTGAGCGTCACTCGCCTACAGCTCGCTCCCCACGCTCATGGGGCGGCTGCCCCGTGAGCCTGAACGTCTACGAGTGGGGCGAGCCGGGCAGGACGCCTCTTGTCTGCCTGCACGGGGTCACCTCGTACGGGGGACGGTTCGACTGGCTCGCCGACTCCGGCCGCCATGTGCTCGCGCCGGACCTGCTCGGTCACGGACAATCGCCCTGGGAGCCGCCCTGGGGCGTCGACGCGCACCTCGCAGCGATCCTCGCGTCCGTGCCCGACGGCCCGGCCGTCTGGGTGGGTCACAGCTTCGGCGGCCGGCTCGTCGCCGAGCTCGCCGCGCGCGACCCGGAGCGGGTCGGGCGGGCTGTCCTTCTCGATCCCGCCCTGCAAGTCCTCCCGCACGTCGCCCTCGACCTCGCCGAGCTCGAGCGCAGCGATGTCTCCTATGCGACGGTCGAGGAGGCCGTGCAGACACGGTACGACTCGGGCCGCGTGCTGTTGGCCCCGTTCGACCGCGTGGTCGCCTCGGACGCGGGGCACATGGAAGCCGGGCCCGACGGCCGGCTCCGGTACCGCTACTGCAAGAGCGCCGTGATCACTGCGTGGAGCATCATGGCGAGCCCGCCGCCACCGCCGGCGCGGGTGCCGACGTTGATCGTCCTCGGCGCCGACTCCTGGCTCACGCTCGATGAGCAGGTCGAGACCTACAAGGCGGCGCTTGGAGACCTGGCCGAGGTCGTCACCGTCCCAGGCGGGCACTCGGTCTACTGGGACGCGCTCGACGAGACGAGCGACGCGCTCGCGTCCTTCCTTCGCTAGAGGATCCTCGCCCCGAGCGCGCTCGCGACGAGCTCGACGGCGAGCTTCCCGGTCTCGTTCTCGCGATCGAGGATCGGGTTGACCTCGACCACCTCGAGCGAGTCGACGAGCCCGGCCACGGCGACGAGCTCCATCGCGAGGTGCGCCTCCCGGTACGAGAGGCCACCTCGCACCGGCGTCCCGACCCCGGGTGCCACCTCCGGATCGAGCGCGTCCATGTCGAGGCTGACGTGGACGAAGCCGGGGCCCGCGATCCGCTCGAGCGACTCACGGATCGCGTGCTCGATCCCGAGCCGGTCTACGTCGCTCATCGTGAAGACAGTCGCGTTCAGCTCGCGCAGCAGCTGCCGCTCACCCTCGTCGAGCGAGCGGACGCCGACGAGTGCAACCCGGCTCGGGTCGACCGAGGGGATTGGCCAGTCCGCGCCCTCGAAAATCCGGCCGCCGAGCCCCATCGTGGCGGCGAGCACCATCCCGTGCACGTTTCCGGACGGGCTCGTCTCCGGCCGGTTCAGATCGCCGTGCGCGTCGACCCACAGCACACCTCCGGGGCCACGGACGCGCGCGAGCCCGCCCAGCGTCCCGATCGCGACCGAGTGGTCACCGCCGAGCACGAGCGGCAGCCGTCCGCCCTGATACGCGCCGGCTACGAGGTCGGCGACTCGACCGCAGCTGAGCAGGATCTCGCGCAGGTATCGAACCCGCTCGTCACCCACGGCCGCGGCCTCC
The DNA here is from genome assembly GCA_046723895.1 of Actinomycetota bacterium. Classification (GTDB taxonomy): domain Bacteria; phylum Actinomycetota; class Thermoleophilia; order Gaiellales; family Gaiellaceae; genus DATBLE01. The sequence continues at coordinate 553 of JBKOVL010000195.1, read as the reverse complement.
GCGACCGCGGTCTGGACGTTGCCGAGATCGACGCACGCCCGGCCGAGCTCCTCGATCCGCTGCTCCAGGCCCGCGTACCGGATCGCCGACGGGCCCATGTCGACACCACGGCGGCCGGCGCCCAGATCGAGCGCCGCGCCGATCACAGCGACGGGTTGTCGGTTTTCCTGAGTTGCCACGTGGGGCAAACCGTATCCGGGCGCGGCGTGGAGGTGGCCGAGCGCGTGGTCGCGGACCGCGCCGATGTAGTGCTCCGCCTGAATTCGCGCAGCGCGTCCCCTTGCTCCACCGTGAACACACCGCCCGATAGGAAGTGTCGGTTTATGGCGAGGGCCGGAATCGAACCGGCGACACCACGGTTTTCAGCCGTGTGCTCTACCGACTGAGCTACCTCGCCGCGGCGGACAGTGTAGCCGTGGGGCCGACGCGTCCCAGCGCCCGTGGCGGATCCGCTCGACCAGCGCCGCGACACGGATCTTGCCCTTGCCCTGCGACCTCGCTCCGCCACCTCCACGCCGCGCCCGGATACGGTTTGCCCCACGTGGCAACCCAG
>JBKOVL010000176.1:0-11964 GCA_046723895.1 Actinomycetota bacterium | reverse complement strand
GCGTTGTCATATCAGTCACCATCCTTTCCGCCGCGGTAGTCGGCCGGGCCCTAGACCCCTCCGCTGCCACGACATCGAGGAGGGAAGCGTGTTCAACTCCCCCGTTCCACGCCGTGTCCGGCTGGGACGCCGTCACGGGGTGGTGCAGCCCCGAACGCGGGCGTGCCTCGTCACGCTGCTTGCCCGCTACGTCCACCCCGACGATGCCAAGGGTCTGTGAGAAGACCGGCTAGGGCCGATCTGACGAGACGCTTACGATTCGAGCCCGGTCTTCGGCACGGGCGAGGGTCTGGGATTAGCTGCGGCACGCGCTGGCGGTAGGGCTGAATAGTTGTCGCACCAGGAGCTGGCCGGCGTGGGGACGCGGGCGATGCCGGATCGCCGGCGCTCGGTGCACCTGACGGCGGCGGTCGTCACCGGGCTCGAATGCCGCGGTCGTTTCTGCCGTCCTGGGCTGTTCAACGCACGAACTACCTCCGTTGCCGACGTTCGTGGCCGGAGCTAGTCATCGCTCGAACCGCTCTGAGAGATGCCGCTTCTGCTCCTCGAGGAAGGCTGGCTCGCGCGGATTCATCCCGAGCGCCGACGGGAGCGTGTGTGCGTGCGCGAGTGGATACCAGGCGAGCGCGAAGGTGTCGAGCACGAGCCGCTGCGGTGAGACTCCTGCCTGCCGCGCCGCCGGTGTGAAGACCGCGAGCGCGTCATCGGCGAGGCACCCCAAGAACTCGGCGATGCGAGTTCCCTCCCTGAGCGACTCGCGCTGGATGAGGCGGACGAGGTTCTGATCGCGGCTGAGGAGGTCGACGAGCGCGTTCACGTAGGACGCGGCCGCCTCCTCCGGTGACCGGTTCTGGTTGCCCTCGTGCGCCGATGCGAGTTCCGTCTCCGCGCGGGCGACGGCGCGCGCGAGCACCGCCTCGTAGAGCGCATCCTTGCTTTGGAAGAAGTAAGCGGGCGTGCTCCGGGCGACGCCGGCGGCCTCGCCGATCTCTTGCATGCTCGTGCGCTCGAAGCCCTGACGCGCGAAGAGGTCCTCCGCCGCGACGAGGATGGCCTCCTTCGTGCGGTCGCCGTCTCGGGCTACCATCGAGCGGGAGGATAACTAGCTGATCGGACAGCTAGTTGCTACTCTACGCCGCCTTGATTCCCCAGGCTCCGCCCGTACCCGCGCCGCCCTGACGACCACGGGAGGTTCATTGAACATGGATTCGACAAACGCGCCCGCGACCTGGCTCCGTCCGGACGGTCCCCCACTGACGAGCGAGCATCGCCCCGAGCGCTTCGACGTCGTCGTGGTCGGAGCCGGCCAGGCCGGGCTCGTGATGGGCTATTTGCTCGCCCGCCAAGGCCGGCGCTTCGCGATCCTGGAGGCGGCCGATTCGATCGGTGCCGCCTGGCGGACGCGCTGGGACTCGCTTCTCCTATTCACGCCGCGGCGCTATTCCGCCCTCGCTCGGCTCGCCTTCCCCGGCGATCCCGACGGCTACCCGACCCGCGACGAGGTGATCGCCTACCTGGAGCAGTACGCAGCCACTTTCGAGCTGCCGGTGGAACTCAACAGCGAGGTGCGCCCGCTCACCCAGGAGGACGGCAGGTTCGTGGTCGGACTCGAGGACAGGCGCCTCGAGGCCGACCAGGTGGTCGTCGCCACGGGGCCGTTCCAGGTGCCGAACGTGCCTGCGCTCAGCGGCCGGCTGGCGCCCGACCTCTTCCAGACGCATAGCACCGGCTACATGCGGCCGAGCGACGTGCCCGAGGGGAGAGTTCTCGTCGTCGGCGGCGGGAACACCGGCTACCAGATCGCGCAGGAGCTCGCGGCCACGCGCACGGTGACCCTTGCCGTCGGCTCGCGGCAGACGCCGCTTCCGCAGCGGTTCCTCGGGCGCGATCTCTTCTGGTGGCTGACGAAGACGGGCCTGATCGAGAAGACGGTCGAGACCCGCATCGGCCAACGGCTCCAACACCGCGACACGTTGATTGGGTCGAGCCCGCGCGAGCTGAGGAAGCGCTACGGCGTTGCCCTGAAGCCCCGCCTGGTCGATGCCGAAGGTCGCACGGTGCGCTTCGAGGACGGGAGCGGGCTCGATGTCGATGCCGTGATCTGGGCCACGGGCTACCGCTCCGACTACTCCTGGATCGAGTTCCCCGTGCACGATCAGTACGGCCATGTCTGCCACCGCCGAGGCGTGACCGACGTTGCGGGCCTCTACTTTCTTGGCCTCTCCTGGCAGTACACGCGCGGCTCGGCCCTGATCGGCTGGGTAAAGGACGACGCCGAGTTCATCGCTGCCCACATCGCTTCCCAGAGCGAACGCGCCCGCCGCGCCACGCCCGTTAGCGAGGCGACCCGCGCGGCCGAGAGTTAAGGCAGGTTTGCCTTGACCGAGATCGCACTCTTCCTCGACCCGAGTGAGTGGGACGACCGTCAGTCGGATCAATGCGCAGGGGCCGCGACGGAGCCCACCTCGGCCCCCCGAGCAGAGAGTCGTTCTCTTGCCGCCTGCCCAACGCAGGCTGCTCATGACGTCGTCATCGACCTGGAGGCGGAGGCAATAATCGGAGGTGTTCCGATGCCGAAGATCGAGCGATACCGCTTTGGCCATATTGTGGTCGACGGCGAGGAGCGGATCCACGATCTGATCGTCCTCCCGGGCAGGGTGGCTCTCCACCTCACCGGCTGATGTCCGAGTTCGCGCTCATGAGCAGCGCCTTCCAGAGCGCGCAGACGATCCCCCGCCGCCACAGCTGCGAAGGCGAGGACGTCTCGCCGCCACTTCGCTGGACGAACGTTCCCGAAGCGACGCGGTCGTTGGCGCTGGTCGTCGACGACCCGGACGCCCCGGGCAGGATTTTCACCCACTGGATCGGCTGGGGGCTCGATCCGGCAGCAGGTGGGCTGGGTGAGGGCGAGCCGGCCCCGAGCGAGGGCCGGAACGACTTCGGAACGAGCGGCTACCGGGGTCCCTGCCCGCCGCCTGGCCACGGCCGCCACCGCTACGTCTTCCGCCTGTACGCGCTCGACGCGGAGCTCGAGCTGGACGCTGGTGCCGCCAAGGCGCGATTCGAGCGGGCGATCGAGGGACACGTCCTGACGACGGCCGAGCTCGTCGGCACATACGAGCGCTAGCCGCCCGTTCTCCCGCAGTAGACCGCGCGGGAAATAGCGGCCGGTCCGGCGCAGTCGAACGACGACAGAGCGCTCGCTACTGCGGTGGCTCCTCGACGCAGGAGGGAATCTCCACTACCTGCTCGAGTTGGTCGAGGCACCCGTGCCAGCCCCAATCCTGGGCGTCGCGGCGCGCGTCAGTCGAGATGCCGCTGTTCACTAGCAGTACGGTCGTCGACCCCTCGGACTCCGAGAACAAGAGCTCGATCAGCTGCTCGTTGGAGGGATCGTCGTCGAAGGTCCAGGTCATCACCAGCAGGTGCGGCCGGTCGATCAGCGTGTACTCGCCGCGCGCTTCCACCTCCGTGCCGTCGGGCTTCCGCATCACCACCCGGACCTTTCCTCCCACACGGAGATCGACCTCGGCCGCCGGCGTCTCCCAGTCGGGGGCGCAGTGGAACCAGCGCCGCATCACCTCGGGGCTGGTCCAGGCGTCGAACACGTCTTCGGCAGGAGCCGCAAACGTCCGTTCGATACGCACCACATGGCCGGGCCGCTCACTCACCGTTGCTCTTCCGCTCCTCCAGGTACTCGCCGACGAGATCGAAGAGACGCTCCCAGCGCAGCCGTTGGCGTTCTATCCAATCTGAGGCCTCGCCGAGCGCCTCCGGCCGCAGCGCGAGGCGGTGGCTTCTGCCGTCGATCATGCGGCTCACGACGCCTGCCTCCTCCAGCAGCCTCAGGTGCCGCGAGATGGTGGGCTTGGATACGCCCAGGTCCCGGGTCACCTCTCCGACGGTCGCCACCCCGCCGCTGAGCCGTTCCACGATCTCCCGGCGGAGCGGATGTGCGAGCGCCCTGAACGTATCGTTAGCCATTATGCTAACTATAGAGTTCAGCCCGGCTGACCCTCAGACAGGAGGCAGGAAATGACGGAGCACAGGATCGGCACGCAGGAGGAGTGGAAGGCGGAGCGCGACGAGTTGCTGAAGGAGGAGAAGGAGCTCACGCGCCGGGGCGATGAGCTGGCGAGACAGAGGCGCCGGCTGCCCTGGGTCGCGGTCGAGGAGGACTACCGCTTCGAGACCGAGGACGGCCAGAAGACCCTCGCCGAACTCTTCGAGGGCCGCTCCCAGCTTTTGATCTACCACTTCATGTTCGGGCCGTCGTTCGAGGCAGGCTGCCCGGTCTGCTCCTCGATTGGGGACACGCTCGCCCCCCAGGTGCCCCACCTGAAGGCCAGGGACACCACCCTGCTACTCGCGTCTCGCGCGCCGCTCGCGAAGCTGGTCGCCTACAGGGAGCGGATGGGCTGGGGCATCGGCTGGGTCTCGAGCGGCGGCAGCGACTTCAACCGCGACCTCGGCTTCCTGCACACGGAGGAGGAGCTGAAGCCGTTCCTCGAGGGCGAGATCCCGGCCACCGTCGAGCAGAACGCGCGCATGTGCGGGACGGACGTCGTGGGGTACGTCTCCGAGGGACCGGGCCTGAGCGCGTACGCGCTGGCGGACGAGATCGTCTACCGGACCTACGTGACCACGGCCCGCGGCCTCGAGCCCGCGATGGCCTACTACGCCCTGCTCGACCGGACACCGAAGGGTCGCGACGAGAGCGAGACGAGGCCGCTCTGGGTGCGCCGCCACGACGAGTACGAAACGGGCTAGCCGCCGGCTGGGGTCTCGGGCAGCACCCAGTACGAACAGGACGCTCAATCACCTGTAGACCTGCCGGAGGGCGAAACTCTCGCCGCGACTGCGCTCCGAGGACACTTGCGATGAGTTCCAGGTCGTCGCCGGTCTCATTTTCGTGATCCCGGTAGCGTCCGAGCCGACGTGGTTCGGTTCGCACGGGAGCGCTGGAGTCAGACAGGAGGAGGATGAGATGCCTGAGCACAGGATCGGAACGCGCGAGGAGTGGCAGGCGGCCCGGGAGGAGCTCGCCAAGCTCGAGGCGGAGCACGCGGAGCGAAACGAGGAGATCAAGAGAAAGCGTCTCGATCTCCCCTGGGTCCCGATCGAGAAGGAGTATGAGTTCGACACCGAGGACGGCAAGAAGACACTCGCAGAGCTCTTCGACGGGCGCTCACAGCTGCTCGCCTACAACGTCATGTTCGGCCCCGACTACACGCTCGGCGCCTGCCCCGGCTGCACGAGCTTGGCCGACGGGCTCGACGGCTCGCTCGTCCACCTGAACCACCGCGACGTGACCCTGCTCTGCTTCTCGCGGGCGCCGATCGAGCGGCTGACCGCCTACAAGCAGCGGATGGGCTGGCAGTTCCCCTACGTGTCCACCTACAACACCGACTTCGCCTTCGACTTCGGCCTCGCGCTGACCGAGGAGCAGGCGCAACAGATTCCCGAGGTCAAGGAGTTGATCGATAACCCGCCCGAGTGGCTCCAGGAGTGGTCACGCCAGATCGGAGCCGAGCTGAAGGACGGCCTGCGCGAGAACCCGAGCTGGATCGCCTTCGCGCGCCAGAACGGCACCGCGTACCACACCTACACCGTCTCGGCGCCCGACCCGTTCGTCGTGCCGTACTACAGCTTCCTGCTCGAGCGAACTCCGAAGACCCAACCTGCCGAACCTCGTACCTGGCGGAAGGACGAATACCCGGACTGATGCCCGCCGCGGGGAAGTCATTCGCGGCGTAGGTGCGCCCGTTGGCCGTGTTCGCTGCGAGTTTGCGACGGGCCTTCCATGGGTCCTTCTGGTTCGGCCGTCAGTTCGACGTACGGGAGTCCTGGATCGGCAATGAGTTCGGGATGGATGAGGAATGCGAGTTGGGCGACACCGTCGGCGACCCGCGGCCCTGGCCGGGCGTAGTAGGCGTTCGAGTCGACCGCGACCGTGCCGCAATCGAGCGGCGGCAGTCTCGCCTCGCGGGCAGCGCGTTGATGGTCGTAGCCGCAGGGCGCGACGACAACGAGCTCGGGCCGCTGCTCGCGGACCTTCTCCCACGAGGTCGCAAAGGAAGGAGCGCCCGCTCTTCCAAGCACGTCGCGGCCTCCGGCGAGTGCGACCATCTCCGGGATCCAGTGGCCCGCGGCGTAGGGTGGGTCGAGCCACTCTGCGACGAACACGCGCCGCTGCGCTGCCTCGGCGACAGGCTCCCTGACGGCTGCGAGCTTCGCCTCCATCTCGGCGACGACTCCCCGGCTCCGGGCCGGCACGGCGAGCAGCTCGCCCAAAGAGAGGATGCTTTCTTCGATCTCCGCGAGCGTGCGCGCGTCGAGCGCGACGAGTTCGGCGTCGATTGCGCAGAGCTCGTTGACGCTGTCTGCGGAGACGGCGCAGACCGCGCAGAGGTTCTGGGTCAGGATCAGGTCAGGCTCAAGGACCTCGAGCAGCTCACGGTCGACGGCGTACAGCGGCCGTCCGTCGCCGACCGCCTCGCGCACGGCCTCGTCGATCTCCAGGCTGGACAGCCGTGCGGTGTCGACGCGCGAGGCGGTCACGATCGGCAGCCCGCGAACTTGGGGCGGCCAGTCGCACTCCTCGGAGACGGCGACCAGCGAGTCGACGAGGCCGAGCGCGGCGACGATCTCAGTCGCGCTCGGGAGCAGCGAGCAGATCCGCATCGTTCACCTCCTCACACCGGCCTCAGGTCGCAGAAGACGAACCCATCGCGCTCAACGCTCTCCGCTGCTTCGACGGCGATCGACTCGGCGAAGATCGGACCCGCGTGGACGAAGGTGTGGAACTCGCCGTTCTCGCCACAGGGATCGACGGCCGGCGGCAGTTCGGCGAGCAGTCGCTCGTCGTAGCGGCGGCCGGCGAAGACGGGGTCGAGCGCGCGCGAGTCGATGCAGACGAGGGTCGCCTCGAAGCCGGCGTCGACAAACTCCTGCGCGAGCGCGGTCGTTTCCCTGCCCCAGAGCGGAAAGAGCCCGCGCTTGCCGGCCGCGGCGAGGCGTTCCTCGCGGTAGGAGCGGACGTCCGCAAGGAACAGGTCGCCGAAGGCAACAGCCTCGACGCCGGACAGCGGCGCTGCCGCGAACGCCTGCGCCATTCGCTCGTCGTAGACCTCGTTGCTGCAGGCCGGCGGGATCGCGACGTCGATGAGCGGGATCCCGAGCGCCATCGTCTGCCGCGCGAGGAGCTCGCGGCGGACGCCGTGCATGCTGATCCGGTTGTAGCCCTCGGTGACGGTCGTGAGCAGCGCTTCCGGTTCGAGCCGCCGGCGGCGCATCGTCCAAAGGGCGAGAGCCGAATCTTTGCCGCCGCTCCACGAGAGGGCAAAGCTCCCCGACGGCGACGGCGACGGCGCTTCGCGATTCGCGCTTCCGTCTGAGTGCCGCGACGGCCGGGGCTGTGACTGGATCGCTCGTCCTCTTACGAAACACCTCCGCGTCGACAGAGGAAGAGGCCCGGCGGCGGCAGCCGCGCGAACCGCCCTTCCTCCGAGGGCTGCCGTTCGTTCAACGCAGAGCGGTCGACCTGACTCATCCCCGAGCGGGGCATCGCAGTTGCGGGACAGCGCCGGATTCGCACCGGACTTCGCCGTCTCAGCGCCGGCCGGGGAATATGGGCCCGGCCGGCCGAGCATACGTCATCGGCCTGACCGCGGGCTGGACTGCGAGCTCTTGGAGCACCGCTACGCGGCCGACTCGGCTTGCCCTGAGCCGAGCCACGACATTTCTGCTCTCGCGTTACGGGTCGATGCCGAGCTTGCGCAGCTCGACGATCGCCGCTCGGCGCCAGCGGGTGGTGTCGGGCGAGAACGGCAGCGTGAACGGCATCCCGTTCGCCTTGCGGAGCGGCCTACCGTTGCGTAGGACGCGGTAGTGCCCCGGCGTCGACTCGACCGTGAGGCCCACGGCTTCGAGCCGGCGAATGAACTCGCGTACGTCCTTCCTCATCTGGGTCCGCCGTTCGAGAAGAAGATCAGCATGCCAGCCTCACGGTGCAGAACGAATCAACGAGCGTTAGATTGTTGCGATGGCCGAAGAGCGCTGTGATGTTCTCTGCCTCGATCTTCCGAAGGCCGAGATGCTGCGTCGGCGGCGCTTGTCGGCGGCTGCTGCGGAGGCTGCCGCGGCCCGCGCTCGCGCGCTCGCCGACCCAACCCGCCTCAGCCTCGCCGTCTCGCTCCGGGACGGCGGCGAGCTGTGCGTTTGCGACCTGGCCTGGATCAGCGGGCGCACGCAGAACCTCGTCTCGCACCATCTGCGTGCGCTGAAGCAGGGGGGACTGGCCGCGTCGCGCCGGGACGGCAAGATCGTCTTCTACTCGCTGACCGACGTCGGCGTCGAGCTGCTCGACCGCGTGCTCGGACCGGCGGCGGCTTCTCCCGCCGCGATTGAGGCTGTGCGGTGAGCGATCAGCTGATCGAGCTCACGCGGCCGCATGGCGCGAGGGTCGGTCGAGCGCTGGTCGAGCGGCGCAAGCTCGAGCGGACGGTGCGCCGTCTGGCCTGGGGTGGCGTCGGCTACCACGTCTTGGAGGCCGCAGTCGCCGTCGGCGCCGGGCTGGCCGCCGACTCGATCGCCCTGGTCGGCTTCGGCGCCGACTCGCTGATCGAATCGCTGGCCGGTCTCGTTGTTCTGTGGCTCTTCACTGGAGCCCGGCTCGGCTCGTCGATCGCGGAGCGCCGAGCCCAGCAGCTGATCGCGATCTCGTTCTTCGTGCTCGCAGCATATGTCGGCATCGAGTCGCTGCGCTCGTTGCTCGGCGGCCATGAGCCCGGGGCCTCCTGGCTGGGAATCGGCCTCGCCGCCTTCACCGCGGTGACGATGCCGTTGCTCGCCGCCTGGAAACGACGCGTCGGCCGCGGGCTGAACTCAGCGGCAGCAGTCAAGGAGGCGTCGCAGACGCAGCTCTGCGCCTACCTCTCGATCGCGCTCCTGATCGGTCTCGGCGCGAACGCCCTGTTCGGGCTCTGGTGGATGGACCCCGCCGCGGCGCTCTTCATCGCGGCTGTCGCGGTCAGGGAAGGTTGCGAAAGCTGGCGCGGCGAGGGCTGCAGTGACGGTTGCTAACGCCTCGGTTGGCCGACAACACGCACTTGTCGTTGAAGCAGGCGCGGGCTCGAGCCCGCTCGGCTAGGCCCAGTGACGCTCTTGCGCGAGCCGTTTCGCGGTTTCGAAGAAGCGTTCGATCGCGGGGAGCTCTTGGTCCTGTCGCCAGACGGCATTGACAGTGAGCATCGGGCGGGGCGGAGTCAGGTCGACGAGCCTGACGCCGCGCGGAAGCTGCTCGATCAGCGAGCTGACGACGAGGCCGATGCCGCGGCCTTCTGCGATGTAGCCCCAGACGGTCGAGCCGGCTCCGTGCTCGTCGACCTTGGGCTCGAAGCCGGCCATGTGGCAGGCGGCGATGACGGCGTCGTAGTAGCCGGGCGCCATCTCGTGTGGCCACAGCTCCAGCGTCTCGCCGCGCAGGCCGGCCAGGTCGATCTGCTCGCTGTGTGCGAGGCGATGATGCTCGCCCACGGCCACGCGCACGACCTCGCGCCTGACCGTCCGCTGACGCATGTCCTCGGGATAGGACGTCAGTGGGGCGAGCGCGAGATCGCAGCGGCCGTCGCGCAAGAGGGCGGTAACGTCGCAGCCGAACACCTCGCGGGCGTCGAGCTTCAGCAGCGGATAGTCACGGTTGAGCCGGTCGAGGAGTAGCGGCACGGTCTCGAAGGCGCTGACGAGCGTGTAGACGAGGCGAAGCGTTCCGGCTTCGCCGCGGGCGGCGGCCTGCACCCGCCGCGCGGCGCGATCGGCACCGGCGAGCACACGCCGGCAGTCGGCGAGATACAGCGCTCCCTCCGGCGTGAGCTTGACCCGGCGTGAGCTGCGCTCGAGCAAGGTGACGCCGAGCAGTTGCTCGAGCGCCTTGACCTGCTGGCTCACCGCCTGCTGGGCAACGTGCAGCTCGCGGGCGGCGCCGGTGAAGCTGCCGCGTTCGGCGACGGCGGTGAAGTAGCGCATCTGGCGCAGGTCGGGAGTGGCCACAGCGCGAGTGTACGACCGTTCGTACACGGGGCGGCACAAGCAGAGGTTGTCGCCGAACAACAACTTGCGCTTGTTCATCTCGCGGTAGCGTGCCTACCGTCACCTGGCGATCGACTCGACGGAGTCGCACCGGTTCCCGGCTACCGAAGGAGACGACATGGCAACCGTGCAAGGCGCCGATCAGCATCGCGAGATCGTCGACGTGACGACGAGCAGGCGTCCGAGGGTGCTGATGGTCGTCGCCAACCCGACGACCTCAACGACGACCGGCTGGCCCGTCGGCTTCTGGGCCGCCGAGCTCACGCATCCCTACTACGAGTTCAACCGGGTTCGCTACGACGTCACGATCGCCAGCCCGGAGGGCGGCAAGGTCGAGCTCGACGCGCTCTCCGACCCGCGCGACGAGTCGAAGTGGTCGGCCGACGACCTGATCTCGATGGGGTTTTTGAACACGCCCGAGCTGGTTGCACTGCTCGAGGATACGCCGCGGCTCGCCGGTCTCGACCTGGACGAGTTCGACGCGATCGTCGTCTGTGGTGGAAATGCGCCGATGTTCCAGTTCCGGCAGAACGAGGGCCTGAAGCGGGCGATCGCGGCCTTCTACGAGGCCGAGAAGCCGACCGCGCTCCTCTGCCACGGGGTCTCCGCGCTGATCGACGTGCAGCTCTCCGACGGCTCCTACCTCGTGGAGGGCAAGACGGTGACCGGATTCGCGAACGTGGAGGAGGAGTACGTGGACCGGGCGGTCGGGCAGAAGGTCATGCCCTACCGGATCGAGGACGAGCTCCGCAAGCGAGGCGCCAACTACATCCAGGCGGGCCTGTTCAGGAACTTCGCCGTCCGCGACGGGTGCCTGATCACCGGCCAGCAGCAGTACTCCGGGCCCAAGGTCGCCGAGCTCGTCATCGCCGCCCTCGGAACCTAGACTGGACTATCACCGAGTCGTCCAGAGACTCGGGTTGTTCTTCTTGAGCTGTTGAGCGTGGACGGCGCTGGTCGACTTCGAACGCTTGCTTGTCGAAGCGGACGTCGACGAAGCCGACGCGGCCGTCTTTGCTGATGTTGCCGCCCTCTCGCGCGTAGGGCGTCGCCGACCGCGACGACGTGCGGCGTCTTCGCGGCAGCCGCGCGGGCGGCGGCGATGCCGGCGTGGGCGTTCCGGTCCTGCAGGCCGCTCCGAGCGGTGAAGACGAGTGTCGCGGAATCGCCGGCGTTGGCCGGGAACCGCGACCTGAGCAACTCGACGTTCCTAGCATTTTGTTGGTGTGTGCTGTTGTCCGTTCTCAAAACAAGCAACCATGACTGTGGCCGGACCGGACTTCGCACTTCTTGCGGGGGCGGAGACCGACCGCTTGCGACCGGCGCGCCCGCCGTGCGCCGAGCCGAACCAGCGGCGCGCTGACAACGCGAGCGGCGGAACTCGAACTCGCGATCTCCCGGATTTGGCGCCGTTTGCGCCCGCTTACTCCGTAAATGCTTACGACTCAACCTGAAAGGGAGGCGATGGCGGAGTCGGGCTCGACGCTGGAGCCTTCAGGCTTGGCAGGCTTTAGCCGACGGGCGAGAGAAGAAACACGCGAACGTGCCGAGGACGACGGAGCACCTGGAGTCCCGAGAGGAGGTGAAGCTGCTCGAGCGCATGATCGAAGTGAGCGGTGTCGAGCTCTGCACGGAGGCGTTTGGCGACCCCGGTGATCCAGTGATCCTGCTCCTCATGGGCATCGGGGGGTCGATGCTCGGGTGGGAGGAGGGCTTCTGCCGGATGCTCGCCGATGGGGGCAGGTTCGTGATCCGCTACGACCACCGTGACACCGGCCGATCGGTCACCTACGAGCCCCGACACCCGGAGTACACGGGCGCCGACCTCGTTGCCGACGCCGTTGGCGTACTCGACGCGTACGAGATCCAGTCAGC
>JBKOVL010000234.1:0-2883 GCA_046723895.1 Actinomycetota bacterium | reverse complement strand
ATTGAAGGCGAAATGCCTGGCCCCGTAGTCCAATTCGTCCTCGACGGCCGAGAGGTCTCCGCGCCCGAGGGCGAGCTGCTCGTCCGCGCGCTCGCCCGCCACGACGTCTTCGTCCCGACGCTCTGTCACGACGACAAGCTCGACCCCTACGGCGGGTGCCGGATGTGCGTGGTCGGCGTCGAGGGCTCCCCGCGGCCGCTGCCCGCCTGCGCGACCCGTGTGGCGGAAGGAATGGTCGTCTCGACGAACTCGTCGGTGCCGCAGTTCCAGCGGACGCTGACCGAGATGCTCCTGAGCGAGCACCTGAACGGGAACCCGGGTGGGCGGCCGAACGAGCTGCTCGAGCTGGCGTCCGACCTCGGCGTCGAGGCCCCGATCGTCCTCCCGGACGCGAAGCGCGAACCGTACGAGGACCGCGATCTCCTGATGGGCTACGACGCGGACGCGTGCATACTCTGCGCCCGCTGCGTCCGCTACACGCAGGAGGTGATGCAGTGCTCCGCGCTCTCGCTCGAGGGCCGCGGCGGCGAGGCCCGGGTCGTGCCGACGTGGGGACGTTCGTGGCTCGACACCGAGTGCGAGCTCTGCGGCGGCTGCCTCTCGGTCTGCCCGACCGGCGCGATCTACGAGAAGTTCGTCGAAGGCGCGCCGGCCGGCCACGAGGCGGCGCTGGCGAAGACGAAGACGACGTGCACGTTCTGCGGAGTCGGTTGCCAGATCGACCTGAACGTCGACCCCGAGACGAAGCGGATCGTGAAGGTGACCTCGGATCCGTCGTACGTCTCGAACGAGGGCAACCTCTGCGTGAAGGGGCGGTTTGCGTTCAACTTCGTCCACCATCCGGACCGGCTGACGACGCCGCTGATCCGCGGCGCCGACGGAGAGCTGCACGAGGCATCGTGGGACGACGCGCTCCGCGCCGCCGCCGACGGGCTCAGCGGCGTGCGCGCGCGGCACGGCACGCAGGCGATCGGCTTTCTCTCCTCGGCACGGCTGACCAACGAGGAGAACTTCCTGATCCAGAAGCTGGCCCGGGCGGCGATCGGCACCAACTCGGTGCACAGCTGCGAGGCGACCTGACACGCTCCGACCCTCTACGGCCTGGTCAGGTCGTTCGGCAGAGGAGCAAGCACCAACTCGATCCCGGAGATCGAGAACGACCGCTTCCTGCTCGTGATCGGCTCGAACACGACGGAGGCGCACCCCGTGCTCGCGCTGCGGATCAAGAAGGCTGTGCGGAAGGGCGCGACGCTCGTCGTCGCCGACCCGCGGAAGATCTGGCTGACGAAGCTCGCCAAGCGCCACCTGCAGCTGCGCCCGGGGACGGACGTGTGGCTGATCAACGCGATGATGCACACCATCCTCGAGGAAGGGCTCCAGGACGAGGACTACATCCGCGAGCACACCGAGGGGTTCGACGAGGTGCGCGAGCTGGTGGCGCGGTACACGCCGGAGGAGGCCGAGCAGGTGACGGGGGTCCCGGCGGAGGCGATCCGGCTGACCGCGCGCGAGTATGCGCGCGAGCGGCACGCGGCGATCTTCTACACGCTCGGGATCACCGAGCACGCGTGCGGGGTCGACAACATCTGGTCGCTCTCGAACCTCGTGCTGATCACCGGCCACCTCGGCTACGAGTCGACCGGGCTGAACGCGCTGCGCGGGCAGAACAACGTCCAGGGGCTGAACGACTCGGGGGGGAACCCGTCCTACCTCCCGGGCTACCAGCCCGTCGACGACCCGGAGGTGCGGCGGAAGTTCTCCGAGGCGTGGGGCGTCGAGGTGCCCGCGACGCCGGGCTACCGGCTCGACCAGATCGTCTCCGGGCTGCACGACGGCCGGGTGAAGGCTCTCTACCTCGTCGGCGAGAACCCGGCGCAGACCGAGCCGAACGCCCATCACGTCGAGGAGGGGCTCGAGCGGTGCGAGTTCATCGTCTCACAGGACATCTTCCTGAACGACTCGACGCGCAAGTACGCGGACGTGGTCCTGCCGGCGTCGAGTTTCGCCGAGAAGGACGGCACCTTCACGAACACGGAGCGGCGCGTGAACCGCGTCCGCAAAGGGCTCGACTGCCCTGGCGAGGCGCGCGAGGATTGGCGGATCGTCTGCGCCCTGGCGAAGGAGCTCGGCGCCGACTGGCCCGACTACTCCTCGCCCGAGGACGTCTGGAACGAGCTCGCCGACCTGTCGCCCAACTGGTACGGGATCCGCTACCCGCGCATCGACGAGCACGGGATCCAGTGGCCCTGCACCGAGCTCGACCACCCCGGGACGCCCTATCTCCATGCACCGAGGCCGGCGCTTCCCGGCGGCCGCGGGCGGTTCTTCCCGGTCGAGTACCAGCCGCCGATCGAGCACCCCGACTCCGAGTTCCCGTTCGTGCTCACGACCGGACGGACGCTCTACCACTACAACTCGGCGACGATGACGATGCTCGAGGCGGGCGTCCGCGAGAAGCAGGAGGCGCCGTTCTTCGAGATCAATGCCGTGGACGCCGAGGCGCTCGGGATCGCGGACGGCGAGGTCGCACGCCTCGTCTCGCGGCGGGGGGACCTCGAGGCCGAGGCGCACTACTCCGAGCGGGTCTATCCGGGGCTCGTCTGGATGGCGCTCCACTTTGCGCAGTCGAAGGTGAACTGGCTCATTCACGACGTCGGCGACCCGCTGATCGGGACGCCGGAGTACAAGGTGTCGGCGGTTCGGGTCGAGGCGCTCCGCCCGCGTTGACGGTGCCAGGCACGGTTAAGAGGGCCGCGAAAAGCCCGCTCCGAGCAGGGTCCTTACAGTGCCTGGCACCGTGAAGCTGCCCGCGTTGACGGTGCCAGGCACGGTTAAGAGGGCCGCGAAAAGCCCGCTCCGAGCAGGGTCTTTACAGTGCCTGGC
>JBKOVL010000090.1:0-4148 GCA_046723895.1 Actinomycetota bacterium | reverse complement strand
TTGCCGCGACCGCCGGTCAGCACCTGGGCTTTGACGACGACCTGACCGCCGAGCTCCTGCGCCGCCGCACGCGCCTCCTTCGGGTTCGTCGCCAGACGGCCCTCCGAGACCGGGATGCCGACGCGCCCGAAGAGCTCCTTGCCCTGGTACTCGTACAGATCCAAGCCGCGGGCGAGCCTAGCGGACGAGCGCCGCGAAGCGCGGGTCTTGCCGAATCGCGTCGAAGTCGGAATCGGCGACCGCTCCCGCACGCAGGCCGGGCTCGAGCTCGAGCGAGCGTGCGAGATGGGCCAGCGCCTCCTCGGTCTCGCCGGCGAGCGACTCGAAGCACGCGAGGTCGTAGAGAAGGACTGCGTCCTCGCCGAGCCGGGCGGCCGCCTCGCGCAGGAAGGCGACGCCCTCCGAGTAGCGACCGGGCGCGCGGGAGACAGCCGCCCGCCGGAGCGCGTCCCACACCATGTGGATCCCGACCAGCCGCCGCAGCTCCGCGATCGGCTGCGGGTGGTCCTCGACGCGGAGCTCGCAGACGCGGTCGATCCCCTCGCGGGACTCCCGCGCGGCGCCGACCCGCTCGACGAGGATCGCCGCCGACTGCTGGCCGCGCGAGTCGCCTCCCGCCGCCTGGCCGGCCTCGAGCGATGCGACCAGCCGCTCCGCAAGCGAGCCCGACGTCTCCAGGAACACACGCTCCATCTCGGTGACGACGGCCTCTCCGGCGAGGATGTTGCCCTGGACGGCATACCCCTGGCCGACGCGGTGGCCCGCCCAGGCAAGGCACTCGGATCCCGTGTGCGACGCCGCGCCGCCGTCGGCGGCGACGACGCCGAGCTGGCGCGTCTCGCGCTCGGGGTCGTCGGCGAGCGCACGGGCGAGCGCCTCTTCCGGTGTGGCGCCTTCCTCGAGCAGCGCGAGCACCCGCGGGCCGTAGGCGGCGACTCCCGCGGCCTGGGTCGCGACCGCCCCGACTCCGGCCTTCGCCCACGGGACGACCGAGCCGACGGCGAAGTAGCGGGACTGCACAGCACACCCGACTTCCTCCGTCGCCGGGTCGATCGCGCAGATCGAGAAGGTCGCCTCTTGGTGAAAATGCACGTCCGAAACCTAATCCGGGGTGTCACGACACGCCGCCAGGGCATACACTCCCACGACCCGGTTCCCGCCGAAGGAGGCAACATGGCTGACGAGCGCAAGCTCACCGACGACGAGATCCTGACGACCGGCACGGGCGCACCGCGCTCGCGGATGGAGACGGCCGACGCCGACGGTGACGACACGGACACCACCGACGGGGACGACACCGACGCCGACGCCGACCTCGAGGACCCGAGCTAGCGGCGAACAGGCGCTCGCCCGCTGCGTCGAGCCCCTCGACGCGGCGGAGTTCCTCGCCGCCTACTGGGAGCAGCAGCCGCTCGCCGTCCCGCGCTCCGAGCCGGGTCGCTTCGACGACCTGATCTCGGTGGCGGACGTCGAGCGGCTGGTCTCCTCCGGCAGCCTGCGCTACCCGGCCTTCCGGCTCGTCAAGGAAGGCGGTCAGATCGGCCTGTCCGAGTACGCGACCGACCTGCCCTGGCGCCCGCACGCGTTCACCGGCAGCGCCGATCCCGACCGAGTCGCCACCGCCTTCGAGGACGGCGCCACGATCGTGCTCCAGGGCCTGCACTTGAACTGGACGCCGCTGGCCCGGTTCTGCCGGGAGCTCGAGGCCGAGCTCGGCCACCCTGCGCAGGCGAATGCGTACTACACTCCCCGCCGCTCGCAGGGCTTCGCCGTCCACCACGACACCCACGACGTCTTCGTGCTCCAGGTCGCGGGCGAGAAGGACTGGCGGATCTACGACCCCCTGCTCGAGCTGCCCCTGAAGCATCAGCGCTATTCGACGGCGCTCGGCGAGCACGGCCCGCCGGTGCTGGAGATCACCCTCCGCGCCGGCGACACGCTCTATCTTCCGCGGGGGTGGCTTCACGACGCGCTCACGTCCGAGACCGACTCGCTGCACGTGACCGTCGGGGTCAACCTCCATACCTGGGTCGACGCCGTGCGGGCGGCTCTCGACGAATGCGAGAACGACGTCGAGTTCCGACGCTCCGTTCCCGAGGACGGAGAGATGAGCGCAGACCTCCTCGACCGGCTGGCGGCAACGCTCGAGCCGGACGACGTAGCGCGGCGTGCCCGCGACAAGCTGGTCCGCAGCCGACGGCCGATCCTCGACGGGCAGCTCGAGGAGGTCCGCATGCTCGGGTCGCTCGGCCCCGACACTCTCCTCGAGCGCCGGCCGACGGTGATCGCCGACCTCGAGGGCACGACGCTCTCGTTCGAGGGCAAGCAGGTGACCGTCCCGGCGTACGTCCGCGCCGAGCTCGAGGCGATCTTCGATGCCGACGGCCCGTTCACCGCTGCCGACCTCCCGGGCGAGCTCGACGACGAGAGCCGACTGGTCCTGCTCAGGCGGCTGATTCGCGAAGGATTCGTGCGGCGTAGTGCCGCGAGTGCCTGAGCGTCTCGGACGAGCAGGTCAGGTAGCTCAGGAGGCCGGGTACGGCGGTCACGTCGACCTCGAAGAGGCGCCCGCCCCCGCGGAAGACGACGACCGGCCGCTCCGCGACGAGCTCGAGGTCGGCGATACCGGTCAGCCGCGCGGATTCGCGGACGACCTGCTCGGCAGCCTGCGTCGCGAAGGAGTAGCAGGAGCGCCCCCGATAGTGGGCGAGGTCGATCCGGCCGGCGAGGTACTCCTCCAGGACCGACCAGGCCTCCCCCGGCTCCACCCGTCCGAAGTACAGGCCTTCCGGCAGCGCGACGACGTTGCCGGCGAGGCGGTCGCCGCCGACATGGGAGACCTGCCAGACCCACTCGTCGCCCACCAGCTCGGCGAGCGCCTGGTAGAGCGGCCGGCCGTGCCGCGCGCAGCACGGGTCGTGCTTTCCGTGCGTGCAGACGAGAAGGAGCGGGTCGGCGAGCGGCTCCCCGGGTGCGGTCAGGTCGAGGCGGAGCACGTCCTCGTAGCTCTCGATCTCCGCCGCGAACACCTGGCCGCCGCGCTCGGGCGAGCTGCCCCACATCACTGCGAGCTCCGGCCGCCCCCGCCGCTCGGTCCGGCGGACGAAGAGCAGCTTCGTGTGAGGACGCGCGGCGCGCTGCTCGGCCAGCCGCCCCTTCACCTGGTCCGAGAGCCCGCTTCCGGCGAGCGCGTCGCGGTTCCAGAGGCCCCGGTACTCGATCAGGATCCAGTGGTCGACGCGGCTGGCGGTGGCGGCAAGCGGTTCGGCATTCTCCAGCGAGACGTCGGAGCAGAAGGGCCTACGCTCCCTCATCTGGAGGTGAGGCCATCCTCGGGCGCGAGGACGCAGATCACCTGGCCTGTGCGGACCGGCTCGCCCGCCGCGACCGAGAGCTCGCTGACGACACCGTCGCGTAGGGCGTGCACCTCGTTCTCCATCTTCATCGCCTCGACGATGCAGATCACCTGCCCGGCGACGACTGAGTCCCCGTCTGCGACCTCGACGGAGAGCACCGTGCCCTGCATCGGGCTGACGATCGCGTCGCGCCCCCCGTGCCCGCCTGCTCGCTGGATCGCGCGCGCTCGCCGCCGCTCGGCGAGCTCGGCCCACGGTGGGGCCGGCACGAGAGCGGTGACGTCGAACCGTCGTCCGTCGAGCTCGACGACCGTGACGCGCTCCCGGAGCCTGCCGTCCGAGCGTGTCGGTACTGTTGTTGCCCCATGCGACAACCGTTCAGCCGTCTCTGTCAGGCGCTGCGCCGATCGGGCCAGCTGCTCCGACTCGACGATGCCGTGGCATGTACCGCCCTCGGCGAAGCACGGATGGGCGAGCAGAGCGCGGTGGAAGCCGAGCAGCGTCGTCACGCCGCCGATCTCGAACTCGTCGAGCGCCCGCAGCATCCTTCGGCGTGCGTGCTCGCGGTCAACTCCGTGCACGACCAGCTTCGCGACGAGCGGGTCGTAGAGGGGCGAGATCTCCGAGCCGTCCTCCACGCCCGAGTCGACTCGCACCCCCGGGCCCGCCGGCTCGCGGTAGCCCGCGATCCTCCCCGGGCTCGGCAGGAAGCCGTTGGACGGGTCCTCCGCGTTGATCCGGCACTCGATCGCGTGCCCGGTCAGGCGGACGTCGTCCTGGCTCAGCGATAGC
>JBKOVL010000068.1:0-12024 GCA_046723895.1 Actinomycetota bacterium | reverse complement strand
ACCTGGAGCCGCCCCGGTGCGGCGACGACCCGGACCTCGCCTCCCGGCGGCGTCAGGCGCAGCGCGTTCTCGACGAGGTTCGAGACGACCTGGAGGGCACGGTCGGCGTCGGCGGTCGCCGGCGCCGCAGCGTCCGAGACCGCAGTCAGGGAGACGCCGAACTGATCCGCCTGCGGCTCGTAACGGCGCACGGCGTCCTCGGCGACCTCGGCCAGGTCGATGTTGGTCGGGTGGACGCTGAACCCCGTCGTGTTCAGGCGGGCGAGGTCGAGCAGGTCGCCGACGAGCCGGCCGAGCCGCTCGGCCTCGGCCGCGATGGTCGCCGCCGCGTCGTCCGGGGTGACCGCCCCCTCGCGCAGGGCCTCCGCGTACCCGGCGATCGACGTCAGCGGGGTCTTCAGTTCGTGGCTGACCGAGAGGAGGAAGGAGCGTTCCGCCGCCCGCGCCCGGGCGAGCTGGTCGGCCAGGTCGTTGAAGGCGACCGCGAGCGTCGCCAACTCGGCGGCGCCCTCCCGCGGAAGCGGGTCCGGGTGGCGCCCGCCGGCGAGGTCCCCGGCCGCGGCCGCGACCCGCGAGACCGGCCGGACGATCCTGCGCGCAAGGAGCCACGCCGCGGCCGCCGCGAGCAGGCCGCCGACGAGCGCGGCGATCACGATCGCCTCGACGAAGGGCGTCCAGCGCGTGTCGGCGAGACTCTTCGGCCGGAGCAGGATGAAGGCGCGCCTGCCGACCGGCTCGGCGGCGAAGTAGTAGGCGGTCCCGTCGAGCGTGGCGCTGCCGGTTGCCACCTTGCCCGCAGCGAGATCGCCCTGCGCGGCACGGGAGAGGACCGCCGCGTCGAGCAGGTAGCGCTCGTGCTGGCGCCGGAGGTACGGGCGCAGCTGAGGCAGGTGCGTGAGGGGCGAGAGCGCATTTCGCTCCTCGCCGACGATCAGAGCGGACTGGTGGACGAGGTCCTTCAGCGTCGCGTCCTCCACGGCCCTGCGCGTGAGCACGAGGCCGAGCCCGAGCGTGATCGCGACCGAGAGCGCGACGATCACGCCGATCGCGGCGAAGAGCCGTGCGCGCAGGCTGCGAGGCGGCTTCACGTCGCCGTGAGCTTGTACCCCGCGCCCCGGATCGTGCGGATCGCGTCGGGCGCGCGGAGCTTGCGGCGGAGCTGGGCGACGTGCATGTCCACTGTCCGCGTTCCACCCGGGTAGGACACGCCCCAGACGAGGTCGAGCAGCCGCTCGCGCGAGAGCACGATGCCCCCGTGCTCGAGGAAGCAGGCGAGCAGATCGAACTCCTTGCTCGTCAACTCGACGTCCTCGCCGGCGACGGTCACCTCGTGCGAGGGGCGGCGGAGGACGATCTCGCCGGCCGAGAGGACCTCGTCCCGGGACCGCTGCTCCGCCCGCCGGAGGATCGCCTTGATTCTGGCCGCCAGCTCGCGCGGCGAGAAGGGCTTCGGGACGTAGTCGTCGGCCCCCAGCTCGAAGCCCGCGACGCGGTCGGGCTCCTCGTCGCGCGCGGTCAGCATCACGATCGGGACCGTCGACCAGGCGCGCATCTGCCGGCAGACGTCGAAGCCGTCGATTCCGGGGAGCCCGACGTCGAGCACGACGAGCCGGACGGGATGGCGCCGCAGCTCGCCGACCGCCTCCTCGCCCGTGCGCAGCCAGAGCACACGCCACCCGTCCTGCTGCTCGAGGTACTGCTTGACGAGCCGTCCGATCGCCTCGTCGTCCTCGACGAGCAGGAGGACGCTCCCGGTCGCCCCCGTCGTCATGCCCCTAGCCCGCGGCGCGGCCCTCGACCTGGATCTGGGCCGCCGGGTCGTTCGCCCTGCGCACGACGAGGACGCGCATCGGCGGGCGGAGCTGCGAGACGTCGGTCACGCCGACCCCGCCGCCGCGGACACGCGTTGCCGGCGTGACGGCGATCGTCACGACCGTCCCGTCGCGTTCGCGCAGCGTGATCGAGCCCGCGGCCGTCGACATGATCACTCCGCGATCGATGCGGAAGTCGTTGACTGCGCGAGCTCCGCCGACGACCACCTCGGCGCGAATCAGGCGCGGACCGAAGAAGCGGTCGATCAGCGCGCCCGGGAGTGCGAACCCGCCCTGGGCGAGCCAGAAGAACGTGTTCAGTGCGACCAGCGTCGCAGCCAGGAGGACGAAGCGGCGCCGCGACATGCTCACATGATTGCCGCCGCGGGCGGCGCAGACGTAAAGCGTGCGTAAAACGTCTGCACCGCCCGGAGGGCGGCGGGACAGGCTTACGCCTGTCCCTGTGCGGGCTCGTGCTCGGCGACCTTTGCCGCCGCCGTCGATTCGACCTCGGCAAGCGTTGAGTCCGCGCCGGCGCGCACGTGGATCGCAACGGCGTCACCGACGTTCAGGTCGGAGAGCGAGATAACGCTGGGCACCTTCCCCTGCCAGAGCAAGTAGATCGTCGACGAGCCGACCGCGAAGGTCTGCGTCGCGGACTGACCCGGCAGCAGCCGAAGGGCCCGGAGATTGCCCCGGCGAACCGTGAGCGTGACGCTCGACGAGCCGACGGAGGCGATCCTGCCCCGGAACAGGTAGTCCGGCTTGTCGGGCCGGTTCAGCTCCGTTCCGTGGTCGCCGATCACGCCGGCGTTCGTGCCCTCGATCGTCGCGAGCGAGCTGCCGCGCGCTGCCCGGACGTTGACGCGCACGTAGTCGCCCACGTCGAGGTCGCGCGCCTCGACAACGGTGGGGACGCCGTTCGACCACTGCAGGAACTCCGTCCGGTCGCCGTAGGAGAACGTCTGGTCGACCGACTTGCCGAGCATCGCCCGGAGGGCCGGCCGGTTGCCGGCCTCGACGCTGATCGAGATCTGCCCGCCGGAGGGCTCCGCTGTGAGCTTGCCGAGGAACGAGTAGACGATGCCGCCCCCGGCGGCGCCGGCCGTGGCTGCGGCGACGGCGCTCAGAGCGGCGGCGATTGCGAGGAAGAGCCTCATGCGCATCTGCTGACCTCCCGTGAAGACGTGGTGACACGCGTAGGGTCGGCGCGGTCGGTCAGGCGGCCGTCTGGCGGAGGTAAAACGTGCGTAAAGCGCGCGCTAGGGCGCCGGGTCGAGCCGGTAGACGCCGCCGTCTGTCGCCGTCGCGTAGACGCGGCCGCGGCCGTCGACGCCGAACGAGGAGAGCGTCGGCACGCTCAGCCCGAGCTCCCGGACCTCGGTTGCCTTGCCGTCGACGACCAGCATGCTGTCGATCTCGCCGTTGCAGTAGTCGCCGTAGAGGTATCGGCCGGCGAGCGACGGCAGCCGCGGATCGTGGACGACGACACCGCCGATCACCGCGCAGCGGCCCTTCGAGTGGTCGTACTCGTAGATCGGCGGCACCGGGCCGGGGCATTTCTCGGAGGCCGTGAAGGGCAGCGTCCCCTCGAAGCAGGGCCACCCGAAGTTCTGCCCGCCGGCGTTGCCCTGGATGTAGTCGATCTCCTCGAGGTCCCCTTCGCCCGCGTCGCCGAGGTAGAGGTCGCCGGTGAGCGGGTCGATCCAGAAGCGCCAGGGATTGCGGAGCCCGTAGTCCCAGACCTCGCCCCGGGCGTCCTCGCGGCCCGCGAACGGGTTCGTGTCGGGGATCTGGTACGGCATGCTCTGGTCGTCGGGGGGGCGCGGGTCGATGCGTAGGATGTTCCCGAGCAGGTCGTCGACGGTCTGGGCGAAGGCGCCCGGGCGATTCTCGACGCCGGAATCGCCGTCGCCGACCGCGACGTACAGGTTCCCGTCGGGACCGAACTGCAGCATCCCGGCGTTGTGGTTCTCGTACGGCTTGACGATGTGCAGGACGGGTCGCGCGGTCGCCGGATCGGCGACGTTGGGATCGTCGGCTGACCGCCGGTACTCGACGACGTTGATGTTGCCGTTGCCCGTCGAGTCCGTGTAGTCGACATAGAACCTCCCGCTCTGCCCGTAGTCCGGCGCGAACGCCATCGAGAACAGCCCCCGCTCGCTCACCTCCACGACGCGGTCGGTCAGGTCGAGGAACGGCTTCCCTACCAGGACGTCGTCGACGACTTCGCGCATCATCCCGCGCTGCTCGACGACGAAGAAGCGGTGGGAGTCGCCGAGCGGAGCGGTGACGAGCACGGGGCGTTCGAAGTCGCCGATCTTCGTCAGCTTCACGCCGACGCCGACCGGGGTGGTCGTCGTCGGCTGCGCCGTCGTGGTCGTCGTAGTGGTCTTGGCGGGCGCCCGGCCGACGGTGAAGACGCCCCTCATCCCCGCTGCCGCGTGCCCCGACACCGTGCAGCGGTAGGCGTAGCGCCCGGGCCGCGGAAAGACGACCGTGAGCACGGTGGCTGCGCCGTGCCGAAGCAGACGGGTCTTGCGCCCGGCGATCGTGAAGTCGTGGGGAAAGACGCCGCGGTTGACGACGGTGAAACGGACCCGCCCTGCCGCGGCCGACCGTCGCGAGAGCGTGAACGAGTAGTCGTGCGCGGTGACGCGGATGTTCGTCGTCGGCACGCTCTCCGACCCGCTCCGGCTCCATCCCGCCGCCGCGAGCCCTGCTGCCACCAGGAGCGCGACTGCTGGGCCGACGAGCGCGGCGCGCACGCTATGAGCGCGTGTACTCGGGGCCCGAGCCGCCCTCGGGCGGCGTCAGGCGGCCGCCCTTCGCGGTGATCGCGCCGCACTGGACGCAGTTCGACGGCGTCAGCCGCACGCGCACCTTGCCGGCGTCGTCGTCGCCGACCTCGTAGACTTGCGCCGGGCACATGTGCGCCCACATCTCCGCGACGTCGCGCGGGACGAGCGTCTCGATGCGAATGTGGTTCGGCTGGTCGTCGCGCGTCTTGTTGCCGGAGGCGAAGACCGACGACAGCTTGTCGAACGTGAGCTTCCCGTCGGCGACGGGGTAGTACCTGGCGCGTCCCGTCGTGCTCAGGTCCTGCTCGGTGTCCCGCTCGAGCACGTAGTCGCGCGGCGGGAAACGCCCGAACGAGGCGGTCATCGCGCCGGCAAGCGCACCGCCGAGCCAGAAGCCGTGCTCGAAGGCGGGCCGCATGTTCCGCACCTTCCAGAGGTCCTTCCAGACGAAGCTCTCCCGGATCGACTCGTCGTAGACGTCCAGCGCACCGAGGCGGCTCGGCGTCTCGCCGAGCTGGAGCGCCGACCATGCCGCCTCCGCCGCGAGCCGCCCGGACTCGACCGCGTAGTGGATCCCCTTCAGCGCAGGCACGTTGACGAAGCCGGCGCCGTCGCCGCAGAGCAGCAGCCCCGGGGCGTTCAGGCGCCTCGGCAGCGAGAGGTAGCCGCCCTCCGGGATCGTCTTCGCGCCCCACTCCAGGCGCTCGCCCCCGCGGAGGATCTTGCGGACCTTCGGGTGCGTCTTCAGCTCCTGGAGGAGGTCGTGGACGGAGAGCTCCGCGTCGCGGTAGTCGAGCCCGACGACCATGCCGATCGTGACCATGTCCTCGCCCATCGGATAGACGAACGAGCCGCCGAACTCGCGGTACTTGGCGCCGGTGCGCAGCGGCCAGCCCATCGTGTGGATCACCCGGTCGAGCGGTTTCTCGACCTCCCAGACCTCCTTGACGCCGAGCGCCCAGACCTGCGGGTTGGCCCCGCGCAGCCCGAAGCGCTCGATCGCGGCGCCGGTCAGGTGGCCCTGCGTGCCCTCGGCGAGCACCGTCACCTGCGCGAGCACGTCCGACCCCGGCTCGAAGTTCGACAGCTGCTCGCCTCCGCGCCCGCGGCCCCGGTCGCCGGTGCGCACACCGCGCACGCGGCCGTCCTGGACGAGCAGCTTCACCGCGGGCGTCTCCGGCAGGATCGTCGCGCCGCCTGTCTCCGCCTCCGCCGCGAGGAACCGGCCGAGCTGCGAGAGCGAGGCGACGTAGTTTCCGTGGTTCCGCATCGTCGGCGGGGTCGGGATCCGGAACGCGCGGCGCGGCGTCAGGAAGTAGACGGACTCGTGGACGACCTCCCTGAAGAACGGGAGCTCGTCTGTCCGCCTGCGCCCCTTGAAGAGCCGCTGCAGCCCGCGTGGATTGACGACCGCGCCCGAGAGCAGGTGCGACCCCGGCTGCTTGCCCTTCTCGAGCACCGCGACCGGCACCTCGCCGAGCCGCTCCGCCGTCGCCGGGTCCTCCTCGGCGAGCTGCCCGAGCCGGATCGCGCAGGCGAGCCCGCCCGGGCCCGCGCCGACGACCAGGATCCCGACCTCGATCGGCTCCGGGTCGCTCGGGACGCCGAGTGCCTTCTCGACGCTCCACGGCGGCGGGTATCTCGCCGGGATCGAGCCCACTAGGTTCCCCTCCGCGCGCGCACGAGCTCGGTCAGCTTCGGCACCACCTGGTGCAGGTCGCCGACGACGCCCAGGTCGCTGAACTCGAAGATCGGTGCGTTCGCGTCCTTGTTGATCGCCACGATCACGTTCGAGCTCTGCATGCCCACCTTGTGCTGGATCGCGCCGGAGATCCCGCAGGCGATGTAGAGCTTCGGGGAGACGCTCTTGCCGGTCTGGCCGACCTGCGTCGAGTACGGGTACCAGCCCGCGTCGACGACGGCCCGCGTCGCCGCGACGGCGCCGCCGAGCGCCTTCGCGAGATCCTCGACGAGCGAGAAGTTCTCGGGCCCGCCCAGACCGCGCCCGCCGGCGACGACGATGTCGGCGTCCTCGATCGACGGCCCGCTCTGCTCCTCGTGAGCCTGTTCGAGCATCGTCGCGCGCGTCGAGAAGTCCTCGAGCTCGACCCCGACCTGCACGATCTCCGGCTCGCCCCCGGACTCGGCGGGCTCGAACGTGCCCGAGCGGATCATCCCGATGCGCGGGTCGCCTTTCCAGCCCACCTCGACGTACACCGAGTCGCCGAGCGCGGGGCGTGTGCCGACCACCGTTCCGTCGCGCCGTTCCAGATCGACGAGGTCCCAGTTCAGGCCGGCCTCGAGCCGCGCCGCGAGCCCGGCGGCGACGTCGGCGGCCAGCACCGACGCCGCGAAGAGCACCGTGTCGTAGCCGCCTTCTCGGACCGCTGTGGCGAGCACGTCGACGCGCGGCTGCGGGAGCGGGGCCGCGAGAGCCGGGTCGTCCGCGACCCAGACCTTGTGCGCACCGTGTTTCCCGGCCTGAGCCGCGAGCTCGCCCACGCCCGAGCCGGCGACGATGCCCGCGACCTCCGAGTCGCCGAGCGACGCGGCCTTGGTGAGTACGCCGAGCGGCCCCTTCTGGAGCTCGCCGTCGTGGTGCTCGAGGAAGACGAGCGTGCTCAAATCAGCTTCTTCTCCACGAGGAAGTCGAGGATCTGCTGCGCGCCCGAGCCGTCATCCTCGATCTTGCGGCTCTCGCCGCGCGGCGGCGGATCCTCGAGCGCGAGCACCTCGGTCTTCGACCCGGCCTCGCCGACCGCGTCCGCGCCGAGGCCGAGGTCTGCGGCCAAGACGACGTCCTGCGGCTTCGACTTCGCGCCCATGATCCCCTTCAGCGACGGGTAGCGCGGTTCGTTGATCGCGTCCGAGACGGCGACCACGGCCGGCAGCGGCGTCTCGATCCGGTCGTACCCGAACTCGGTCTGGCGCTTCACCGTCGCCTTGCCGTCCGCGATCGTCAGGTCGGCCGCCTGGGAGACCATCGGCAGGCGCAGGCGCTCCGCGACCGCCGCCCAGAGGACGGCGCCGTCGGAGTCGGCTGACTGCTGGCCGAAGAGCACGAGGTCCGCGCTCTCGCGCTCGAGCGCGGCGGCGAGCGCTCGGCTCGTGGCGAGGAGGTCGGAGCCGACCGCCGCCTCGTCACTGACGAGGACGGCCCGGTCGGCGCCCATCGCCAGCGCCTTCCGCAGCGAGTCGAGCGCACCCTCCGGGCCGAGCGAGACGACGACGACCTCGCTTTCCCCCTCGCTCTCCTTCACGCGCAACGCCGCCTCGACGGCATTCGCGTCGAACGCGTTCAGCACGCCCTCGCCGGAGCGGTCGAGGCGCTTGGTCTGTGGGTCGATCCGGCGCGCCGCGCCGGCTTCGGGCACCTCCTTGACGCAGACCGCGATCCTCACCGGCGGCGAACAATATCCCGGAGAGGTGCTAGCGTCCCGCACCATGCGCCGCGCGGCACCGGTCCTCGTCGCGTTGTTTGCCGCCGGACTGGTCGCCTCGACATCCGGCGCGGGCGGCGTCCCCGACCCCTTCGTCTTCCCGGTCGTCGGCCCGTACCGCTACACGAACGACTTCGGCGACCCGCGGCCGCAGGGCCGCCACGAGGGGAACGACGTGCTCGCGCCGAAGAAATCGATCGTCGTCGCGGTCGAGGACGGGAAGATCAAGTTCTGGACGACCTCCGCCCGGGCCGGCTGCATGCTCTATCTCTACAGCGTCTCCGGCACCACGTACCTCTACATCCACCTGAACAACGACGTCACGATGGCGAACGACAACCGCGGCAAGTGCGTCCCCGGGATCGCGTACTGGCCGGGCTTGAAGGACGGCCAGAAGGTGGTCGCGGGGCAGGCCATCGCCTATCTCGGCGACTCGGGCGACGCCGACGGCACGCCGCACCTCCACTTCGAGGTACACCCGCACGACGGCGCGGCCGCGAACCCGTACCCGTACCTGAACAAGGCGACCCGCATCCTGTTCGCGGCGCCGCCGGGAAGCGCCGTCACGCTCTCGCTGAAGGGCAGGGTGCTGCTCGCGAACGCGACGTCGCTGACGATGAAGGTCGACACTGCGACGGTGTTCCCGGTCGGGATCACGCTGCTCGGCCTGCGCAGGCCGATGGTGCTGACGATGACGAAGACGGCACTGATCGGCAGGGCGAGCCTGCGGGCGGGGACAACGGCGATCGTGCTCACTCAGCCGGCGAAGACGAGCCTCGACACCCAAGCGGCCGAGGACGGCGTCTTCTCCGTCGCACAGATCGTCGCCTCTAGCGCCCCTTGAACCGCGGCTCGCGCTTCTCGGCGAACGCGCGCATGCCCTCCTTCTGATCCTCGGTCGCGAACAGCGCCGCGAAGAGGATCGCCTCGTAGGAGAGGCCGGTTCCGAGGTCGCCCTGGAGCGCGCGGTTCGTTGCGTCCTTGGCGGCCGAGAGCGCGACCGGCGACTTCTTCGCGAGCGACGAGGCCGTCTCGAGCACGCGCTCGAGCAACTCGCCTGCGGGGAAGACCGCACTGACGAGGCCGAGCCGGAGAGCTTCGGCGGCGCCGATGCTGCGCCCGGTGATAATCATGTCCTTGGCGAGAGCAGGGCCGATCGTGCGGGCGAGCCGTTGCGTCCCGCCCCAGCCGGGGATGACGGCGAGGTTGATCTCCGGCTGTCCGAACGTCGCCTGCTCGGAGGCGTAGCGGATGTCGCAGGCGAGCGCGAGCTCGCAGCCGCCGCCGAGCGCGAACCCGTTCACGGCGGCCAACGTCGGCTTCGGCATCGACTCGAGCAGGCGGCAGCACTCGTGGCCGAGCGAGCCCCACGCGTGGCCCTCGAGGACCGACATCTCCGTCATCTCCTTGATGTCCGCACCGGCCGCAAACGCGCGGTCGCCGGCGCCGGTGAGGACGAGCACCCGCGCGTCCGTATCGAGCGCGAGCTCGCGGAGGCGGTCGCGGAGCTCCTCGAGCGTCTCGTGGTTCAGCGCGTTCAGCGCGTCCTGCCGGTCGATCGTGACGACGGTTACGGCGTCGTCACGGCGCTCCACACCGATGGTCAGGCGGCGACCTTCGAGCGCAGGAACTCGACGATCTCGCTCGTGGGCGCCCCCGGGGTGAACACCGCCGCCACTCCCTGCGCCTTCAGCTCCTCGGCGTCCTCGGCCGGGATCGTCCCGCCGAGCACGACCAGCACGTCCTCGGCGCCGTTCTCGCGCAGGCCCTCGAGAATCCGCGGCACGAGCGTCATGTGCGCGCCGGAGAGGATCGAGATCCCGACCGCGTCCGCGTCCTCCTGGATCGCGGTCTCGACGATCTGCTCGGGCGTCTGGTGCAGACCCGTGTAGATCACCTCCATCCCGGCGTCGCGAAGCGCCCGCGCGATGATCTTTGCACCGCGGTCATGCCCGTCGAGACCGGGCTTCGCGATCACCACTCTGATCCTCTGGGCCACGGCGTCGTCAGTATAGGAGCGTGAAACTCACGGTCGTGGGCTGTAGCCCGGCCTGGCCGAACCCGGGCATCTCTCATTCGGGCTACCTCGTCGAAGGGGACGGCCGGCTGCTGCTCGACTGCGGCCCCGGCGTGCTCGCCGACCTCCGGACACTCGACCGGGGCTGGCCGAAGGTCGAGGCGATCGTGATCACGCACTGGCACCTCGACCACTGGGGCGATCTCGTTCCCTGGGTATGGGGCCGGATGTTCGGCCTCGGCCGGGAAGTGGACACGCCCGAGCTCTGGGTGCCGCCGGGCGGGATCGCGCAGCTCGAGCAGTTCGGCAGCTTCTTCGGAACGGAGACGATGTTCGAGGGCGTCTTCACGCTCGCGGAGTACGCCGAGCGCGAGCCGTTCCGGACGGCGGCGGGATTCGAGATCACACCCGTCCAGGTACCGCACTACCTAGTCGAGACGTTCGCGCTCCGCGTGACGAACGGACGGCGGACGCTCGCCTACTCCGGCGACTGCGCACCGAGCGAGCAGCTCGCCGAGATGGCGCGCGACGCCGACCTCTTCCTGTGCGAGGCGACGCTGATCGACTCCGAGGCCGACTCACGGCCGCGCGGCCACCTTTCGATCCCGGAGGCCGTGACGGCGTTCGAGGCGTCGGGCGCCAAACGGTTGCTGCTGACCCACCGGCCGGACGAGCTGCCGGTGGACAAGGGTCTCGAGCGGGCTCAGCCGGGGCTCGTCGTCGAGATCTAGAAAACCGGCGTTTCGCGCCAGACGCCCCATACCTCGCGGAGCGCGTCGCACATCTCGCCCATCGTCACGTACGCCTTCGCAGCGTCGATGATCGGCGCCATGAGGTTCGTGTTGCCGGCAGCGCCCTGCTTGAGCCCGGCGAGCGCCGACTCGACCGCGGCCGAGTCGCGCCTCGCCCGCAACGACCGCACCCGTGCGATCTGCTTCCGCTCCAGCGCCGGGTCGATGCGGAGGATCTCGAGCGGCGGCTCGTCGTCGAGCTCGTAGCGGTTGACGCCGACGATGACGCGCTCGTCCCGCTCGACCTCCGACTGGTAGCGGAACGAGGCCTCGGCGATCTCGCGCTGGAAGAAGTTGTCCTTGATCGCAGCGACGACGCCACCGAGCTTCTCGATCCGGGCGAAGTAGTCGTAGGCCTCCGATTCGAGGCGGCTCGTCAGGTCCTCGAGATACCAGCTGCCGCCGAGCGGGTCGATCGTGTTCGCGACACCGGTCTCGTGGGCGATCACCTGCTGCGTGCGCAGCGCGATCCGGACGGCCTCCTCGGTCGGCAGCGCGAGGGCCTCGTCGAACGAGTTCGTGTGCAGCGACTGGGTGCCGCCGAGGACCGCGGCGAGCGCTTCGAGCGCGGTGCGCACGATGTTCACGTGCGGCTGCTGCGCGGTCAGCGAGACGCCGGCGGTCTGCGTGTGGAAGCGCATCCGCAACGACCGCGGATCCCGTGCGCCGTAGCGCTCGCGCAGCTCACGCGCCCAGATCCGCCGCGCGGCGCGGTACTTCGCGATCTCCTCGAAGAAGTCGATGTGCGCGTTGAAGAAGAAGGAGAGCCGCGGCGCGAAATCGTCGACGTCGAGGCGACGCTCGAGCGCCGCGTCGACGTAGGCGAAGCCGTCGGCGAGCGTGAACGCGAGCTCCTGAGCCGCGGTCGAGCCGGCCTCCCGGATGTGGTAGCCGGAGATCGAGATCGGATGCATGCGCGGCAGCTCGCGCGCGCTGAACTCGATCATGTCGACCACGAGCCGCATCGACGGCTCGGGCGGGAAGATGTACTCCTTCTGCGCGATGTACTCCTTGAGGATGTCCGTCTGGACCGTGCCGCGGAGGTGCTCGCGCGGGACGCCCTGCTCGTCGCCCACGCAGACGTAGAAGGCGAGCAGCATCGCCGCCGGCGAGTTGATCGTCATCGAGGTCGAGACCTCGCCCAGAGGGATGCCCGCGAAGAGC
>JBKOVL010000045.1:0-6771 GCA_046723895.1 Actinomycetota bacterium | reverse complement strand
AGGAGCAAGGTGTAAGAGTCGCCCTGGGGACCTAGCGCGGCCCGGTCGGCTGGCGACCTGAGCCTTCGATTAGGCGGAGTCGCCCTGCTCGGCCGGATGCTGCATCCACCACTCGGTGAACTCCCGACAGCGGCCGTCTGCGTCGAGGCGCATCACCCAGAGATTGCTGTAGACGGTCGGCGGCTCCTTATACGTAGCCGTGCCTGTGACAACTGCCAGTTCCGGCGTCACAGCAAGTGGTTGCCACTCGAACGTCCCCTGCCCCGGTTCGTCCTTGCGAGCGAGCCACTGCTCGATGATCTCCGTGCGTCCCCGCCAGGGCGCCGCGAACGGCTCGGTGTAGTAGAGCATCCTCCGTGAACAGCGCGCCGATCTCTTCCGGATCGTTCGAGCTCCAGGCAGCCATGTACCGCTCCATCCACTTCCGCAGCACCCCGCGAGCTTACCCCCGTCGCCGCGCGCAGCTCGAGCGCACGCCCGAGGATTCACCCCGGCTACTGGGGAGTAATGCCAGATCCGGACAACAACCCCATCGCAGGGCCCTTGAACACGCGGCCCAAGTACGTGGCATCGACCACGCTCACCGAACCGCGCTGGGCGAACACGAGCGTCCTCTCCGGTGACGTCGTGGCCGCCATCGGCGAGCTGAAAGCCAAGCCGGCGGATGAGCTGCAGGTGCACGGCAGCGGCAGCCTGATCCGCTGGCTGCTCGACAAGCAGCTTGTCGACGAGATCACCCTGCTCACCTATCCCGTGGTCGTCGGCCAGGGCACGCGGCTATTCCCCGACACCGGCCCGGACACAGCGCTCGACCTGGTCGACTCGCGAGCCACCCCGAAGGGCGTAACGATCCAGGTCTACCGGCCCACCGGGCGCCCGCAATATGCAACCGCCAGCGCGTAGCGTTCGGGCCGCTCGCCCGACCCTCGCCTTTCGTAGTTGCGACCTACCGCACTTGGAGCTTGGGCAGGGCCTATTTCGCCACGTCCCAGTCTGACAAGGAAGTCCCTCCTGATGAAGCCGACGGAAGCCGCATCACCAGTGTGTCCCGTCACGCCCAACCACGCGTAGAGACGCCCGGAGGAGGCACCCCCGTCGGCCCTTGCCGAAATCTTCTTATCCGCCGGGGCTTACCTAACCGCCGAGCGCAAGCGGCACCGCTTTCGGACCGCGGAACACGGGGATCTGGTGCCACTGGATCTCGTCCGCGGCGAGCTCGATCCGGCGAAAGCGCGCGATTAGCCCGGCGAGCGCGAGCTGGATCTCCGCGCGCGCGAGCGCGGCGCCGATGCAGAAGTGCGGGCCGATGCCGAACTGCAGGTGGCGGTTCGGCGAGCGTCTAATGTCGAAGGTGGTCGGGTTCGCCAGCTGCCGAGGATCCCGACCCGTCGCACCGATCGCGAGCCAGACAGACTGGCCCGCTCGGATCTGGGCCCCGCCGAGTTCGAGGTCGGCGCCGGCCGAGACGCCGCGCATCTGAACCGAACCGTCGTAGCGGAGAATCTCCTCGACGGCAGCGTTGATGAGCCTCGCGTCATCGCGGAGCTGCCGGAGTTGATCAGGGTGCGCCAGCAACGCGAGCATGCCGTTGCCAATCGCGAACGTCGTCGTCTCGTGCCCGTTCATGAGCAGCAAGACCGCGTTCGCCAACAACTCTTCTGCCGACAGGCGACTGCCTTCCTCCTCGGCCTCAACGAGCCCACTCAGCAGCGTGTCGTTCGGATGCGCCTTCAGCTCGGCCAGGAGACCGGCGAAGTACTCAGCGAGCGCGTCTGCGCTGCGAAGCGCCCGCGCGCGCCGTTCGGGATCGTGACCGACACCGGCCGCGACGGCGATCACGTCATCCGACCAGCGCTTGAACAGCGCCCGATCGGCAAGCGGCAGGCTCAAGATCTCGGCGATCACGATCACCGGCAGCGGATAGGCCAAGCCTTCGACCAGGTCCCAACCACCCTCATCCACCCCGGCCAGTTGCTCGTCAACGAGCGCCGCGATCCGCGGCCGCAGCGCCTCGATCCGCCTCGGCGTAAACGCGCGGTTCGCGAGCGCGCGCAGCCGCGTGTGGTCGGGCGGATCTGTGAACAGCATCATCCGCGACAGCAGCCGTGTGAGCAGGTCGCCCTCCGCAGGACCGCTTCCGCGCGAGACCCGCGGGTCGGCCAACGCTGCCGCTACCTCCGCGTAGCCTGTCAACACCCAGCCTCCGAGCTCTCCCTCCCAGCGCACCGGCTCATTCCGCAGCTGCTCATACGTCGGATACGGATCCCGAAAGAACTCGGGCGTAAAGAAGCGGCTCACGTCGATGGTCCTACTCGGGTGGAAACCACCACTGTTCCCCTCGTCGCCCGTCTCCTTCGCCCGGAGGATGCCGCACGAGCAGAGGCCCGGGTCGGACGAGAAGGAGCCGATCGCTCTTTGCGGACGTGCCTGACGCCGAAGTCCGATCCGGCCACTAGCCGCGCACGCGGTGCGGCTTCGTCGTCGGGGCGTCCATAGGCGGCGCGGCACCGCTTCGGGAGGACGGCGTCCGCCGGACAACGAGGGAAAAAGCGTTACCCGCTCTCTCACTCCAATTTTATCCCGCACAGGGGGCTTGCGGCAAGCCCGGGGTCGTGCCGCATAATCACCGGCTACTAGTCAAAAACCTGCGGAAATGGGAGAAGTGAAATGCGCGTGTTGTTGTCGAGTTATTTAGACGGATTCTGATGATGACCGAGCATGCGGTGGTGATCGCCGGAGCAGGTCCGGCAGGGCTGATGTTGGCGGGCGAGTTGGCGTTGGCGGGAGCCGACGTCGCCGTCGTCGAGCGGCGCGCCAGCAATGGCCTCATGGGCTCGCGCGCAGGCGGTCTGCACGCACGAACCATCGAGGTTCTCGATCAGCGTGGAATCGCCAATCGGTTCCTCTCGCAGGGGCAGGCGCTCCAGGTCGGGGGGTTCGCCCTCATCCCTCTGGACATCAGTGACTTTCCCACCCGGCACAACTACGGGCTGGCGCTGTGGCAGAACCACATCGAGCGAATACTGGCCGACTGGGTCGCAGAGCTCGATGTGCCGGTCTACTACGGCAGTGAAGTAGCGGGCTTTACCCAGGATGAAGCTGGAGTCGATGTCAGGCTGTTGGACCGCGCATCGCTGCGCGCGCGCTATCTCGTCGGGTGCGACGGCGGACGCAGCCTGATCCGTGCGGCAGCCGGGATCGAGTTTCCGGGGTGGGATCCGTCGACAAGTTGCCTCATCGCTGAGGTCGAAATGGCCGAGGAGCCTGATTGCGGCATTCGCCGCGACGATACCGGGCTCCATTCACTCTCCAGGCTGGAGGACGGGGGGCAGGTAAGGGTCTTGGTGACCGAGCAGCACGTCGGAAACGGCAGTGAGCCCACCCTGCGTGACCTGAGCGAGGCCCTCATCTCCGTCTACGGGACCGATTACGGCATGCGCAGCGCTACATGGATCTCCAGGTTCACCGATGTCACCCGCCAAGCAGCTTCCTATCTGGAGAGACGGGTGTTGCTGGCCGGCGACTCCGCACACGTGCATCCGCCGGACGGGGGCCAGGGCCTCCAGACCGGCGTGCAGGATGCGGTGAACCTGGGATGGAAGCTGGCCCAGGTGGTCAACGGAACATCGCCAGACAGCCTCCTGGACACTTACCAGGCCGAGCGGCACCCGGTCGCTGCCCGCGTGTTACGCAACACGATGGCCCAGGTCGCGCTCCGCGCCCCCGGCGCGCGAACGGACGCCCTGCGCGAGACCATGTCCGAGCTGCTGCGCATGGACGAGCCTCGCAAGCGGTTCGCGGCGATGATGTCCGGTCTCGACATTCAGTACGACCTCGGCGAGGGGCACCCGCTGCTCGGGCGCCGTATGCCCGATCTGGACCTCGTCACCGTCGATGGCGCGGTACGGGTCTTCACGCTGCTCCACGACGCCAGGGGCGTCCTCCTGAACCTCGGCAAGCCCTGGGCTCTCGACACCTCCCCATGGGCAGACCGGGTGTTGGCGCTGGACGCCGAGTACGGCGGCGATTGGGAGCTTCCGGTCCTGGGTTGCGTATCGGCCCCCGCCGCTGTTCTCATCCGACCCGATGGATACGTCGCCTGGGTGGGCGACGGCACGGACACCGGATTGCGCGAAGCGCTGACCACGTGGTTCGGGTCACGATCCCGCCCCAGCGGGGAATGCCCGGGATCGGCGGCGATCGTCGCTATGAGAACTAAGGACCGCGGATGAGCATGACGCGTGTGTCCAGCGGCCACTCCATCACGAAGTCGTCTCGACCGGACACACGCAGCCTGGCGCGCACGGTGCTTTCACTCCGTTCGATTTCGCGAACAACCTCAGGGGGCTCACCAACCACCTGCGCCTCGATGTTCGTGCCCTGGTCGGGAAGATCAATCAGGATCACGTCGCCGAGTTGAAGCATCTCGACGTCGACCTCCATCGCCACCGGGGTGCGAGTCTAGACGTTGCGCGCCCGCCGTCGTGCTAGGTCGCGCAGGGAGCGGGCTCCGCGCGGCGTAGCCCCGTGCGAGATTCGTGCGAGATAGCGGTGGCGACTCCTGGATCAATATTCCGGTCTTCGACGACGACGATCGCCTGCACCACCGCTGGGTTGTCACGGAAGTTCCCGATACGATCGCTGGCCACCAGCGATCGAAGGCGCAGGCCGGCGCAGGCAGACTGGTCGGCGCCGCGGCAACGAATCGCGCTCGCTCGATCGAAAGGAGCTAGCCATGGATCACCGAGGCTCCGAAGGCCACACCCCGATTGTCGAACTGCCGCGCGAGACCGAGGGCCTGCCGGAGGCACGGACGTCCGAGCTGGTCGAGCTTGGAGACGGCGACGAGTTCGAGCTCGAGATCATGCCGGTCAAGAAACAGATCCGCGATGCCACCGTGCGGATGTTGGCCTACAACGGCTCGGTTCCAGGTCCGACGCTGAAGCTGCCGCAAGGCTCGACCATCACCGTGCGCGTGACCAACCACGGCGACCTTGACGCGACCGTGCACTGGCACGGACTCCGTCTCCTGAACCGCTACGACGGCACGCACGAGACGCAGGCGCCGATCCCGATCGGCGAGACGTTCACCTATCAGGTGCATGTGCCCGACGCCGGCGCCTACTGGTACCACCCGCACATCCGGGAGGACTACGGCCAGGAGATGGGTCTGTACGGGAACATCCTCGTCATTCCGAGCGACCCTGACTACTGGCCGCCCGCAAACCGGGAGCTTCTGCTCACGCTCGACGACATCCTGGTCGAGGAGGGACGCATCGCCGCCTTCCGCGAGTCGGAACCGACCCACGTAGCGATGGGGCGCTTCGGCAACGTGATGCTCGTTGCCGGCGAGCCAAACCTCGCGGTCGCAGCGAGGCGCGGCCAGATCATACGCTTCTACTTCACCAACACCGCCAACACGCGGGTCTTCAACGTGTTGCTTCCGGGGGCGCAGATGAAGTTGGTGGGTGCTGATGCCGGCCACTACGAGCGCGAGGAGCTCGTCGAGGAGGTTCTACTCGCACCGTCCGAGCGCGTCGTCGTTGACGTGCTTTTCCCGGCTGCGGGCGAGCTCGAGCTCCAGCACAGAACACCCGACCGTACCTACCGTTTGGCGGCCATCTCTGTTGCTGACGAGCAGCCGGAGCAGTCGTTCGTGGAGGAGTTCAGGCGTCTCCGCACCAACCGCGACATGGCCGAGCTGCGCGAGCGAATCGGGTCGTTCTTGAAGGCACCGCCTGACAAGACGCTTTCCTTCGTCGCCGAGATGGAAATGGGCGTGCCGGAAGGCGTTGATGTCGTCTATGTCTGTCCGATGCACCCCGAAGTCGTGAGCGAGGAGCCTGGAAGCTGCCCGAAGTGCGGAATGAAGCTGCTCGCCCAGGCGGCGGAGGAGACGACGTACGTCTGCCCGATGCACCCCGAAGTGACGAGCGACAAGCCCGACCGCTGCCCCGAGTGCGGCATGAAGCTCGTGCCGGAGAGCCTCCTGGCGGATGCGGGCGGCCACGAGCACCACCACGGGCACGAACACCATGACCACGGCCACGGGCATGACCACAGCCACGTGGACGAAGACGAGGATGGAGGTCATGAGGGTCATCGCCAGCCCGGAGAACACGAGATCGACGCCGACCACGTCCACGCCGGACACCACGGACCCGAGCACGCCCACGACGCGGCGCAGGGAATCGAGTGGGAAGACGACATGGTCGAGGTGAACCGGATGACGACCCCGGCGAACATGCGCTGGAAGCTCGTTGACCGCGACACCGGCGCAGAGAACGCGCAGATCGACTGGACCTTCCGGGTGGGCGACCAGGTGAAGCTGCGCCTCGTGAACGAGATGGACTCAGACCATCCGATGCCGCACCCGTTCCACGTCCACGGGGCCGGCCGGTTTCTGATCTTGGCCCGGAACGACGTTGAGGAGCCGAACCTGGTCTGGAAGGACACGGTCCTCGTCCGCACCGGCGAGACTGTCGACATCCTCCTCGACGTGACCAACCCGGGCCGCTGGATGGCTCATTGCCACATCGCCGAGCATCACGAGAGCGGCATGATGTTCAGCTTCAACGTCGAGCCGTAGAAGGCGAACGATGTCGCTCGAAGCGCGCGCGGAGTCGCATGGCCGCACGAGAGGCCGGATGAGCGATGAGACGACGCAGTTCGGGCTGGGATGATGAAATCCCCCGATCCCTTACGCTCGGCGCGCGCGGAAAGGAACCGGCTGGTTCGACTGTGAACATCGCGACGATCCTCCCCCTGGCG
>JBKOVL010000109.1:0-6885 GCA_046723895.1 Actinomycetota bacterium | reverse complement strand
CCCGAGGTCGCCTTGACCTCGAAGACGCCCTCGCCGAGCTCGAGGATCGACACGTCGAACGTGCCGCCGCCGAGGTCGAAGACGAGGATCGTCTGGTCGGACTCCTTGTCGAGCCCATACGCGAGCGAGGCCGCCGTCGGCTCGTTGACGATCCGCAGGACGTTCAGGCCGGCGATCGTTCCGGCGTCCTTCGTCGCCTCGCGCTGCGCGTTGTTGAAGTAGGCCGGGACGGTGATCACCGCGTCGGCGACCGACTCGCCGAGATACGCCTCGGCGTCCGTCTTCAGCTTCTGCAGGATCATCGCGCTGATCTCCGGCGGGGCGTACTCCTTGCCGCCCGCCTTCACACGCACGTCGTCGTTGGGGCCCTTGACGACCTCGTCCGGGTTGACGCCGCGGTGCGGGTCGGAGCCGGTGAGCTCCTTGACCTTCTCCTGCACGGCGGGCATGCGGGTCATGCCGCCGACGAGCACGACGTGGTCGATCTTGTCCGCGGACAGGCCCGCATCCTCGAGCACGCGCTTCGTCGGGCCGACGGTCCGCTCGAGCAGGTCGGCGGTCAGCTCGTTCAGCTTGGCGCGCGTCAGCTGCAGGTCGAGATGCTTCGGGCCCTCCGGCGTCGCGGTGACGAACGGCAGGTTGATCTGGGTCGTCATCGTCGAGGAGAGCTCGATCTTCGCCTTCTCGGCCGCCTCGTACAGGCGCTGGAGCGCCATCCGGTCGGCGGCCAGGTCGATCCCCTGGTCGCGCTTGAACTCGGCGACCATCCAGTCCACGATCGCCTTGTCGAAGTTGTCGCCGCCAAGGTGGTTGTCACCCGAGGTCGCCTTGACCTCGAAGACGCCCTCGCCGAGCTCGAGGATCGACACGTCGAACGTGCCGCCGCCGAGGTCGAAGACGAGGATCGTCTGGTCGGACTCCTTGTCGAGCCCGTACGCGAGCGAGGCCGCCGTCGGCTCGTTGATGATTCGCAGGACGTTGAGCCCTGCGATCTTGCCGGCGTCCTTCGTCGCCTCGCGCTGCGCGTTGTTGAAGTACGCCGGGACGGTGATAACCGCGTCCGCGACCGACTCGCCGAGATACGCCTCGGCGTCCGTCTTCAGCTTCTGCAGGATCATCGCGCTGATCTCCGGCGGGGCGTACTCCTTGCCGCCCGCCTTCACACGCACGTCGTCGTTGGGGCCCTTGACGACCTCGTATGGGACGATCTTCATCTCCTCCGAGACCTCGTCGAACTTGCGACCCATGAAGCGCTTGATCGAGAAGATCGTGTTCTGCGGGTTCGTCACCTGCTGGCGCTTCGCGGGCGCGCCGACGAGCCGCTGGCTGTCCCTCGTGAACGCAACCACGGACGGGGTCGTCCGCCCGCCCTCGGCGTTCGGGATCACCGTCGGCTCGCCGCCCTCGATTACGGCCATACACGAGTTGGTCGTACCGAGGTCGATACCGATTACCTTTGCCATAGTGAAGCCATCTCCTTCTGGGATTTAAGTTTGTTACAGGATAAAATCTAAGCCGCTCTATGTCAAGTTCACGCCAGGGAATCGGTTTTGCCGCCGCACAGGCGGCTGCGGAGGCCGCGCGGCTGGTCGCGACGGTTGCGCGCGAGACGAGCGGCTGGGGCGGTGCTGCGGGGGTCGCGGCGCAGGCAGCCGCACTCGCAGACCGGCTGGAGGAGCTCGCGCAGGCCGACGCCGAGGTGTTCGCTGCAGCGCTCGCCGCTCTCGAGGCGAGCTCGCGCGACCTGCCCATGCGGATGCATCGCGCCGCAGAGGTGCCGCTCGAGATCACCCGTACCGCGGCAGACGTCTGCGAGACGGCCGCGCTGGTCGCCGAGCGCTGCGACGGCGTCCTGCGCGCGGACGCGGCCGGCGCCGCAGCGCTCGCCTCCGGCGCGGTGGTCGCAACAGCGCATCTCGTGCGCGCGAACCTCGTCGTCTCGCCTGACGACCCGCGGCTGGTACAGGCCCTCCGCGCGGTCGACGACGCCCGCTTCTGGACGAAGCGTGCGCTCGACGCAGGCGCCTGACCGTGTTTTGATCGTCTCCATGTCCGGGGACGCAGAGCTCGTTCGGCGCTGCCTGGCCGGCGAGGCCGCCGCGTGGGACGAGCTCGTCGTGCGCTACTCCCGCTACGTCTATGCGATCACCTCGAAGGGCTACCGCCTACGGGGCCCGGATGCGGAGGACGCGTTCCAGGAGGTCTTCCTGCGCGTCTACGACCGGCTCGGCTCGCTGCGCAACCCCGAGGCGCTCCGTCCCTGGGTCGCGCAGCTGACCCGCCGGGTCTGTCTCGACCGCATCGCAACCGCGGGCCGCGAGGAACCCGTCGAGCTCGAGGCCGCGGAGGTCGAGCGCACCCTGGAGGAGCTCGACGAGGCGTTCGCCGTCCGCGAGGCGCTCAAGGACCTTCCGTCCGAGTGTCAGGAGGTGCTGGACCGGTTCTTCTGCCGCGACGAGAGCTATCGCACGATCGGCGAGGAGCTCGGAATCCCATCAGGCACGATCGCGAGCCGCATCTCGCGCTGCCTCGGGAAGCTACGGGCACGGTTCTCAGGCTGACTCGAGCGCGACCGCCACGGCCTCGTCGACCGTCAAGGCCTGCCCCTGTGATCCTCCCGCTCGGCACCGCCCCTGGCATCTCGATCCGGAGGAGGATCCTTTCGCTGCGCCCGTGCAAACGCAATCGACCCCCAGATCACCCTGCTTTTCGCCCACGTGGCCGAGCGGGTCCTGGTGGGAAGAAACGAGCCGGTTCGAGGGTCTGGAGAGGTGAGGAAATGAGCTACGACGAGGAGAGACTCGCGGAGCTCCTTCGCCGGCTGCCGGCCCCGCCGGAGGCGTGGGTGCGGGCGGCGCAGGAGCTTCCGGCCGCGCGGGCGGCCCTGGACAACCTGATCGCGCGCGCCGAGGCGGACGCGGCCGAGCGCGAGCAGATCGTCGCCGACCTCGAGGCTGCGCTCGTGGCCGAAGGTGTGGCGCCGACCTCCGCCCTGCTCGCCGAGCTGAGCGACCGCCTGTCCTTGTAGCAGCCGCCCTTCCGTTCGCGGGACCGGCGAGCGATGATCGGCCCGTGCATCGAAAGGTCGTCACCGTCCAGGAGGACGATGCGCTCCGCGCCTGCCGGACCGCGGTCGAGAAGCGCGAGGCGTTCCCGGAGCTCGGGGTCGAGGGACGGA
Source organism: Actinomycetota bacterium (assembly GCA_046723895.1). Taxonomy (GTDB): domain Bacteria; phylum Actinomycetota; class Thermoleophilia; order Gaiellales; family Gaiellaceae; genus DATBLE01. Next base: position 3,707 of record JBKOVL010000109.1, on the reverse strand, counting down.
TCGGGGTCGACACCGGCGAGGTCGTCACCGGCACGGAGGAACGCCTCGCGACCGGCGACGCGGTCAACGTCGCCGCCCGGCTGCAGCAGGCGGCCGAGCCGGGCGAGGTCTTGATCGGCGAGGCGACGCTGGACCTCGTGCGCGGGGCGGTCGAGGCGGAGGCCCTCGGGCCGCTCGGGCTGAAGGGGAAGTCGACCCCGGTCGCAGCCTTCCGGCTCGAGTCGGTGCGCGAGACACCTGAGCGGTCTCAGGAGTCCCCGTTCATCGGACGGGACCGCGAGCTCTCTCTGGTCGGTGAGGCCTGGGCGCGTGCGCAGGGCGAGCTGCGCTGCGAGCTCGTTACGATCGTCGGCGAGCCAGTAGTCGGCAAGTCGCGTCTCGTCGCAGAGGGGCTGAGCAGGATCGACCCGAAGACCGTGGGCGGCCGCTGCCTTCCGTACGGCGAGGGGATTACCTACTGGCCGGTCGTCGAGGTGCTCAAGCAGCTCGACACGCTGCCCTCCGACCCTGGAGCTGCCGCGGCGATCCGTTCACTGCTGGACGAGCAGGCGGTCGACGCGCTGATCGGCGGTCTCCCGTCGAGCCTGAGTGGGCGCGTCAGCTCCAGCGACCTGAGGAGGAGGCGACGGGCGGGCGGCTCGTTACCCGTGGACCGCGATGTGGATCTCGCCATCACGTTCCACAATGACGAACCCGAGCGGGCTGCGGCGATCTGCGACGCTGCCGGCGATCGCGCGCTCGCCGGGGGTGACGAACGAGGTGAAGGGCCGCGGCCGGCGGATGAGGCACTGCGAACGCTAGACGAGCTGCTGCCCGACCCCTCGGAGCCACTCGACCTCCTCAAGCGGGCGTGCCTCCTGGCCATGCTCGGCCGCTTCGAGGAGGCATCGACATTCTCGGGCCGCGCAGCAGAGCGGCTTCGAGAGCTGGGCGCTTCGCGCTTCGACGTGTGGTTCGCCGAGCTCACGGCTTTAGCAGGCGACTACGAGGAGGCAGCTCGAGAGGGGAGGCTGGCGGTCGACGACTTCGCGCGGCGCGGCCATCGCGTCTTCCAGGGGTACTACGCGGCGAAGCTCGGCCGTTGGCTCTGCGCCCTCGGCCGCTTCGACGAGGCCGAGCCGTTGGCCGCGCTCAGCCGGACGGTCGAGAGTCAGGAGGCAGAGTGGAGCTGGCGTCAGGTGCAGGCGCGGGTGCACGCGCACCGTGGGGAGCAGCTGGAGGCTCAGCGGCTCGCACGCGAGGCGGTCGCCATCGTCGAGCGGACCGACCAGCTCACGCTCCAGGGCGACGCGCTCTGCGACCTGGCCGAGGTGCTCGCCGCCGCCGACCACAGCGACGAAGCCGCCGAGGCGCTCGAGCAGGCGCTGGAGCGGTACGAGCGCAAGAAGAACCTCGCCATGGTCGCGCAGGTGCGCCCCCGACTCGCCGAGATTCGCGCCGGAGCGCCGTCGTGAGCGAGCACGACCTCCCCGCCTGGAGCCTGCCGGCGGACGCGGCGTCGAAGATCGCGCTCGAGAGCTCCTGGCCGGCCGCGATCACACGTGACTGGGCCTACGGCGACTCGACCGGCGCCGGGGCCCGCGTCTGCATCCTCGACAGCGGGGTCGAGTTCGGGCACCCGCTCGTCGGCGAGGCGCAGAGCGCCGTGGTCGTCACCGCCGGCGAGGACGGCGAGCCGCGGATCGAGCAGGACACTGAGGGCGACGTGTGCAGGCACGGCACCGCCTGCGCCGGGATCGTCCGCGCCCTTGCGCCCGAAGCCGAGATCCACAGCGTCCGCGTGCTCGGCCCCGGGTACACCGGCAGCGGGAAGATCCTGCTCGCCGGTCTCAGCCACGCGATCGAGCAGGGGTTCGACATCGTCAACATGAGCCTTTCGACGACGAAGAAGGACCACGCCGCCGTCCTGCATGAGCTCGCAGACGCGGCCTACTTCAGGCGCGTGGTACTCGTTGCCTCCGCACACAACATGCCGGTCGAGAGCTACCCCTGGCGCTTCTCGTCCGTGATCTCCGTCGGCAGCCACATGGAGGAGGACCCGATGACCCTGTACTACAACCCGAGCCCGCCGGTCGAGTTCTTCGCCCGCGGCGTCGAGGTCGACGTCGCGTGGCTCGGCGGCGAGACGATCCGCTGCACGGGCAACAGCTTCGCGACGCCGCACGTCGCCGGGATCTGCGCGCTCGTCCGCTCCAAGCATCCCGAGCTGACGCCGTTCGAGCTCAAGAGCCTGCTCCACCTGACCTCGCGCAACGTGGCGGATCGCCGATGAGCGCCGCCGATCTGAACGCAGCCGTCGCCGCGGGCGTGCTCGGCTCCGAGGAGCGCTTCCGCGAGCTGCTCCGCTCGATCGTCGAGGTCGCACGGGCGATCTTCTCCGCGAAGGCGTCCTCTGTCCTGCTCCTCGACGAGGCCGCGAACGAGCTCGTCTTCGAGGCGGTCGTCGGCGAGGGCGAGGAGAAGCTGCTCGGCACGCGCTTCCCCGCCGGCACGGGCGTGGCCGGCTGGGTGCTCGCGACGCGGACCCCGCTGGTGATCGAGGACGTCGCCCGCGACCCGCGCTTCGCCAAGGACGTGGCCGAGGACACCGGGTACGTCCCGGAAGGCCTGATGGCCGTTCCGCTCCTCCACGAGGAGCGCGCGCTCGGCGTGCTCGAGGTGCTCGACCGGACCTCGAGGTTCACCCTCGAGGAGATGGAGCTCCTCGGGCTCTTCGCGGCGCAGGCCGCGATCGCGCTCGACCTGCTCCAGCGGGCCCGCGAGGCGGAGGAGGCGCTCGGCGGGGACGGGCGGCTCGCCGTCGTCGCGCGGGTCGCCGCGGCACTCGAGTCGCGCGAGGACGAGGCCGGCGTCCGGTTACTTGCCGCCCTCGAGGGCGTCCTGCGCTAGCGCAAAAACGAAGGCCCGCTCGCGCGGGCCTTCGCCGCGCTCGATCCGAGCGAACTTACCCGCCGCCGGACTGGCGATGGGCCTCGACATCGTCGTCGCCCTCGTCGCCTTCGTCGGTCATCGGCTGGTTGCGGTGAGCCTCGAAGTCCTCCCCCTCGTCCTGATCCTCGTCAGATGCGGGCTGATTGCGCTCGAGCTCGTCCGACACGGTGTCCTCCTTCGGTCGCCTCCGCAGGTCGCAGTATCGCCCTACTAGACGGGCTATCCATGCTGGATCTTCCCACGAATTGCCTCCAATTTCAGCCCCATGCCTGCGATGCTCGCAAGCAGTGACGGGGCTGCGCGAGAAGCTGGCCGAGTCCGCGGCCGCGTTCAGGGGGAACTTTGCGAACCCGCAGCTCCGCCGTCTGCAGCTCGCCGGCGCCGGGTCGGTGATCGGGCAATGGGCCTACAGCGTCGCGCTCGCGGTGTACGCCTACGAGGCCGGCGGCGCGAAGGCGGTCGGCGTCGTCACGCTCATCCGTACGATTCCCGCGGCGATCGCGGCGCCGTTCCTCGCGACGATCGCCGACCGGCTGCCACGTGTCGCCGTGATGGTCTCGACGAGCGTCGGGCGGGCGCTGGCGATCGGGGCCGCCGGCGCGGTCGCGCTCTCCCACGGGCCGCCATGGGCCGTCTACACGCTCGCGGGCGTCGCCGCGATCCTCGCCACGGCGTTTCTCCCCGCCGAGTCGGCGCTGCTTCCGGAGCTCGCCCGCAACCCGGAGGAGCTCACTGCCGCAAACGTGACGCGCAGCACGATCGACAGCGTCGGCACC
>JBKOVL010000074.1:0-12597 GCA_046723895.1 Actinomycetota bacterium | reverse complement strand
GCGAGGCTCCCGCGCGGGCTGGCGCCGACCTGGACGCTGCGGCTCTCGCGGGTCGCGCGAACGACGTCGACGATGTAGTAGCCGACGCTCGGCGAGACGTGCACGTCCTCGAGCGCCCGCTGCATCGCGAGCAGCGTCTCCACGTCGACGATCGGACTGAGCTCGACCTCGTCGGTCCGGCGCTCGCGCCGCTGGTCGAGCACGCCGAGCTCGTCCTGCCGCGCGGGATAGCCGACGCTCATGCGGAGCAGGAAGCGGTCGAGCTGCGCCTCCGGCAGCGGATACGTGCCCTCGTACTCGATCGGGTTCTGCGTCGCGAGCACGAGGAACGGCCGGTCGAGCTGCCGCGTCTGGCCCTCCGAGGTCACCTGGCGCTCCTGCATCGCCTCGAGCAGGGCGGCCTGCGTCTTCGGCGGCGCCCGGTTGATCTCGTCCGCGAGCAGGAGGTTGGCGAAGATCGGCCCAGGGCGGAACTCGAATGACGCGGTGCGCTGGTCGAAGATCGAGGATCCCGTCACGTCCGAGGGCATCAGGTCGGGCGTGAACTGGATTCGGGAGAAGCGGAGGTCGGCGACCTGGGCGAACGAGCGCGCGATCAGGGTCTTCGCCAGGCCGGGGTAATCCTCGATCAGGACGTGCCCGTCCGCGAGCACTCCGAGGAGGACGAGCCGGAGCGCGTCCCGCTTGCCTACGACGGCGCACGCCAGCTCGTCCATGATTGCCTCCGCGCGCTCGGCGACCTCACCGAGGTTCACAGCCGCTCCAGTGCGTCGGCGACGGCCGCGATCGCGGGCAGGTTGCGCGCTCGAGACGTCGATTCGGGGCGTGGGCGGTCGGGCCTGAGCAGGTCCCAGGCGGCCGGGCCGAGCGCCTCGGCCCCGCCGCCGGCGGGTGAATCGAGCTCGATGCCGCGGGCACGCAGCTTGGCCTCGGCGATCCGTCGCAGTCTCGGTCGGAGGCGGAAATAGAGGTCGAAGTCCGACTCGGCCCCGAGCTGCACGGCGGTCTCGAGCTCCTCGAGATCGGCCGGCCGCTCGTCCGGTCGCACCGGCGCCGGCTCGTCGATCGGAGAGTGCGGCTCGACCGGCAGTCGTCCGACCGTTGCGCGGAGCGTAGCGCCCACGGCGAGCGCGCCGATCGCGAGAAACCACGCGTCGAGCGCGAGCGCCCGGTCGCCCGGAAGGGCGACGAGCACCACGACCAGGGCCAGGGTCGTGGCCACCCCGGTGGCGACGGCTTGCCTCGGGGTCCTCACTCCGGCTCGGGCTCCCGGAGCTCGTCACGGAGGGCGGCGAGGGTTTCGATCGCCTCCGCTTTCATCGCCGCGTCGACGTCGTGCGAACTGAACTTCGCATGCTCGAACAGCGCCGTCAGCCGCTCCACCGAGCCGGCGCCCGCCCCGACCGCCGGGAGCGTGCGCGCCAGGTACTCGCGCGGCGCTTCCGCCTTGCGCCGGCCGAGGCCGGCGAGCGAGAGCGCGCGCTCCATGCGCGCGTAGGCCGCGATCACCGCCCGCCGCGCGTCGGGCTCTGCGCGGAGGTCGTCGAGCGACTCGTCGAGCGCGACGAGCAGCGCCTCGGCGGCCCCTTCGCCCAGGGTCTTCCTCGGGATGCGGCGCCGCCACAAGATCACGCCCGCCGCGGTCAGGCCGAGGACCATGAGCCCGCCGACGACTGCGACGGGGGCCCAGTCGAAGCGCGCCGGCGTGCCGCCTGGCACGCGGTGGGGGCTGGGTCCAGGCTTGTGGGCTGGAGGGTTCACCGGCCGGCTCCTCAGATCGGCCCGGTGGATTATCGAGATCAGCGCGAACGTCGTGACCAGGAACAGGAAGAGCGTGGCGATCGTGCGCCACAGGCTGGCTCTCGGCGGCGCCGTCCACTTTCCGCCCTGATGGGCAACGACCGCCAGGTAGATCCCCGCGCAGAGGATGGCGGCGAAAACGACCAGGACGAGCAGGAGCAGGTACTCGAGGAGGGCGTCGGTCGAGACCGCTTTCGTCGAGCCGCCGCCCGGCCCGTGGGCCCGGCTCGCGAGGGCGACGATCGCGGTGAGGCCGACGAGGGCCGTTCCGAGCACTGCAGCCCGGCGGGCGACGCCGCTGCGCATCGGGCCATCGTACGAGAACCGACGCGTGGTCTAGCTCTCGGCGAAGGCCGCTCTGGGCCGCCGGGCGAGCACGCCCGCGAGCGCGGCGAGCGCGAAGGCCACCGCGAAGCTCGGAATCGAAGCGCTGATGTCGTAGGGCGCCTTGTCGTGGTGGATGAACGACAGCCACCAGTGGGGGCCGTTCGGATAGAGCCACTGGTAGAGCGCGAACCCGGCGAGCCAGGCCCCGACCTGGGCGGGACGCACGGCAGGCGCTGCGAAGAAGCGATCGGAGGTGTAGCGCATCCCGGACAGCAGCCAGTCGGCGATCAGCACCCCGAGCAGCGGGACGAAGAAGGAGCCGAGCAGGAAGAGGAACGTCTCGTAGCTGCGCAGGTCGATCCAGAGCGCGCCGCCCGTCGCAACGGCGGACGACAGCAGGATCAGGAGCCGCTGCGGGAGGGCGGGAAAGAGGTTCTGGAGCGAAACCGCGGCCGAGTAGGTGTTCGCGAACGCCTCGTCCGTCTCGTCCACGGTCAGGGCGAGCAGCGCGAGCGCCGCCGCTGCGCCTCCGCCTGCGATCGCGACCAGGATCAGCTCCGGATGGTCCGGATCGAGGCCGCGTGAGAGGACGAGCACCGAGCCGAAGCCGAACTGGAAGAGCGTCGGCAGGAAGTATCCGACGCCGACTCCGAAGAATGCGCTCCGGCGGTCGCGCGAGAAGCGCGTGTAGTCCGCGACGAGCGGCGCCCAGGAGACCGTGACCGCGATGACGACGTCGACGGCCGCCCAGAACGAGCCGTGGTGCCCCTTGCCCGACCACACGTCGTGGCCGCCCGCGCCGTCGAGGATCCACCACGTCAGGTAGACGAGCGAGGCGGCCACCGCCCAGATCGCGAGCTTGCGGACGTAGCGGCGCACGAATCCGATCGGGCCGAGGAGCGCGAGGGCTGTGGTCAGCGCGCCGAAGACGAGCGTCCAGACCCACGTCGCCTTGAAGCCGAAGAGCTTGTCGCAGAGGAGGCCCGCCGCCGTCGCGATCACGATCAGCTCGAAGATCGCCCAGCCGAAACACTGGAGCACGTTCAGGACCGTCGCGATGTACGAGCCGCGGTGGCCGAGCGGCGCCCGTTGCAGGACCATCGTCGGCACGCGACCGTCGGCGCCGATCGCCCCTGCGACCGCGAGCAGGAAGTTGCCGATCACGCCCCCGACGAGAGTCGCGAGGAGCGCCTTGCCGAGCGAGAGGTCGAAGAAGCCGGGGAGGACGAGGACGAGGAGCGAGATGCCGAGGTTCGTCCAGAGGAGCAGCGTGTCCACAGGCCCGAGCACGCGCAGCCGGTCCGGAACGGGCTCGATCCCCCACGAGGGCGCCTCTCTTGCCACTTTTCCACGCTCCCTTCGCCGGTGCGAACCGGATCAGGTTCGACGGGTTTCATCTCAGCCCGGCGCTGCCGGGCACCCCGGTGAGAGGAGTCTACCCAGCAGCACGGAGGATTTCGCCGCCGCGACCGACATGGGCGGGCGCGGCCCACGGCGGCCGTAGAGGTGCGAGCGGGTTGGGGAAGGGGGCCCACGGGGGAAACCGGCTGTTTCCCCCGTGCTAACCCCGGTGCAGAGATTGTAAAGGGTCTGACCCCTGCAGGGTCAGAACGCCTTGAATTGGCGGTGCCGCCGAGGTGCTACTATGCAATGCCTATGCAGCGTCGTTACACGGCAGCCGAGGCCGCACGCGCGCTCGGGATCAGCCTCGACACGCTCCGGCGTTGGGACCGGGCCGGGCGGATCCGGACCGAGCGCGACCCGGCGAACCGCCGCCTCGTCCCTGCGTCCGAGATCGCGCGCCTCCGCGGCGAGGACGGCGAGCAGATGAGCGCACGCAACCACTTCCGCGGCATCGTCCGCGAAGTCAAGATCGAGGGCCTGCTCGCCCAGGTCGAGCTCGACGTCACCGAGCCGGCCCGGGTGGTCGCGATCATCACGCGCGACGCCGCGGAGGAGCTCGGCCTGCGACCCGGGATGGGCGCGTCGGCGGTCGTCAAGGCGACCTCGGTGATGGTCGAGCTGCGATGAGGCGGGCGGCGTTCACGGTCTTCAGCGCGGTTGCCACCGCACTCGCCCTGGGCTTCCTGCTGCTGCCGGTGGTCGCGATCTTCCTGCGCGTCTCGCCGCGGGACCTGCTCGCGAGGCTCGACGACGAGGTTGTCCGCGACGCGCTCGTCGTCACGGCGACGACGAACGGGATTGCCTTCGGGATCACGCTGCTCGTCGGCACGCCCGCGGCCTACCTGCTCGCGACCCGGCGGTTCCACGGCCGCGCGCTCGTGGTCACGGTCTGCGAGCTGCCGCTCGTCCTGCCGCCGGCGGTGGCCGGAGTCGGGCTGCTCGCCGCGTTCGGGCGGCTCGGGCTGCTCGGGGGCACGCTCGACGCGCTCGGCGTGCGGATCGGCTTCACGCAGGCGGCCGTCGTCCTCGCCATTCTCTTCGTCGCCGGGCCGTTCTACCTCCGACCCGCGATCGCCGCCTTCGAGTCCGTCGATCCGACGCTGCTCGCCGCGGCACGCACGCTCGGCGCGGGCCCCGGCCGGACGTTCGCCCGGGTCGCGCTGCCGCTCGCCGGTGACGGGCTGACCGCCGCCGCCGCGCTCTCGCTCGCACGCGGGATCGGCGAGTTCGGCGCGACGATCATGTTCGCCGGCAGCCTGCAGGGCGTGACGCAGACGCTCTCGCTTGCGATCTACGCGCAGTTCGACGTCGACTTCACCCAGGCGCTCGCGATGGGCTCGCTGCTCGTCGTGCTCAGCGCGGCCGTCCTGCTCGCGATCAAGTTGGTGCCGGTATGGCGGCGCTCGTCCTCGATGTCGCCTGCCCTCTTCGCTCCTTCGAGCTCGCGCTAGCGCTCGAGGTCGAGCGCGAGACGCTCGCGCTCGTCGGGCCGTCGGGCGCGGGGAAGACGACCGCGCTACGGGCAATCGCCGGTCTCGTCAGGCCCAGCCGGGGGCGCGTCGTGCTCGGTGACGAGACTCTCTTCGACGCGGAGAGAGGCGTCGACCTTCCGCCGGAGGAGCGGCGGGTCGGGCTCGTGTTCCAGGAGTACGCGCTGTTCCCGCATCTCTCCGTCGAGGCCAACGTCGCCTTCGGCGGTCGCGGGCGCGCGCGTGAGCTGCTCGACCGCTTCGGGATCAGGCACCTGGCGCGTGCGCGGCCGGACGAGCTCTCGGGCGGGGAGCGGCAGCGGGTCGCGCTCGCCCGGGCGCTCGCCCGCGATCCGGCCGTGCTGCTCCTCGACGAGCCGATGGCCGCCCTCGACGCGCACACACGGGCCGGCGTACGCGCCGAGCTGCAGGAGCTCCTGCGCGAGCTGGGGCTGCCGACGATCCTCGTCACCCACGACTTCGAGGACGCGGCGGCGCTCGCCGACCGCGTCGGGGTCCTCTCCGAGGGCCGCGTCCTGCAGCTCGGCTCCCCCGACGAGCTTGTCGCCGCGCCCGCCGACGCGTTCGTCGCAGGCTTCACGGGCGGCAACCTGCTGCACGGGTTCGCGCGGCCGACGCGCGACGGGCTGACCGAAGTCGTGCTCGACGGCGGCGCCGTCGTCTTTTCCACGGACCGCGGCGAGGGTCGCGTCGGAGTCGTGGTCTATCCGTGGGAGGTCTCGATCGCGCCCGCGGATGCCCTGCCCGCCGACTCGGCGCTGAACCACCTAAGCGCGCCGATCTCGTCGGTGGTGACGCTCGGGAACCGCGTGCGCGTCCGGGTGGGCCCGCTCGTCGGGGAGGTCACGGCCGCCTCGGCGGAGCGCCTTGCGCTCGAGCGCGGCGAGCTCGTCGTCGCCTCGTTCAAGGCGACCGGCGCGCGTCTCGTCCCGCTGCGCGACGCCTAACCGGCGGACCGCGGTTCAGCGGCCGCGGCGTGGGAAAGAGGCGCGCATGCTGCACCCGGCGAGCCCGCAGCAGCACGACATCGCCACGCTCTTCTGGGTGATGACCGGCGTTGCCGGCTTTGGCATCGCACTGATCGTGTTCCTGCTCTGGCTCGGGTGGGCGCGCCGGAAGCGCGAGGGGATGCCCGGCGGCGAGCGCGCCGGAATCGGGCTCCTGCTGCTCCTCGGTGTGGTGGCGCCGATCGTCAGCCTCTCGGCGCTCTTCGTCTGGTCGGACGTCTTCGTGCTGCGGGCGACCTCGGCGCCGAAGCCCTCCTCTGCGTCGCTGACCGTGGAGGTGATCGGCCACCAGTGGTGGTGGGAGGTGCGTTACCCGGGCACGCGCGCCGTGACCGCCAACGAGATCCACATCCCCGCCGGGGAGCGCGTGAACGTCGTCGGCCGGTCGGCCGACGTGATCCACTCGTTCTGGGTCCCCGCGCTGAACCGGAAGATCGATCTGATCCCGGGGCGGACGAACCGGATCTTGCTCGACGCGGCTCGCCCCGGCCGATACCGCGGCCAGTGCTACGAGTTCTGCGGCCTCCAGCACGCGCACATGGGCCTCTGGCTCGTCGCCGACCCGCCGGCCCGCTTCCGCGCGTGGCTCGCGGACCAGGAGCGAGACGCAACGGCGAGCGGCGAGGGGCGCGACGCCTTCCTCGCCGAGGCTTGCTCGAGCTGCCACCAGATCCGCGGGACGCCGGCGCAGGCCGACGTCGGCCCCGATCTGACGCACGTCGCGTCGCGCCGGACGATCGCCGGGGCACTGCTCCCGAACACGCCGTCCGAGCTCGCCGCCTGGATCACCGACCCGCAGCACTTCAAGCCCGGGAACCGGATGCCCACGCTCGGGTTGCCCGGCAGCGAGATCCGCTCGATCGTCGCCTACCTGGAGAAGCTTCGGTGACGACCGCCCCGGCCCCCGCCTCCGCCCCGGCTCGGCTGGAGCTCGTCTGGGAGGAGCCGCGCGGCGCGCTCGGCTGGCTGACGACGGTCGACCACAAGCGGATCGGCCTCCTCTTCTTCTTCACCTCGCTCGCGTTCTTCGCGGCCGGCGGGGTCGAGGCGCTGCTCGTCCGGACCCAGCTCGCCGGCCCGAACGCGCACGTGCTCGGGCCGGAGCGGTTCGACCAGCTGATGACCATGCACGGGACGACGATGATCTTCCTCTTCGTCGTGCCGATGGGGCTCGGCGCGTTCGGGAACTACCTCGTGCCGCTGATGGTCGGCGCACGCGACCTCGCCTTCCCGCGGCTGAACGCGCTCTCGTACTGGATCTACCTCGCCTCTGGCCTGTTCGTCTACATGGGCCTGTTCATCGGCCAGGCGCCCGACCAGGGCTGGTTCAGCTACGTGCCGCTCGCGCAGCGGGAGTTCTCGCCCACCTACGGCGTCGACTTCTACGCGCTCGGGCTGATCTTCGCCGGGATGTCGACGACGGCGACGGCGATCAACCTGGTGACCACGATCTTCAAGCTGCGCGCGCCCGGGATGTCGCTGAACCGGATGCCGCTCTTCTGCTACGCGCAGCTCGCGGGGGCGGGGTCGGCGCTGATCCTCCTGCCGCCGCTGACGCTCGACCTCGTCCTGCTCGAGCTGCAGCGGAAGGCGGGGTTCCACTTCTTCGACGTCGCCGGCGGCGGCAGTCCGCTCCTCTGGCAGCACCTCTTCTGGCTCTTCGGCCACCCGGAGGTCTACCTGATCGTCCTCCCGGCCTTCGGGATCACGACCTCGATCATCCCGACCTTCGCGCGCCGGAAGATGATCGCCGCGCCGCTGGTCGCGCTCTCCGAGCTGCTCGTCGCCTTCATCGGCTTCGGCGTCTGGGCGCACCACATGTTCACCGTCGGCATCCCGAACAGCGCCCTCGCCTTCTTTGCCGCGGCGACGCTCATGGTGGTGATCCCTTCGACCATCCAGATCTACGCGTGGCTCTTCACGGTCAACCTCGGCCGGCCGCAGTTCAAGGTGCCGCTCCTCTTCGTCGGCGCGTTCATCGTCTTCTTCGTCATCGGCGGCCTCTCCGGGATCATGTTCGCGGCGGTCCCCTTCGACCAGGCGGTGACCGACACGTACTTCGTCGTCGCCCACTTCCACTTCGTCATCTTCGGGGCGGCCGTCTTCCCGATCCTCGGCGGGATCTTCTACTGGTTCCCGAAGGTCACGGGCCGGATGTACCACGAGGGCTGGGCGCAGGCGGCGTTCTGGCTCACCTTCGTCGGGACGGCACTGACGTTCTTCCCGATGCACATCGTCGGGCTGCTCGGCATGCCGCGGCGCGTGTACACGTACTCGGGCGGTCTCGGTTGGGACGCCTACAACCTCGCGGAGACGATCGGCGCCTTCGTGCTCACGGCCGGGCTCGTGCTGATGGCGGCGAACCTCTGGTGGAGCCGGCGGCACGGGCCGCTCGCCGGGCCGAACCCGTTCGGGGCGCCGTCGCTGGAGTGGGCGACCTCCTCGCCGCCGCCGCCGTACAACTTCGCCGTGATCCCGCGGGTCGCGAGCGAGTATCCATTGTGGGAGCCGGCGGAAGGCGGCGTGCTGCCGGAGGGGCACGAGACGCTGGAAAGCACGGTTCGCGACGCGTACCTCTCCGAGGTCGTCGAGCTGCCGCACGAGTCCGGCTGGCCGCCGGTCGTCGCGGCGCTGCTCGCGGTGATGTTCGGGCTGGCGCTGACCTCGCACTTCGTCGCCGCCGGCGTGTTCGCGGGGCTCGCGGGGCTCGCGGCGCTGGCGTGGCTGTGGAAGGAGCCGGAGCTCGAGTGAGCACCGTCGCCGTCAGCGGGTCGCAGCCCCGCGGCTGGTGGGGCGCGGCGCTCTTCGTCGCGACCGAGGCGACTCTCTTCGGGACGATCTTCGGCACCTGGTTCTACTTGCGGTACAAGGCGCCGCACTGGCCGCCGCCCGGTGAGCCCCGCCCGGAGTTGTGGCTGCCGCTGATCCTCGCCGGCGCACTCGCGACGACGAGCGTGCTGATGGCGCGGAGGTCGCGGGGCGCGCTCGCGCTCGCGGTGCTGATCCAGGGCGGGTACCTCGGTGTCTCGCTGTACCTCTACGTCCGTGACCTGCACGACGACTCGCCGCAGACGAGCGCGTACGCCTCGATCCGGCACGTGATGGTCGGCGCGGGCCACTTCCACGTGCTCGTCGGGATCGTCGTCAACCTGTTCCTGCTCGCCAAGCTCGCCGACGGGCGCATGACGCCGTACCGGGCGGCGGGGCTGCGGGGCGCGGCCCTCTACTGGTACTTCGTCAGCGCGCTGGCGCTCGTGATCGTCGGCGTGGAGGCGACGGCACGATGAGGCGGCTCGAGGCGCTGCAGTGGTTCGGCCTGCTCGGCGGGCCGGCGGCGTGGGCGGTCGAGCACGTGCTCGGGGTTCAGGTCGTCCTCGGGCACTGCGATCCTGCGCGGCTCGGCCTGTCGACGCACGCGTGGCAGCTGACGGCGATGGGCTTGGCGGCCGCGGTCGTCGTCGCCGCGGAGGCCGCTGCCTGGCTCGCGTTCTCGGCGACGAGCGACGTCGACTGGGAGGGAGATCCGCCTCGCGGGCGGATCCGGTTCCTCTCGACCGCCGCGCTCGTGCTCGGGCCGATCTTCCTCACGCTCGTACTCCTGAGCGGGCTCGGCGCGGGGGCGCACCAAGGGTGCTCGGCATGAGGTGGATGGCGGCCGCGCTCGCCACGCTCGTCCTGGCGGTACCGGCGGCGGCGCAGGTCAAGGAGGGGTACGCCCTCTACGGAGCCTACTGCGCCAAGTGCCACAGCGTCCGGGGGCGGGCGCCGTCGCTGCAGGGTGTGGGCGCGCGGGCAGCGGACTTCTACCTCCGCACGGGCTACATGCCGCTGCTCTCGTCCGGGGACCAGCCGTGGCGCAGCCGCGTCCGTTTCAGTGAGCGCGAGATCCGGGCGCTCGTCGCCTGGGTGGCGTCGCTCGGGGGACCGCCAATTCCGCATCCCCGGCCGGGTCGCGGCAACCTCGCGGAGGGACAGGCCCTGTTCGCGGAGAACTGCGCCGGCTGCCACCAGGCTGTTGCGGTCGGGGGAATGATGACGGACGCGCGTGTGCCGACGCTCGCGCGTGCGACGCCGACCGAGATCGCCGAGGCGGTACGCATCGGGCCGTACGTCATGCCGCGCTTCTCGCGGCAGCGGCTGAGCGATGCCGAGCTCGACTCGGTGATCCGCTACGTGCAGTGGGCGCAGTCGCCGGAAGACCCGGGCGGCTGGGCGATCGGCCACCTCGGGCCGATCCCTGAGGGGATCGCCGCCTGGCTGATCGGCGGCTCGGTACTCGTTGCCGTCACGCTCGTGATCGGAAGGAGGCGCAAGGCATGAGCCGGGCGCGCGCGCTCCTCGCGGCGCTGCTCTTCCTGCTCGGGCTACGGCGGGCGGTCGCCGACCGGGGTCGCATCGTCCCGCGGCCGCGGCCGTCGCGGCGGCCGGAGACCGTCGTTCTCGCGCTGCTCGTTCTGGCGGCGGCCTGCTCGGTGGGCTTCATCGTGGTCTACGCGCTCGGCCGGATCCCGCGGCAGACGCAGTTCCTCGGCCTCACGCTCGGGCTCGCGCTCGCGTTCCTGGCGGCCGCGTGCGTCGTCGTCGCGCGGCGAGTCCTGCCCGACGAGGAGATCGAGGACGACTACCCGCCGCCAGAGCACGAGCCCGACCAGGAGGAGGTCATCCGGATCGTCGACGAGTCGAAGGACGCGTTCACGCGGCGGCGGCTGCTCGGCCTCGCGGCCGGCGGCGCGGGGGCGGCGCTGGGCGCTGCGCTGCTCACGCCGGTGTTCTCGCTCGGGCCGTTCCTCGACACCGACAGTCTCTACTCGTCGCCCTGGTCGCGCGGCCGGCGGCTGGTCGACGAGCACGGCCTGCCGATCCGCGCTCGCGAGATCGAGCCGGGCGAGTTCTACAGCGCATACCCCGAGGGCGCCGACCGGGAGCAGGTGGCCTCGCCGCTCGTCGTCGTCCGCCTCTCGTCGGGCGAGTTGCGTCTCCCGGAGGGGCGCGCCGGCTGGGCTCCGCACGGGATCCTCGCCTACTCGAAGATCTGCACCCACGCCGGCTGCGCGATCGCCCTCTACCGCGCGCCCCTCTACCGGCCGACCTCCCCGAAGCCGGCGCTCGTCTGCCCGTGCCACTACTCGACGTTCGACCCTGCCGCCGGCGGCGCCGTCCTCTTCGGTCCAGCCGGCCGCCCGCTGCCGCAGCTCCCGCTCGAGATCGACGGGCGCGGCCACCTGCGCGCCGCGGGCGGGTTCTCGGGCCCGGTCGGGCCGGCGTGGTGGGGGGTGCGGATGAGATGATCCGCCGCGCCGTCCGCTACCTCGACGAGCGCGCGGCCGCGGCGCCGTTCCTTCGTCGTGCGCTGCGCTATGTGTTCCCTGACCACTGGTCGTTCCTGCTGGGCGAGATCGCGCTGTATGCGTTCGTCGTCCTGGTCGCGACCGGTGTCTACCTCGCGTTCTTCTTCGATCCGAGCACCGCACACACCGTCTACAACGGCAGCTACGCGCCGCTCCGCGGGCAGGAGATGAGCCGCGCATACGCGTCGGTGGTCGACCTCTCGCTCGACCGAAAAGCCGGGCTGCTGATCCGCCAGACCCACCACTGGGCGGCGGATGTCTTCATCGTCGCGATCGTCCTCCACCTCCTACGGATCTTCTTCACCGGCGCGTTCCGGAAGCCGCGCGAGCTCACCTACTACGTCGGCCTCACCATGCTGACGTTCGCGCTGCTCGAGGGATTCCTCGGCTACTCGCTGGTCGACGACCTGCTGTCCGGAATGGGGATCGCGATCGCGTACTCCGTCGCGCTCGCAATCCCGTTCTTCGGCGCGAACCTCGCCCTTCTGATCTGGGGCGCGCCGTTCCCGGGCGACGCCGCGTTCTGGTCGCGGATGTACATCGCGCACGTCTTCGTCTTCCCGGTCCTGATCGGAAGCTTGCTCGCGTTGCACATTGCGCTGATCGTGGCCCGGCACCACACGCAGTTCCAGGAGCAGGGCCGGCGCAGCGGGCGCCGGATCGCCGGCATTCCGGCCTTCCCCGGCTACGCTCCCAGGTCGATCGGCCTCGCCCTCGCGGTCGCCGCGGTGCTCGTCCTGCTCGGCGGTCTCGTCCAGATCAACCCGATCTGGCTCTGGGGCCCCTATCACGTCGCCGAGGGGACGAACGGCGCGCAGCCGGACTGGTACCTCGGCTGGCTGATCGGCGGGCTGCGGCTCGTGCCCGGCTGGGACTTCACGATCGGCGACTACACGGTGGTGCCGAACCCGTTCTGGGGCGGCGCCGCGTTCCCGCTGGTCGTCTTCGCGATCCTCTTCGCCTGGCCGTCGCTCGAGCGCCGCGTCACCGGCGACCGCGCCACCCACAACCTGCTCGACCGCCCGCGCGACGCGCCCTGGCGGACGGCGATCGGCGCGGCGCTCGTCGCCTGGGTCGCGCTCGTCTTCCTGTTCGGCGCGGCCGACCGGGTCTACGCGAGCTTCGGCCTCTCGTACGTCGCGCTCGTCTGGGTCTTCCGCGTGCTCGTGTGGGTCGGTCCGATCGTCGTCCTCTTTGTCACCCGCCGGGTCTGCCTCGGGC
>JBKOVL010000060.1:0-4473 GCA_046723895.1 Actinomycetota bacterium | reverse complement strand
GCCCGGGCCCGGTCGCCGCTCACGCGCCAGAGCAGGGCGTGGAAGACCCGCCCGCCGTCGAGCGGCAGGGCGGGCAGGATGTTGAGGGCGAACAGGATCACGTTCATGTAGCCCAGCCAGGCGGCGACTCCCTGGACCTCGACCGGCGAGCGAACAAGCTGGGCGAGCCCGATCGACAGCGCACCGATTACCAGCGAGACGAGCGGGCCGGCGGCCGCCGTCCGAAACTCGGCTCCCGGCGTGCGGAAGTCGCCGCGGAAGCGCGAGACGCCGCCCAGCAGCCAGAGCGTGATGCCGTCGGTCTCGACCCCTTCCCGGCGGGCCTGCAACGCATGCCCGAGCTCGTGGAGCAGGATCGAAGCCAGGTACAGGAAGGCCGCGGCGATCCCCATCCCGGCATAGGCCGCCCGGGACAGATGCGGATCCTGACGAGGGAAAACACTGGCGGCGAGGGACCAGGCGATCAGGGCGAGGATCAGCAGCCAGCTCCAGCTGATCCCGACCCGGATGCCGGCGACGCGCCCCAGCGAGATCGTCGGAAACATGCTCCCCAGGCTGGCGGCCCGGCAGCCCGCTCGCATCGGTGGCGGCCCTGGATCGCTTCGTGTTCCTACTGAGACCCGACGCGAGATCAGGCGACCGCCGGCGGTACCAGCGGCAGCCTGATGGCGATGGTGGTGCCGTGTTGGGGCGGGCTCTCGAGCACCAGGCGACCGCCGGGGGTCGACCCTGTCGACGAGGCCGATCAGGCCCGAGCCGACACCCGCCTCGGCGCCTCCGACGCCGTCGTCGGCGACCGTCGCGTGGAGTTTCGGAGTGCATGACCCATCGCTCGCGGCGGCGTGTGTCTGCCGAACACTCGCCCAACCGAGCATCTTTCGGCGGACACGTGCCCGAAAGCCATGTCCAGGAACTGTCCCCCGGCCTGGCTCAAGGACACGCGTCACTCTGACTGCATTCGCAACACTCGCGCAGCCCGGCGTCCTGTCGCTGACCAGAGAGTTGCGTTTACCCCTTGATTACGTGCAGGGACAGCACGGTCGTGCACGGCGAGGCGCCTCGTAGAGCTGTCCGTAGGATTGCGCCGTGCCGTTCACGCTCAGGAACCTCAAAGCGGATCTGGAGGACGTCGGCCCGAACTTCGACGGCGCGCCGGACCTGGAGTTCCGCATGGCGACCCAGGCGCTCGAGCTCGAGCAATCCGGCCTGTGCTACCAGCGCGTCCCGCCCGGCTATCGCTTTCCGTTCGGCCACACGCACAAGACGCAAGAAGAGGTGTACGTGGTCGTGCGCGGGAGCGGGCGGATGAAGGTCGACGACGAGATCGTCGAGCTCAAGGAATGGGACGCGGTGCGCGTCCCGCCCGGTACGTGGCGAGGCTACGAGGCCGGCCCGGAGGGTCTCGAGATCCTCGTCTTCGGCGCGCCCAACCTCGGTGAGGGGCAGCGCGAAGACGTCGCCGGTCAGCGCGACTGGTGGGCTGACGAGTAGAGCTGTCCGGAAGTCTTGATCGTTAGGCCGCGAGTCGGGGAGGTCGGGCTCGCGGTCAGTCAGCTGGGCCGTCGCGCTGCTGAGGCCGGCGGGCACTCGGTTCAGCCACCGCCGACCGGATCCCGAGCGCCAGGTTCGAGGCCGCGGACGCGGTCGCTCGCCTGCTCGACCGTCTCGGTGACGCGCTCAGACGTCCGCGGCGGGTCGGGGATCGGCCTCGGCATAAGCTCTGGGCCACGATGGCCAACCGGGTAGTGATCGCGGACGACGACGCCCTCGTGCGCGAGGGCATAGCGAGCATGCTGACCCGCGAGGGCTTCGAGGTCGTCGGCGAGGCGGGCGACGCGACCGAGCTCGCTGCCGCGGTGCGCGCTCAGGTCCCGAACCTGGTCGTCGTCGACATCCGGATGCCGCCGACTCACACGCAAGAAGGCCTGGAAGCAGCCCGCTCGATCCGAAGCGAGCTGCCCGAGATCGGAATCCTCGTGCTCTCGGCCCACATCGAGATCGACACCGCACTGGATCTCCTGGAGGGAGGGAAAAGCATCGGGTACCTCCTGAAAAGCAGGGTTATGAAAGCCGCGGACCTCGTCGACGCGCTCGGCCGGATCGCGGACGGAGGCTCGGTCGTCGATCCCGAGCTCGTGCAGGAGCTGGTCGCGAGACGGCACCGGGACGACCCGCTGGCGGAGCTCTCCCCCCGTGAGCGCGAGGTTCTCTCGCTGATGGCCGAGGGCAGATCGAACAGCGGGATCGCCTCCCGGCTGTTTATCAGCGAAGGCGCGGTCGAGAAGCACGTCCGCAGCATCCTTGCCAAACTTCGCCTCCCGGCCTCGGACGACGATCACCGCCGCGTGCTCGCCGTGCTCACGTTCCTCGAAGCGGCTAGCTGATCAGCTCCGCAATCGCGTCGGCGCTGAGCGAGCTCTTCGGCAGGAACCCAGCGGCCGACGTGGGCGCGATGAGCTCTGCGATCTCCTCGCGGCCGTAGGCGGAGATCAGGATCACCTCAGAAGATCTGGAGCGCTTGCGAAGCCGTTCCGCCAGCTCGACACCGTCTTCGTCGCCGAGCTCGACGTCGACGAGGACGATGTCCGGACGCAACGACTCGAACAGCTCCAACGCCTGCTCGCCGGACGATGCGCAGCCGGCGACCTCGAGCCCCTGTGACCGGAGCAGACGTACGGCCGAAGCGAGGAAATCTTCGTTGTCGTCGACGAGCAGGCAGCGCTTTCCCACACAACAAGCCTTGCCTACAACGACCCTTTGCGCAATGAAGCCAGCACTACTTCGTATACGCCAGCCCGCACTCCCTCGATTCGCCCGCTGGCAGGAACGACAGGAGCGTGACGGCCTGTAATCGTTGAGTCGACACCAGCCCCGACTCCATCGGAGGAAGGAATGTCCGGAACACACTCCATTCTCGGCTTGGTTGATCGCGGGGCGGAGGAGTCGGGGCCGTTCGAGGCGCCGGTCGACGAGTTCGCGGGGCTGGCGCGGGCATACGCGGAGTCGCAGGCGTTCGTCGCCCTCCTGGCGCACGAGCTCCGAACACAGTTGAAGGCGATCGAGCGGATGTTGTGCGCGTCGGACGGCGTGGTCGCGCTACAGAGCACCCGGTCGGTTCAAGGGCTCGTCGAAAGCCTGCTCGAGCTTGCGCGCGGCGAAGAGGGCGAGCAGGCCGACACCGCCCTCGCCGTCCGGCGCGTCCTCGACGAGCTCGACGACCAGGTCACGCGGGCCGGGGCCGAGATCCGGGTTGGCAACCTGACGGCCGTCGCGCTGCCGCAGGCGCTGCTGGAAACAGTTCTGCGCAACCTGATCGCAAACGCGCTCGAGGCGGGCGCCTCCACGGTCGAGGTGAGCGCGCGTCCCGGCGGCGCCATCTGCGTCTCCGACGACGGCCCGGGCGTTCCCGACGACCAGGCCGCCAAGGTCTTCGGAATCTATTCGGGCAAGCTCGGCGGCGCGGGGGTCGGTCTCACCCTCTGCCGAGAGATCCTCCGCCGCCGCGGCGGCGACATCTGGCTCGAGCGGCCCTCGACGTTCGCCTTCCAGGCGGCCGCATGATCCGCGTCCTCGTCACCGACGACCACCAGGTCCTGCGCACCGGGGTAGCCGCCGTGATCGAGCGCGAGGCGGACATGACCACGATCGCCGAGGCCGGCACCGCCGACCAGGCGGTGATCAAAGCCCGTGCAACCCAGCCTGACGTCATCCTGCTGGACGTCGTCATGCCGCGGAAGAGCGGATTCGACGTCCTCCCTGAGCTCGGCGAGGTCGCCCCCGAGGCGCGCGTGATCATGCTCTCCATGCAGACGAGCCCGAGCGCGATCCGACAGGCGCTTACCACCGGCGCCGCCGGCTATGTCTCCAAGCATGCTTCCGATGCGGACCTGCTGGACGCGATCCGGCGGGTCGCTGGAGGCTCCCGCTACGTCGATCCAGAGCTCGGAGGCGAGCTGGTGGTCTCCGACGCCGAAGCGCTCACCGAGGAGATCTCGCAGCGCGAGCGCGACGTGCTCTACCTGCTCGCACTCGGTTACACGAACCAGGAGATCGCCGCCAAGCTCTTCATCTCCGTCCGCACGGTAGAGACCCACCGTGCCCACATCATGCGCAAGCTCGAGCTCGAGACACGCGCGGAGCTCGTGCTCTACGCCCTGGCCAACGGGCTGATCGGGCCGAGCTAGCCGGCAGCGGCCGGCTCACTCGCGAGCGCGAGCGCACCGAGCACCTCGGCTCGCTCGCCCAGCTCGCCGCCGTCTCAGCTAGCGGCCTCGCTGCCCACGGTGACCTGCGGAGCCTCGAAATCCCGGTTCTGGAGCATCCCGTACTGCGTGACCAGCGGGCGGTCGGAGTGCCGCTTCTCAGTCACGCGGGGGCGGCACGATGAGCACCGGCCGCCCGGCATGTATCGCAAGCTCGTGCGACGTGCTCCCCTCGAAGAGCTCGCGGGCCGCGCTCAGCCCGCGTGAGCCC
>JBKOVL010000156.1:0-3676 GCA_046723895.1 Actinomycetota bacterium | reverse complement strand
GCCGCGAGCTGCTCGGGCGTCAAGTCGGCGGTGATCTCGGCTCGGATGAGCGCCGCTCGCTCGCGCAGCTGGTGCACCCGCTGGTTCGAGTGCACTTCCCACGCGGCACGCTCTTCGGGCGAGTTAAAGATCCTCTTCCTCCTCTTCCTGCTCATCGTCTTCCTCCAGGTATTGAAGCACCCGTATGAGGTCGGACTTGATATCGGCCAGGGCACCGAAGATTTCCCTTACCTCGCCGCGGTAGATACCTTGCTCCTCTGCCACGAGGCAACGATGCGGCGATCCGCCGAGTCGCGCAAGATGGCGAAATGAAACGCGTCCGCTTCGCGCCGAGCCCGACCGGGACGCTGCACATCGGGAACGCGCTGTCGGCGGTCGCGAACCGCGGCTTCGGCGACTGGATGCTGTTGCGGATCGACGACACCGACCCGGCCCGAAATGTCCCGGGCGGGGAGGAGGCGATCGTCTCGGATCTCGAGTGGCTGGGGGTGACGTGGGACGAGGGGCCGGTGCGCCAGTCGGAGCGGGCGGCGCGGTACCGGGAGGCCGCAGAGCAGCTGGGGGTGACGCGGTTCGACGGTGTGACGCTGGTGCGCGGGGACGGCTCCGCCACCTACCAGCTCGCGTCCGTCGTCGACGACATCGACTTCGGGATCACCCACGTCCTGCGGGGGAACGACCACCGACCGAACGCGGCGCTCCACCGGCGGCTGCACGAGGCGCTCGGCACCGAGCCGCCCGAGTACGTCCACCACGGGCTGATCCTCGGCGCCGACGGGAAGAAGCTCTCGAAGCGGGCGGAAGGAGCGACGGTCGGGTCGCTCCGCGACGCCGGCATCCCTGCGGAGGCCGTGCGCGCGTACCTCGACGAGCTCGGAATCCCGCGCCACGACGTCCACCTCGACCTCGCGCGCGTACGGCGGCTCGCGGTCGAGGCGATCGAGGCGCTCTCGGACGAGGAGCTCGCGGCCCGCACCGGGTTCGACGCGAGCTACGCGCCGGTGATGCGCGGCGCGCGTGACCTGAACGAGGCGCGCGAGTTCGCTCGGCAGGTCGCCGAGCCGGAGCCCAGCGCCGTCGACGGGCCGGAGACCTTCGAGCGCTTCCGCGAGCTCGTCGACCTGCCGCCCGAGGAGCTGGTCCGAGAGCTGAAGGCGGCCGGCGGCGACCTGCGCGCGCTCCGCCTCGCGCTCACCGGCCGCGACCGAGGCCCGGAGCTCGCGGCGATCCTGGCGGCCCTGCCTCGGGAGGAGGCGCTGCGCCGGGTCGAGGCCGCTGCACACAGCCGAATCGAGGCCGTGAGGCCGTCGACCGGGTCGAGCATCCGGCGGAAACCTGGCTGACGCTCTTGCGAAAATCCAATAAGTGCGTCTCTACTCGACCCTGTCGCGGCAAATCGAGGAGCTGCCCCCGCCGCCCGGCCCGATCCGGATGTACTTCTGCGGGCCGACGGTCTACCAGCGGATCCACGTCGGGAATGCGCGGCCGTTCGCGATCTCGATGTGGCTGCGACGGTGGCTCCGCGAGCGCGGCTACGACGTGACGCTGGTCGAGAACATCACCGACGTCAACGACAAGATCTACGAGGCGGCGCCGGGGGCGAGCGCCGACCTCGCTGCCCGGGCGACCGGATGGTACGTCGAGGACACCGAGCTGCTGGGGCTCGGGCGTCCGGACGTCGAGCCTCTGGCCACGGGGTCGGTGCCGGCGATCGTCGCCGCGATCGAGGAGCTGGTCGCTCGTGGGTTGGCCTACGAGGTGGACGGGGACGTCTACTTCCGCGTTGCGGCCGATCCTCGGTACGGCAAGCTCTCACGGCAGCGTCCGGACCAGGTCGAGGAGCAGGAACCGAACCCGCGCAAGGACGATCCCCGCGACTTCGCACTCTGGAAGGCGAACAAGCCCGGCGAGGACACGGCGTGGGACTCGCCGTGGGGCCGCGGGCGGCCCGGGTGGCACATCGAGTGCTCGGTGATGGCCGAGCAGCACCTGGGGCCGGTGTTCGAGGTGCACGGGGGCGGGCTCGACCTTGTCTTCCCGCACCACGAGAACGAGCTCGCGCAGTCGCGCGCACTCGGGCACGAGTTCGCGCGGATCTGGATGCACAACGGGATGCTCCGGACGGTCGGGGAGAAGATGTCGAAGTCGGTCGGCAACATCATCACGCTGCGAGAGGCGGTCGAGACCTGGGGGCGCGAGACCGTCCTGCTGTTCCTGATGACCGGCCACTGGCGCTCGCCGATCGATCTGTCCGACGAGACGTTGGCGGCTGCGCGGGCGCAGACGCAGACCTTCCGCGATTCGTTCGTGTCCGGCGGAGGGGAGGGCGAGGCCGACTGGGACGAGCTCGTCCGCGTGCTCGACGACGACTTCAACACGCCCGAGGCGCTGGCGGTGTTCCACCGGTGGCGTGGGGCCGGCGCTCTCGGGTCGGTCCGCCGGGGGCTCGAGCTCTTCGGGCTCGGATCGCTCGCGGAGCGGGCGGAGGCGCCGGCGGAGGTGACGGTGCTTGCCGAGCGGCGGGCCGAAGCACGAGGCGCGGGCGACTTCGCGGAGGCCGACCGGCTGCGCGGCGAGATCGAGGCGGCCGGCTGGGAGGTTCGCGACGTCGCGGACGGGTTCGAGCTCGTCAGACGGTGACCGCCGCGCCCGAGCTCGTCTACGGACTGCGGGCCGTCCGCGAGGCGCTGCGCGGCCGGCGCGAGGTGCTCGAGCTGTTCGCGACGGAGCGGGCGGCGCGGGAGCCGTGGGAGCGGAAGGCGAAGGTCGTGCCCGAGCGCCGGTTGACCGAGCTCGCCGGGACGCGCGACCACCAGGGCGTCGTCGCGCGCGTCGAGCCGTTCCGCTACGCGGACGCGTACGAGCTCGCCTCGCGCGGCGAGCCGCTGCTCGTTTGTCTCGACCAGGTCACCGACCCGCGGAACCTCGGGGCCGTGTGCCGCTCGGCGGAGGGGGCCGGGGCGACGGGGGTAGTGCTGCCGGCGCACCGGTCGGCGCGGGTGACGCCGGTTGTGGCGCGGTCGTCGGCCGGCGCGGTCGAGCACTTGCCGGTCGCCGTCGTGCCGAACCTGGCCAGGTTCCTGAACGAGGTCAAGGGGCCGCGGCTCTGGGCGTGGGCGGCGGATGCCTCCGGGACGCCGATGCTCGAGGCTGACCTGTCGGGGGGTCTGGCCCTGGTGTTCGGGGCCGAGGGAAAGGGGCTCCGCCCGCTCGTCCGCAAGGCATGCGACGGCGTGGTCTCGATCCCCCTCGCCGGAGAGGTCGAGTCGCTGAACGTCAGCGTCGCCGCGGCGGTGCTGCTCTACGAGGCGCGGCGGCAGCGCACTGCCGTAGGCCCGCCGGAGGCATCATGAACCGGAGGCGCCGACATGGGCGGCGCCGGAGCAACATTGTCTGACCCCACGCTCTACCTCTTCGACGGCTTCAACCTGCTCCACGCGGGTGCGTACGAGGGCGTCGACCAACTGGTCGATCAACTGGCGAGCTTCGTGGCGTTGCAGGGCGCGCGCGGGGTGGTCGTCTTCGACGGGCACGGGCAGGACGTGATGCGCGGGCCGCTCGAGGTGCGCTACGCGCCGCACGCGGACACGCTGATCGAGCGGTTGGCGGCGGAGCACCGCGATCGCGAGTCAGTCTGCCTCGTCTCCTCCGACCTGATGATCCGCGAGACCTCGGG
>JBKOVL010000279.1:0-4552 GCA_046723895.1 Actinomycetota bacterium | reverse complement strand
GAGAAGCTCGGCCGACCCTGATCGTCGAGGGCACAAACCTCGCCGTCGAAGACGCAGTCGGGCGTCTTCACCGCCCTCGCCACCTCCTTGGCAACCGTGGAGAAGCGCTTGGTCAGGTCGTTCCCGTTCCGGCTCACGAGCGCAGCCTCGCCGCCGCGGACGTAGGCGAGGGCGCGGTACCCGTCCCACTTGACCTCGAACGCCCAGTCCTTCCCGCTCGGAAGCTCCTCGGGGCTGGCGAGCGTCGCGAGCATCGGCTGGTAGCGCCTTTGGGCCGGCGCCGGGCCCGCGCCGTCCGTATCGCGCTTGCGGATGATCAGCCAGTTCTTCGGGTCGCCGTCGAGCTTCGCGGGGACGAGCGTCCAGGTGCCTTCGAGCCTTGCGCCGTGCAACCGAACCGTGAGACCGCCGTCCTTCTTCTCCTCGACGAGCTCGTACGTTCCGCGATCCCAGATCTCGACGGTGCCGGCGCCGTACTGACCCTGCGGGATCTCGCCCTCGAAATCCGCGTACTCGAGCGGGTGATCCTCGACGTGGACGGCAAGACCGCGCTGACCCGGCTCGAGGGGGACGCCCTTCGGCACGGCCCAGCTCGCGAGCGCGCCGTCGCGCTCGAGGCGGAAGTCGTAGTGGAGCCGCCGCGCGTCGTGGCGCTGGACGACGAAGATCGGCCCGTGTCGGCGTTTCCGCGAGCCAGGTTGTTGCTTCTGGCCGGCTTGCGGGGTTTGCTCGCCGTCCTTGCCGACAGGGACAGGCTCCGGAGTACGCTGTGGATCGCGTTTACGACGGTAATCGGCAAGCTTCTCACGGCGGCGAGGAGCCACGGGCGTTCCTAGCCTACCGACCGCAGATCCGGCGGAAACATCCCGATTTCCTGGTTTCAAGACATAAAGGAACCCTGTGCGCGACCGGGGAAAAGCCTGTGGAGACTGTGGAATGTCCCCGCACTACTGGATTTCTCGCCTGAACAAGAGGCGCGCTGCCGGGCAGTGCCGGCGTCTGCAGTTAGGCAAAGACGCCCATCTCGCGGTACTTCTCGCGCCGACTACGGACGAGATCGGCCCCGGAGACCCCCTCGAGCTCGTCGAGGACCTCGTGGAGAGACTCGCCGAGCAGCCTGGCGGCCAGGTCCCAGTCCGTGTGCGCCCCGCCGTCGGGCTCGGGGACGATTCCGTCGATCACGCCGAGCTCGAGGCAGTGTGCAGCGTCCGGTTTGAACGCCGCAGCGGCCTTGCGCGCCTCCCCCGCGTCGCGCCACAGGATCGCAGCGCAGCCCTCGGGCGAGATCACCGAGTAGATCGCGTTCTCCTGCATGAGCACACGGTCTGCAAGCGCGATCGCGATCGCGCCACCGGAGCCGCCCTCGCCGATCACGGACGCGACGATCGGCACGTGCAGTCGCGCCATCAAAGCCTGCGAGTGGGCGATTGTGCCTCCCTGGCCATGCTGCTCCGCCGCGATACCCGGGTAGGCGCCCGGCGTGTCTATCAGGCTGAGCAGTGGGAAGCCGTGACGGTCTGCGATCTCCATGGCGCGCATCGCCTTCCGGTAGCCCTCCGGGTAAGGCATCCCGAACTGCCGCTTCGTCCGCTCCTGGATGTCACGCCCCTTCTGCTGGCCGACGAGCACGACCGTCCGGCCGTCGAAGCTGCCGAGGCCGGCGACCATCGCGCCATCGTCGCCGCGGCCGCGATCGCCGTGCAGTTCCACCCAGTCGTCGAGGATCCGCTCGACGTAGTCCAGCGTGTAGGGGCGGTCCGGGTGCCGCGCCAGCTCGACCGAGCGCCAGATCTCCTCGTCGGTCGGCTCGGCCTCGAGCTGCTCGATCTGCCTCTGCAGCCGTTCGAGCTCGCCGGAGAGCTTCGCGCCGCGGAGGAGGGGCGTGCTGCGAAGGCGGCTCAGGCGCTCGCGCAGCCGCCGCTCGGCCTCACCCGGCATTGCCGAAGAGCCGTAGCAGCCTACCGAGGTACGACCGCAGTTCCGGTCGCGGGACGATCGCGTCGACGTGGCCGAAGTGCAGGTTCGACTCGGCGAGCCCGAAGTCGTCGGGAAGCTTCTCCCGCGTCGTCTGCTGCACAACCCGGGGGCCGGTGAACGAGATCAGCGCGCCGGGCTCCGCGACGGTCACGTCGCCGAGGCTCGCGAAGCTGGCGAGCACGCCGGCGGTGGTCGGATGCGCGAAGACGTTCAGCAGCGCGCAGCGCGCGTCCCGCAGGTCCTCGACCGCGCACACCGTCTTCGGCAGCTGCATCAGCGACAGGATCCCCTCCTGCATCCGCGCCCCGCCGGAGGCGGTCACGGAGACAAGCGGCACGCGGCGGTCGGCGGCCTGCTCGCACGCCCGCACGAACTTCTCGCCGACCACACTGCCCATCGAGCCGCCCATGAAGCCGAAGTCCATCACCGAAAGCTGGCACGGCTCGCCCTCGATCTCGGTCCGCCCGATCACGACCGCGTCCCCCTGACCGGTCTTCAGCTCCGCCTCGGCGAGCCGTTCGGCATAGGCCCGGAGGTCGAAGAAGCCGAGCGGATCGGCGGAGCGCAGGTCGCCGTCCTCCTCGATGAAGGAGTTCGTGTCGGCGAGCTGGTCGATCCGCTCCCGCGCGCTCAGCGGGAAGTGGTGGCCGCACTGCGGGCAGACGCCCAGGTTACGGTCGAGCTCGTCGTCGCGGTAGTGCGACCCGCACGACGGGCAGGTGTTCGGGTGCCTGCGCCCGTCGTCTTCTCGGGCGGCTGGTCCCTTCTGCTCGATGGAGACGTTGATGCGCTGGGCCATTGGCTCGTGATCTTAGACCCGGGTCGCCGCGAGGACGGTTACAGGCCGGTCGCCGGTAGGCATCGACCCGGCCGTTGGCGGGCCGTTGGCGGGCCGTTGAGGAGCGATTGGGGCCTCGCCCGAGCGTGGGGCCATGACAACGATCGCCCCCCAGATCAGGCCTCGCGGCCTCCGCCGCATCGTCTTCTTCCTCATCTCCACCGCGCTCACCGGCGCGATCGCGACCGCACCACCAAGCGGCCGCACCAGCCCGGCGACGGCTCGGTGGACGAATTCGTCCACCCGCTCCACGCTTACCGTCGTCTCGACAACGCTGTCAGGACGTGCGCACAGCTGGTCGTACGGTTGGCCGATCAAGCCCTTCGACCGCCAGCACCCGGTTCGGGCGTTCCTGAACGACCCGCGGATCGGCGAGCACGGCGGCAAGGCCTTCCACTTCGGGATCGACATCTCCGCGCCCGACGGGACGGCGGTCTACGCGGTCGAGGCCGGGACCGTCTACTTCGACTCGCCCCGTGCGATCGCGGTCGTCTCGCCGAACCGGTCGCACACCTTTGGCTACTGGCACATCGTGCCCGTCGTCAAGAGCTACCAGCACGTCGAGAAACATCAGCTGCTCGGGCACATCGACACCGGCTGGGGGCACGTACATTTCGCGGAGTCCCGCCACCGCACCTACCTCAACCCACTCCGCGACGGCGGACTCGGGCCTTACACCGACAAGACGGCGCCGACGGTGGACGCGATTCGCCTCGCCGGTTCCGCCCTCGTTGCGGTCGTGCACGACACGCCCGATCCGCGCGTGCCCGGCGGATGGGCCGACGAGCCGGTGACCGCAGCGCTGCTCCGCTGGAGGATCGACGGCGGAACCTGGCGCACCGCGGCCGACTTCCGCTCGGTGATGCTTCCCAAGTCCGCCTACGGAACCGTCTACGCGCCCGGAACCCGCCAGAACCACAAGGGCGAGCCCGGCTCGTTCAGGTTCTACCTCGCACGGAGCTGGAGGCTGTCCGGCGTCCACCGGATCGATGTCGAAGCAAGCGACACTGCAGGCAATCGCACCGTCGCGTCGATTGTCGTCGGCTTGGACCGGTAAGTCTCAGGCACGACCGAGCCCGGCCGTACGCCGGCGCCCGGCTCGAGCAACACCTTCCTCCGCTGCTAGCGGGGCACGTACCGCGCGCGGTCGGCAGCCGAGAGGGGCCGCGCGAGCGCGTCGAGCCGAGACTCCGCGACGGCGGCGAGCGCGTCGAGGTCGCCGCAAACCTCGCACACGTAGGTGCGTACCGTGCCGTCGCGGCTCGAGGTGAGGATGCGCCGGCCGTCCGGGGAGAACGACGCGCTCGTCAGCGGCTTGTCGTGCCCATGTAGGTACGAGATCAGCTTGCCGTCCTTCGCCTGCCACAGGCCCGCGGTCGCCGGCCCCGCGGTGACGACGAAGCGTCCGTCCGGGCTGAACGCGGCCCCGAAGACAGGCCCGAAGTGGCCCCGCAGGAGGGTCGAGGCACCCGTGGCGACGTCCCAGATCCGGGCGTCGCGGTCCCGGCTCGACGTCACGATCCGCGACCCGTCGGCGCTGAACTCGACACCCGTGAGTGCGTCGCGATGCCCCGCGAAGGTGCGGACGAGCGCTCCGGTTCCCGCGTCCCAGATCCTTGCCTTGCCGTCCTCGCCGGCGGCGGCAACCAGCCGTCCGTCCGGGCTGAAAGCGAGGGCGGTGACAGGTCGGCCCCGGCCGAACTCGCGCACAGGCGCGAAGGTCGATCCGTCGAGGAT
>JBKOVL010000265.1:0-5363 GCA_046723895.1 Actinomycetota bacterium | reverse complement strand
CTCCTCCACCGCAGCCGCTAGTGCCGCGGGCCGCGGTCGTCGCCGTCCTGCTCCTCGCCGCGACCGGCGCCGTGATCTACGTCCTGCGCCCATCCGGCCAGGCACGCGTCACGCCCATGCACGCAGCTGCGAAGCCGCGCGCTCGCCCGAAGCCGAAGCGAGTTGCGGTCGAGCGGCGAATGCCGCCGAGCCCCGCCGAACGCGCGCTCGGGCTGCCGCCCGTGCCTCCCGGGCCGGTGCCGGGCTATGTGCTGATCGCGGACAGGAACGCGAACAAGCTGCTGATCGTCTCGCCCTCGAAGAGGATCGTCTGGCAGTTCCCGCGCGCGGGCGACCTCTCTCCCGGCCAGTCCTTCTATGACCCCGACGACGCGTTCTTCGCCCCCGGCTTCCGCCGCATCGTCACGAACGAGGAGTTCAACGACACGCTCGCACAGATCGACATCCGCACCCACCGGCAAGTCTGGACGTACGGCCGGCCCGGAGTCGCGGGGTCGGGCAGCGGAGAGCTGTCGAATCCCGACGACGCCTATGTCTGGCCGAACGGCACGATCACCGTCGCCGACATCAGGAACTGCCGCGTCGTACGGATCGATTGGGCGCACCGCATCGTGGGCGAGATCGGGGGCCGGGGCTGCGCGCACGATCCGCCGCGCGCGCTGGCGTCGCCGAACGGCGCCACTCCGCTCCGAGGCGGAGGGATGCTCGTGACCGAGATCGGCGGCTGGGTCGACCGCCTCGATGCCCGAGGCCGCCTTGTCTACACCGTCCGAACGCCGACGACCTACCCGTCGGACGCGCAACTGCTCCCGAACGGCGACATTCTCGTCGCCGGGTTCAACACGCCCGGCCGCGTCGACGAGATCACCCCGCAGGGCCGCATCGTCTGGACGTACGGTCCCTTCTCGGGGCCGGGCGCGCTGGACCGCCCCTCGCTCGCCGTCCGCTGGCCGAACGGGATGATCGCGATCACGGACGACTGGCATCACCGGATCGTCGTCGTGAATCCGCGGACGAAGGCGATCGTCTGGCAGTACGGGCACGACGGGATCGCCTCGCCCGATCCGGGCTATCTCTCGAAGCCGGACGGCCTCGACCTGCTTCCGGCGCGGATTGAAGGGGCGAAGATCACGTCGCTCCGCATCCGGACGATCGGCGCGCTCCCGACCGCAGGCTCGCGCCTCGCTGCGGCTGCGCTCTCCGGCCGCCGGGTGCTGATCGCCGGCGGCCTCGCGGGAGGCACGTCCTCGAGGCAGGTCGTGGTCGGCCGTCCGGGACGGCTTCGACTCGTCGGAATGCTCCCTGTCGGCACCCATGACGCCGCCGTGGCGACGTCCGGACGAACCGCCTTCCTGTTCGGAGGCGGCGAGGCGGTGTCGACGGACAGGGTCGTCAGGATCGATCCCGCAACGGGCGTGACCCGGAGCGCAGGGTCGCTCGGCGAGCCGCTCTCCGACCTCGGCGCAGCCGTGGTCGGCAAGACGATCTACCTCGTCGGCGGCTACACGGGAACACGGTATGCGACCGCGGTTCTCAGGTTTCGCCCGGGCCGTAGCCCGGTCGTCGTCGCGCGCCTGCCGACTGGACTGCGCTACGCGGGTGTCGCGGCTCTGGACGGACGGATCTACGTCGCCGGCGGCCTGACGAGCACCGGCGAGAGCCGCTCTGTCCTCGTGGTCGATCCGGCATGGCATCGCGTCCGGCCCGTCGCGACGCTACCGGGCGCGGTGGCGCATGCTCCCCTCGCCGCGCTCGGAGGCACCCTCTACCTCGTTGGCGGGACGAACGGTGCCGGGAAGCCGCTGGATCGGATCCTGCAGATCGACCCCTTTTCGGGGACGGTGCGCGTCGCCGGCCGACTACCGCGACCGCTGGCCGACGCCGCCGCGGTCACGGTCGGACGGCGGATCGTCGTTCTCGGCGGGACGAATCCCACACCGTCGGAGGCAGTCCTTGCGCTCTCACGATAGGCTCGCAGGATGGCAACCATCGTTCACTTCGAGCTGCCCGCCGACGACGTCGACCGCGCGAAGCGCTTCTGGGAGGGCGTCTTCGGCTGGAGCTTCCAGGGCTCGGAAGGCCCGTTCGAGTATCTGATGACCCAGGGTGAGGAACCCGTGGGTGCGATCTACACCGCCCAGGAGGGCGAGCGCGGGCCGGTCGTCTACATGGCGAGTGAGGACATCGACGCAACCCTCGCGAAGGTCGCGGAGGCGGGCGGCGAGGCGGGCGAGAAGCAGCCGATCCCGACGGTCGGCTGGTTCGCGCGCTGCAAGGACACCGAGGGCAACTCGTTCTCGCTCTTCCAGGGCGACGAGTCCGTCCCCGGCGAGCTCGGCGGCTAGGCCAGCAGACGCGCCGGGTCGAACCAGGCAATGCTCGGGCGCCTCGCGCCCGAGCATTGCCTGCGCGACGAGCTCGCCGCACATCAGGCCGAACACGTTGCCGTGGCCGTCCACCCACTCCGCGGCAATGCCGTCGGCTCGCAGCGCCTTCGTACTCGACCGCAACCGCGTCGCCGCTCTCCCTTGTCGTCGGCCAGCCGAAGGCTGCCGGTCGGGCGGCACGCGTCAGCGGCGAGACTCGTCGAGCCAGTAGCTCGTCAGTGGACGAGAGAGATCGCCTGGCGCAGCGGCACGAAGGCGAGGTTACCGATGTCGTGCAGCCCCTTGAACGTGTTGTAGGCGTAGACGATGCCGGGCGACTCGATCTGAAGGCCCTCGATCGCCCGCGGGGCGGTGGCGAGTGGGGCGTCGCGCCCGTCGGTGAGGCGAACCTCGAACACCGTCCGTCCGACCGCGTAGACCGCGATCCCCGAGTGGACGTCGAGCCGCGACGCCCCGGCTGCGACCGGCCACGTCTTCAGCAGCGCGCCGGAGTGCGAGTTGTAGACCTCGAGCGTCTTCGTCTTCGTCAGGACGACGAGATAGTCCTTGCGGAGCGCGATCTCCTTCGCCGAGCTCGGGGTGACCGTGAGCAGGAGCCTGTGCGTCTCCGTGTCGTAGACCGCGACCTTGTGATCGAAGCGGAGCACCGCCACCCGGTGCAGGTCGAGCGAGGACGCGTAGAGGGAGGGGATCCCGAGCGCGAGGGTCGAGAGGCCGCGCTCGAGCCGCTTGAGGGATGCCTGCGTGATGTTGCCGCCGGTGTCGGTGGTGAACCGATTGAGGGCGATCCGGTCGCCGCCGCCGACGATGTGGTTCAGCCACCCTCCGGCGAGCGTCCCGTCCACGTCCCCGGAGCGGAAGGCGCTCGATACCAGCCGCTCACGCCCGCCACCGCCGAGCCTCGCGGCGTAGAGATAGTCGTCGCTCTCGGTGTTTCCGCCCTTGTTGACGATCCAGGCGACCCGCATGCCGGCGACGGCGATCTCGCGAACGCCGGCGCCGGTGCTCGTCGAGTCGGCGTCGCAGGTCCTCGGGCCGCTGACGACCGCCCCGCCCTGCGTGAGGACGTTCCAGACGAACACCTTCGTGCAGCCGGTGGCGCCCTCGCCTTCGACGGCGTAGGCGACCCGCGGGCCGTCCATGGCGAGCGACTCGATCGAGCCATTCGTATTCTTGATCCGCGGCGACGGAGCAGCGCCTTCCGCGGGCAGCACGAAGACGAGCGCCGCGAGCATGAGCACGAAGAGCCGGCACATGGGTCGTCGATCATCGCATCGCCGCGCGAAAGATCCCTGAAGTTTCCGTAAGCAGTCCGTGCAGCTCGAGCTCGGCGAGCGCGGCGGCCGCTGCGCCCGCGTCGAGCGCGAGCGCGCGGACGAGCTCGTCGGCCGAGTGGGGCCCCTCGTGCAGCCGGCCCAGCACCGCCGCAGCCGCGGGAGTCAGGTCGGGCGGCTCCGGCTCCCGCGGAGCAAGCCCGAACGTCTCGAGGACGTCGGCCGCCGAGGTCGCCGCGGTCGCACCGAGCCGCAGCAGGGCGTTCGTCCCGGCAGAGAGGGCGCTCGTGATCTCGCCGGGGACGGCAAAGACTTCGCGCCCCTCCTCGAGCGCGAGGTCGGCCGTGATCAGGGCGCCGCTGCGCGCCCGCGCCTCGATCACGATGGTCGCCTGAGCGAGCCCGGCGACAATCCGGTTCCGCGCCGGAAAGCGCCACGGCGCGGGCTCGACTCCGGGCGCGTACTCAGAGACGACCAGGCCGTCGCGGCAGATGCGGCGCGCGAGCTCGGCGTGGGCCGCAGGGTAGTCGCGGTCGACTCCGCAGCCGAGGACGGCAACGGTCTGACCGCCGGCCTCGAGCGCACCGCGATGCGCCTCGCCGTCGACGCCGCGCGCCATCCCGCTGACGACGACGAGTCCGGCGCCGGAGAGCTCGCGCCCGAACGTGCGCGAGACGTGCGAGCCGTAGGACGAGCACGCGCGGGCGCCGACAATCGCGACCGCCGGCCGCTGGAGCAGCTCGAGCGCTGCCTCGCCGCGCACGAACAGGCCGGGGGGCGGGTCGAAGATCGCCTCGAGCGACGGCGGGAAGCAGTCGTCCGACCTTCCGATCCAGCGCAGGCCCGCGGCGGCCAGGCATGCTCGCAGGCGGGCCTCGTCGAACCGCCGCGCAAACCGCGCGAAGCCGGGGTCGCTCCTGGAGAGCACGTGGCGGCCGGTCTCGGCCGCGTACGCGGCGAGGACGAGGTCGCTGACGCCTTCGGCGTCACGACATCGCCTCGCACCGAGACTCACAGCTTCGCTGTCGCC
Source organism: Actinomycetota bacterium (assembly GCA_046723895.1). Classification (GTDB taxonomy): domain Bacteria; phylum Actinomycetota; class Thermoleophilia; order Gaiellales; family Gaiellaceae; genus DATBLE01. The sequence goes on along the minus strand of JBKOVL010000265.1, from coordinate 672 downwards.
CCTGTTCTCGGCTCCGTCTCTCACGTCACCGCCAGCTCGCGCGGCGAGCGGTAGCCGAGGGCCTCGGCGACGTGCTCGGGTAGAACGACCTCGGCCCCGGCCAGCGCCGCCGTGGTGCGCGCGACGCGCGCGACCCGGGCGCGGCCGCGACCGGAGAGCGGTAGCCGTTCGACGGCCCGTGAAAGGAGCGCGTCCGCCTCGGTCGTCCGACGCGGCGAGACGGCCTCCAGGCGCTCACGCGCAGCGGCGACGCGCTCGGCGACGACGGCCGACGGCTCGGAGGGCCCGGCGGCGAGCTCGGTCGCTCGCGACCGCGGCACGGTGAGGACGAGGTCGAAGCGGTCGAGCAGCGCCCTCGAGAGCCTGTCGCGGTAGGAGGCGAGGCGCTGGGGCGGGCACGAGCATTCTTGCGCGGGGTCGCCGCGCGCACCGCAGGGACAGAGGTTCATCGTGGCGACGCGCTGAGTTTTCCTCTGCTTGAAATGGGGACGCGGCGCAGCTCTTGCGCTTGCTCGATCGTCGGTTCGTCATGATCGTCGTGCCCGATCACAAGCGGCGAGAGAATTGCGTCGGCACGGACGGTTGGCACGATGTACCAATCGCCAAGAGCGAGGTCGGCGTCGAAGACACCTGCGGGGGCGTCTGCGTACCGGTGGAGCGTGAACGATTCGA
>JBKOVL010000231.1:0-22190 GCA_046723895.1 Actinomycetota bacterium | reverse complement strand
GACGATCGCCGGGGCCCCGCGCTACCCGGCGTATCGCCACATCCCCTGGTAGAGGCCGAGGACGATGTAGGCGAGGTAGCGCGTGACGAGGATCACGGGCAGCGCGACGCCGAAGACGTGGCGCTCGTAGGGGGTGCCCGTGCCCTTGACGAGCAGGAGGTACGCACAGGTGAACGCGACCGAGATCAGCACGAAGTCGACGAGCACCTCGAGCAGGCGGCGCCGGTGGAGCACGATCGTGCGCAGCATCCAGCCGCCGCGTACGACCTCCTCCTCGTCTTCGCGCTCGAGGTCGACGAGGAAGCCGGCGAACTGGACGAGCAGGACGAAGGTGACGAGCACCCCCACGAGCGTGATCCGGTAGTTGCCGAGCACGCTGTAGGCGAGGCTGGTCGCGCCGAGCCCGGCGGCGATCGCCGCGAGCAGGACGACTGCGCGGTGCTGCGTCAGCCCGCCGCGGACGAGCCGGTGCGAGCTGTGGTCCTTGCCGCCCCGGTGGATCGGGCGCCCCTCGACGATGCGCGTGATCGCGACGAGCCCGGTGTCGAGGATCGGGATCGCGAGGACGAGCAGCGGCAGCACGAGCGTCGCGACGGTCGTCTCCGCGACCTTCCAGCTCGTTGCGAGCCCGAGCGCGCCGAGCGTGAAGCCGAGCACCTGGCTGCCGGAGTCGCCCATGAACACCGCCGCCGGCCGGCCGGGGCGGAAGTTGAACGGCAGGAACGCGAGCGTCGCGAGGGCGAGGGCGAGCGAGAGGACGAGCAGCAGCCGCTCCTCGTGGACGGTGAGGGAGTCGATCGCGAAGAACGTGGCCGCGATCAGCGCCAGCGACGCGGCGAGGCCGTCCATGTTGTCGAGCAGGTTGAAGGCATTCGTCATCCCGACGAGCCAGAGCACGCCGAGGATCGCCGCGATCACGTCGTTCCCGACGATCTCGACCGAGAGGCCCGTCGTGAGCACGATCGCCGCGGCGCCGAACTGCGCGCCGAGCTTGACGACCGCGGGCAGCGAATAGACATCGTCGACGAGCCCGGCGAGGAAGAGGAGTGCTGCGCCGGCGAGGATCCCGAGCAGCTCCTCGCGTCCATGGAACCCGCCGACGGCGAGCGCCGCCAGGATGCCTCCCGCGAGCCCGGCGAAGATACCGACCCCGCCGAAGGTCGGTGTGGCGTGCTCGCTCCAGCGCGCGCCGGTCGGATGGGCGATCAGCCGGTGCGCGGCGGGCGAGCGGAGAAGCGCCCAGATGACGATGGCGCTGATGGGCAGGGCAACGACTGCGGCAGCCGCACTCATCGGCCGGTCTTTGGCCGATGAGCGGGGAGGGGTTCGAGGGGAACCGGGAGGTTCCGCTGCAAGCATCGGCCTCTGGAAAACGCGGGCCCGTGGGGGAAACATGACCAGCCGCGAAGCGGCTGAACTGGTACAGCCCCACAAGGGGACGCCGAAGGCGTCCCCCACGGGAGCGAGCCGCAGCCGAGCGACCTCATCGTCGCCAGCGTAACCGAGCCGTGTTAGCGGTTGGTGTGGAGATACTGACAGAGTGATCCAGGCGCTCGACGTCATGCGCTGCCCGCTCTGCCGCGGCGAGCTCGAGGAGGGAGAAGGCCTGCGCTGCCGGGGCTGCGGCGCCCGTTACGACGTGGCGGACGGGATCCCGCGGATGCTCGACGACCGGCTGCCCGGGATCGCCGAGAAGCGCGGTGAGATCGAGGGTTGGGTCGCGATGGCGAAGGCGCAGGGCTGGTACGAGCCGGACGACGAGATCGACGCGAAGCTCCCGTATCTCTGCCGCGACCTCGGCTGGGACGACAGGACCTGGCGCGCGAACGAGCACTCGTTCTCGCTGCTGCTCAAGCGCTACATCCGGCCTGGGATGCGCGTGCTCGAGGTCGGCGCCGCGAAGGGTTGGGCCGCGCAGCACCTCGTGCCGCGCGGCGTCCGGTACGTCGCCACCGACATCCTCGCCGACCCGAAGATCGGGATCGGGCGCGGTGCCTTCTACGAGCGGCGGGTGGGGCCGTTCGCGCGCGTCCAGGCGGACGGCGAGCACCTGCCCTTCGCCGACGGCGCGTTCGACCTCGTCTACTGCGTCGCCGCGCTCCACCACGCTCTGGATCTCCGACGGATGGTGTCGGAGCTCGCGCGCGTCACCCGCCGCGGGGGCGTCGTCGCGGCCCTGAACGAGGGGACGCGCGCGCTGCGGGCGAGCGGCGAGGTCGAGGATCAGGAGGAGGAGCGCTCGTACGGGATCAACGAGCACGTCCACACGCTCTACGCCTACCTCTGGTCGTTCGTGCGTTCGGGCCTCGTGGTCACGCGGGTCGAGCACGCCGAGGGGGACGGCGACCTGCGGCGGCGGCGGATCGGGGGGAAGCTCCGCCGGCTGCCGCTCGTCGGTCGTCAGGCGGCGACCTGGTTCGCCCAGACCTGCTACGGCTACTCCGGGGTCAGCCTCTTCGCGAGGAAGCTCGTATGAGCGTAGGCTCGACGGAGCTCACCAAGAGCGGAAGTGCCGGCTTTGCCGGCGCCGGAGCGGGGCGATGAGTCTCTCGGTCAACTGCATGACCCGCGGCCCCGCCGACCGGGTGGCGGCGATGCTCGGGCTGTTCCGGCCGGTGGCGGACGAGATCGTCGTCGCGGTCGACGACCGCGCAGGGCCGGAGGTCGAGGCGGCGCTCGCCTCCGTCGCCACGAAGCTGCTGCGCTACCCCTACGAGGAGCCGGTCGACCGGCCGCTCGCCTGGATCCACGCGCGGTGTGCGGGCGAGTGGGTACTGACGGTCGACGACGACGAGATCCCGAGCCGGGGCTTGCTCGAGGCGCTGCGCGGGCTGACGAGTACGAGCGACGTCACCCACTACTGGCTGCCGCGGCGCTGGCTCTACCCCACGGCCGACCGCTTTCTGGACGCGCGGCCGTGGCGGCCGGACTACCAGCCGCGGCTCGTGCTGAACGACCCCCGCGTCGTCTTGTTCCCGGCCGAGACGCATGTTCCGGTCGCCGCGCTCGGCCCGTCGCGGTACCTCGACACGCCGCTCTACCACCTCGACACGATCCTGAACTCACGTGAGGCGCGGGAGGCGAAGGCGCGGCGCTACGAGCGGCTCCACCCCGGTAAGCGGGTCGCCGGGCGGCCGCTGAACGAGGCGTTCTACGTGCCGGAGCTGGTCGATCCGCCGACCCGCGACGTGCCGGCGGACGACCTCGTGCTGATCGCGGACGTCCTCGCCGCGCCGGCGCCCACGCCTGTCGAGCCGCAGATCGAGGTCGGGGAGCGCGGGGAGGTCGACCAATTCTGGAGCGGGGGCACGCTCCACGACTACGAGGCGCGGCTGACTCTGCTCGAGGAGATGCCGGCGCTCCGCACAGGCGTCCACGAGACCGTCGACGTGCGGGTCGAGAACCTCGGTCGGGACACCTGGCGGTGGAACGGAGAGATCAGGCTCGGCTCGCGTTGGCGCGGCGGCGACCGGGCGGTCGAGGGTGAGCATCGTGCGCTCCCCGCGGACCTCCTCCCCGGCGGGAGCCTGATCGTCCCGCTGCCGCTCGTTCCACCGGCAGCCGGCCGCTGGACGCTCGAGGTCGATCTCGTCCACGAGCACGTGCGCTGGTTCGACCGGTCGCTCCGAGCAGAGGTCGCCGTCGAGCCGCGACGGGTCGTTGCCGTGCTCGACCCGGGTTCCGAGGACGGTCTCGCAGGGGTGCTCGATTCGCTCGATCCCGAGGAGGAGCCGCTCGTCCTCACCGAGCAGCCGCACGAACTCGCACGGCGGTTCGCCGGCAGGATCGGGCTGCCGTCCGAGCTGACGGATGCCGAACGGCTCGTCGTGCCGGTGGAACTGGTGCGAGAGGGGCGCCGCCGGCCGCTGCTCGAGCTCGTGCGCGCGGCGCAGAAGCTCGGCATCCCGGTGGAGGCGACCACGGGCGAGCCGCTCGGACGCCTGGCGATCGCGCGGCGGAGGACGTGAATCTGCAGGAGGCCTATCGCGGTCGCCACGTCCTGGTCACGGGCGGGCTCGGCTTCATCGGCTCGAACCTCGCGCGCCGCCTCGTCGAGCTCCGCAGCGAGGTCGTCCTCGTCGACTCGCTGATCCCCGAGTACGGAGGCAACCGCGCGAACATCCGCGGCGTCGAGGACCGCGTGACGGTGAACATCTCGGACGTTCGCGACGAGCACAGCCTGCCGTCCCTGATCCGCGGCCAGGAGCTCGTCTTCAATCTCGCCGGGCAGACGAGCCACGTCGACTCGCTCCACGACCCGTTCACCGACCTCGACATCAACTGCCGCAGTCAACTCTCGATTCTCGAGACGTGCCGGCACGCAAACCCGGAGGTGAAGGTCGTCTTCGCAAGCACGCGGCAGCTGTACGGCCGGCCGCAGTACCTGCCGGTCGACGAGCGGCACCCGCTCGCGCCGGTCGACCCGAACGGCGTGAACAAGGCGGCGGGCGAGTGGTACCACCTCGTCTACGGCCAGATCTACGGGCTCAGGTGCTCCGTGCTGCGGCTGACGAACACGTATGGCCCGCGGATGCGTGTGAAGGACGACCGCCAGACGTTCCTCGGGGCGTGGCTGCGGCTCGCGGTCGAGGGCGGGGAGCTGCTCGTCTTCGGCGACGGCACGCAGCGGCGCGACTTCACGTATGTCGACGACGCGGTCGAGGCGTTCCTCCTGGCGGGGGCGTCGGCGGAGGCCGACGGCGAGGTGTTCAACGTCGGCGGGGAGCCGCCCGTGTCGCTGCATGAGCTCGCAGAACTCCTCGTCGAGGTCGCGGGCGGCGGCTCGTACCGGCTCGTGCCGTTCCCGGAGGAGCGGCGCTCGATCGACATCGGCGACTACTTCGCCGACGACGCGAAGCTGCGCGAGCGGCTCGGGTGGGAGCCGCGCGTCGGGCTGCGCGAGGGGCTCGAGCGGTCGCTCGGCTACTACCGCGAGCACGGGGCGTCGTACTGGTGAGCGTGCCGTTCCTCGACCTCCGCCGGCAGGCGGACGCGGACAAGTTCCTGCTCGCGGAGTCCTTCTCGCGGGTGGTCAAACGCGGGCGCTTCATCGGCGGGCCGTCGATCGAGGCATTCGAGGAGCGGTTCTCGGACTATTGCTGGGCGCCGTATGCGGTCGGCGTGAACTCGGGCACGGACGCGATCGCGCTGGCGTTGCGCGCGCTCGGCATTGAGGCCGGCGACGAGGTGATCACGGCCGCGAACACGTGCGTGGCGACCGTGACGGGGATCGCAGCCTCGGGCGCGACCGCGGTGCTCGCCGACGTCGACGAGCGGACGTGGACGCTCGACCCTGCCTCTGCGCGCTCGGCGGTGACGGAGCGAACGCGGGCGATCGTGCCCGTGCACCTGTACGGGCAGTGCGCCGACCTCGCGCCGGTCCGCAAGCTCGGGCTGCCGATCGTCGAGGACGCCGCGCAGGCGCACGGCGCCGAGTACCGGGGGGAGCGGCGCGGGGAGCTGGCGGCCTACAGCTTCTACCCGACGAAGAACCTCGGTGCCCTCGGCGACGCGGGCGCCGTGGTGACGTCCGACGCGGAGCTTGCCGAGAAGATGCGCATGCTGCGCTCGCACGGCGAGCGCGCGGACGCGCGGGGGATCGCCGTCGTGCCGGGCGTGAACAGCCGCCTCGACGAGCTGCAGGCGGAGATCCTGCTCCGGAGGACCGACCTGCTCGACGCGCGGAACGGGCGCCGTCGCGAGCTGGCGACCTTCTACATGGAGCGCCTCGCGGACACGGACGTCGTGCTGCCGGTCGAGGCGGAGGGGCGGAAGCACTGCTGGCATCTCTTCGTGGTGCTGGTCGAGGACCGCGGCGCATTCCGCGCGCGGTTGCGCGACCGCGGCGTCGAGACGCTCGTCCACTACCCCGAGCCGATCCACAGACAGGCGGCGTATGAGCACCTGCCGCACGTCGAGGTGCCGGTGTCGGAGCGGCTGTGCGAGCAGGTGGTCAGCCTGCCGCTCTACCCGGAGCTGACGGACGCAGAGGCCGAGCAGGTGGTCGAGGCGGTGCTGGCGGGGTGAGGCTGCGGAGGCGCGGGGCGCCGGAGGGCCCGGTGGAGCACCGGAGCTTCCTGTTCAATCGGTAAGACGACCGTGTCGATCTACATCGACCTCTACCGCTACCGGGAGCTGTTCGGGAACCTCTTCCGACGCGACCTCCAGACCCGCTACAAGGGCTCGGCGCTCGGCGTCCTCTGGTCGCTGATCAACCCACTCGTCCTGATGGGGATCTACGTGCTCGTCTTCTCGCTGCTGTGGAAGGTCGCGCAGGTTCCGCACTACCCGCTCTATCTCCTCGTCGGCCTGACCGTTTGGCTCTTCTTCTCGTCGTCGCTGACGACGGCGTCCCGGTCGCTGCTCGACAGCGCGGCGCTGATCCGCAAGGTGCGCTTCCCGCGGCAGCTCGTGCCGCTCTCGGTGGTCGCGACGCAGCTCGTCGCTTTCGTGGCGATGTTCGTCGTGCTGGTCGTCGTCAACCTGATCGTGATCCCGGAGACGCGGGACGTGTTCCTGATCGCCGTGCCGATCGCGGCGGTCGAGGTCGCGTTCGTCGCCGGCGTGTCGCTCGCGATCGCCTGCGCGAACGTCCTCTTCCGCGACGTCGAGCACCTGATCTCGGCGGCGCTGCTGCCGTGGTTCTTCCTGACGCCGATCCTGTACCGGCTCGAAGACCTGCCGGGCGGCGTGAAGAAGTACGACTGGGTGGTGACGATCTTGCGCTGGGTCAACCCGGTCACGCCCGCGATCGAGGCGCTGCGTTCGCCGCTCTTCTACGGCGAGCTGCCGCACGTGTGGGACGTCGTCTACCTGTGCGCGGCTGCGGCGATCGCCCTCGGCCTCGGCGCCTGGGTTTTCAGCCGGGTCGACGACCAGATCGCAGTCGAGCTCTGATCCGGGCGTCGTAGATCCACGGCTCGTCGCCTTCGGGGCGCCAGGCAGGAAGCCCGGCGACGGTGCAGTTCGGCGCGAGGGGGAGGAGGAGCGAGGGGCAGACGAGCGGCTCGTGGAACGAGGGGTTGCGGCCGCCTCCGGGCGCGTAGGCGCGGAGCTCGCGGCGGCGGGCGGCCGCGAGCGAGCCGCCGACTGCGGCGTAGCCCTCCTCGTGGGCGGCGCGCACCCGCTCGTGCCAGTCCGCGGCGGGCTCGACCTCCGGCGGGAGATAGGCGACCCGCCCCGAGGCGTCGCGGCGCTCGACGTCCACATCGACCCGGAGGAGCTCGTTCCCGATCTCCGACAGCCAGTAGCGCTCCTCGAGTACGAGGTCGAACGCGAGCCGGTAGCGGCCGGGCGGGATCAGCCCGAGGACGGCGAGCTCGGTCTGGGTGCGCTCGCCGGGGGCGAGCGGGGGGAGCGGCGTGCGGAGGCCGTCCCAGTCGATCGGGTTGTCGCGGTCGTCGAGCCAGTGGTACGCGACGAGGAGGTCGTGCCAGGGCGCGCTGCCGGCGTTCTCGACCTCGATGCGCGCATGGCCCTCGACTCCCGCCTGGAGCTCGCCGAGCTCGTAGCCGAGCCAGCGGACCGCGAGCGGGCCTGCGGGGACGTCGTGATCGGGAGCCGGTTCCATGTCCAGGGCTAGTCTAGGACGGTGCCCGAGCCCCTCCTGCTGCGCGCCCTGAGGCGTGAGCCTGTCGAGCGAACGCCCGTCTGGTTCATGCGTCAGGCCGGTCGCTCGCTCCGCGAGTACCGCGAGCTGCGCGAGCGCTACTCGTTCTGCGAGCTGGCCGGGACGCCCGAGCTCTGCGCCGAGGTGACGCTGCAGCCGGTGCGCCGGCTCGGCGTGGACGCGGCCGTGCTCTTCGCCGACATCATGACCCCCGTCCTCGCGATGGGGGTGGACGTCGAGCTCGTCGAGGGCGTCGGGCCAATGGTTGCGGAGCCCGTGTCGGGCACCGAGGAGGTTTCGCGGCTGAGGATTCCGGAGGAGGGGGACTTCGCGCCCGTGCTCGAGGCGGTCCGCCTCGTTCGCGCCGAGCTCGAGTCCGAACGCGCGGTGATCGGCTTCTGCGGCGGCCCGTTCACGGTCGCCGGGTACCTGGTGGAAGGGAAGCCGAGCCGGGACTTCGTCCGCGCCAAGGAGCTCATGTACCGCGAGCCGCACGTCTGGCACGCGCTGATGGAGAAGCTCGCGGCCGCGTTCGCGGGCTACGTTCGGGCGAAGGTCGCGGCGGGCGCCGACGCAATCCAGCTCTTCGACTCGTGGGTGGGCGTCCTCTCGGTCGCCGACTACGACGAGTTCGTCGCCCCCTACTCGGCTCGCGTGCTCGCGGCGGTGGACGTGCCCACGATCCACTTCGGCACGGGCACGTCGCACCTGCGCCCTGCGCTGGCGGCGGCCGGCGGCGACGCGATCGGCCTCGACTGGCGCATCCCTCTCGACCAGGGGTGGCTCGCGGTCGGTCCGGAGCGCGCAGTCCAGGGCAACCTCGACCCCGCCGTCCTACTCGGCCCGTGGGAGCGCACGGAGGCCGGCGCCCTCGACGTCCTCGAGCGAGCCGCAGGCCGCCCCGGCCACGTCTTCAACCTCGGCCACGGCGTGCTCCCGGCGACGAGCCCGGACGACCTCGCCCGACTCGTCGAGCTCGTCCACGAGCGAACGGCGAAGGCGGCGGCATGAGCGCAGCCGTCGTCCTGATGGCGTACGGGTCGCCGGAGCGAATCGGGGACGTGCCGGCGTACTACGCGGACATCCGCGGTGGACGGCCGGTCCGGCCGGAGCTGCTCGAGGATCTGACGGCTCGCTACCGGCGGCTCGGGATCGAGGATCGGAACCCGCTGAACGAGATCACCGAGCGGACGCGGGCCGCGCTCGAGCTGGAGCTGGGGCTGCCCGTCTTCACCGGGATGAAGCACTGGACGCCGCGGATCGCAGACGCCGTGAACACCGCGCTCGCGCGGGGAGCGGACAGCATCGTCGGCCTCGTGCTCGCGCCGCACTACTCCCGGATGTCGATCGGCGGCTACCGCGACCAGGTCGAGGACGCGCTCGCCGACCGCGCGGAGCTGCTCTTCGTCGAGAGCTGGCACGACGACCCCGCGCTCGTCGAGCTCTGGGCCGACCGGCTGCGCGGCACCGACGCGCACGTCGTCTTTACCGCTCACTCGCTCCCGGCCCGGATCCTCGACGAGGGCGACCCCTACGGGGCGGAGCTCCTGGAAAGCGCGACGGCCATCGCTCGGGCCGCAGGCCTGAGCGAGTGGTCGTTCAGCTTCCAGTCGGAGTCGCCGACCGGCGAGCCGTGGCTCGGCCCCGACATCCTCGACCACCTCGCCGAGCTCCACGCGCAGGGCGCGCGCCGCGTCCTCCTCGCCCCGATCGGCTTCGTCGCCGACCACCTCGAGATCCGCTGGGACCTCGACACCGAGGCCCGCGAGCGGGCAACAGAGCTTGGCCTGAGCCTCGAGCGCGCCGAGATGCCGAACGACGACCCCGCGTTCGTCGCCGTGCTCGCCGGGATCGTCCGGCGAGTGCTCGCGGTACGCTCGACGGCGTGAGACCGGGCGAGATCGTCGTCGAGCGGGCGAGCCGGCGCTTCCTCGTCCGGCCCCAGCCCGTCCGCACGCTGAAGGAGGCACTGCTGTCGCGAAACGGCGCGAAGCCGACCGAGGTCTGGGCGCTCCGCGACGTCTCGCTGCAAATCGAGCCCGGCGAGGCGGTCGGGCTGGTCGGCCGCAACGGCTCCGGCAAGACCACCCTGCTCAGGCTCGTCGCCGGGATCGTCAAGCCGACCTCCGGGCGGGTCGAAGCCGGGGGACGCGTCGCCTCGCTGCTGGAGCTCGGCGCCGGCTTTCACCCCGACTTCAGCGGCCGGGACAACGTCTACCTGAACGGCTCGATCTACGGCCTCAAGCGCGCGGAGATCCGCGCCCTGATGGACGAGATCGTCGCCTTCGCCGAGCTCGAGCGCTTCATCGACGTCCCGGTTCGCACCTACTCGTCGGGGATGTACATGCGGCTCGGGTTTGCGGTCGCCGCCCACATCGACGCCGACGTACTGCTGCTCGATGAGGTCTTCGCCGTCGGCGACGAGGAGTTCCAGCGCAAGTGCTTCGCGAAGATCTTCGAGTTCAAGCAGCACGGCGGGACGATCGTGTACGTCTCCCACGACGCCGCCTCGGTCGAGCGCCTGTGCGAGCGCGCCGTCCTGCTCCGCGAGGGGCGGGTCGAGATCGACGGCTCGACGCAGGAGGCGCTCGCCCGCTACCACAAGCTCCTTGCCGACGAGCGCAACCCGGAGGAGAGCGCCGCCGGCCTCTCCGAGTACGGCAGCGGTGAGGCGAGGATCGTCCAGGCGCGGCTGCTCGGGCCGGGCGGCGAGGACCGCGTCCAGCTCCTCGCCGGCGAGCCGGCCACTGTCGAGCTGCGCGTCGCCGCCAGAGAGCCACTCCCTCCGCCGCGGGTGTCGCTCGAGCTCCGCGACGAGGCGGGGCTGCTGCTCGCCGCCGCGACGCAGGACACGCGGGAGCTCGGGTGGCGCGAGGAGCCGGGTGAGCGGGTGCTGCGCTTCGACGTCGAGCGGCCGCCGCTCGCCGACGGCCGCTTCCGGCTGCGGTTCGAGCTCAGCGACGAGTCGGGCCGCCGTCTCTACCATTGGCTCGACGACGGCGTTCGCTTCGTCGTCTACCCGGGGGAGCCGGTGCGCGGGCCCGTGCTCCTGACGGGGAACTGGTCGCTGCGAGAGACTGCAGAGGAATGAGCTACCAAACCTGCCCGGACTGGCCCGAACTGATGGAGATCGCACCCGACCTCCAGTTCAAGCACCTGATCGTCCAGCAGGCCCAGCTCCCCGCCGACGCACTCATGCTGATCCCCGACGTGAACCTCGACGAGGCCGAGATCTGCTGCGACATCGACCACCACGTCTACTTCGCGCGGCACACGGATGCGCGCGTGGTCGCCGCGCTGCACAGCTCACACTGGTTCGACCTGACCGAGTGGACTGTGTCCGGCCCCGGTCGCCGCCGCGCCGGCTAGCGCCGCCGGGCGACCACCGCGACGCCGGCCCACCACTGGGGATGGCCCCGGTCGTCGCCCGGGATGTCGAAGAGGAGCTCCGCCCGGCTCTCGGCCTCGAGGTAGTCGCGGACGGCGCGGCCGACGTCCTCCCAGTCGAGATCGTCGACGATTATCAGCGCCTCGTGCGCGAGCCACGGCTCGACCGCGCGCAGGCCGCGGACCTGCGAGTCGTAGTCGTGCGGCCCGTCGTAGTAGTAGACGCCGACCCGGCGGTCGCCGAGCGCGCCGCCCTCGAGCACCTTGAACGCGTCGCCCTCGAGGATCGTCGGGTCGCCGGCTCCGAACGCACGCAGGTTCGCCTCCAGGCCCGCGCGGCTGGCCGCAGGGAGCTGGACGCCTTTGACCTCGAGCGGCCCGAACTCGAAGCGGTCGATGGCGACGAAGTCACCCTCGTTACCGCGCATCGCGCCGATCAGGCTGGCGCCGTAGTAGGTCCCCACCTCGACGTAGCTCTCGTCTGGAGCGAGCAGCGACGCGGCGAGGTTGAGCAGCGCGAGCACGTTCTCCTCGGCGAGGTTCGGCACGCCGGCGATCACGTCGTCGAAGCGCCTGCCGCGCGGGTGCGGCGAGCGCGGAAAATCGTCGAACAGCGCGGGGAGCTCGACGACGAAGCGCTCGACGTCCACGCCTCGATTTCTACACTCGCCGGCGTCGAGGCCGAGCGGCTCGTCCTCGGCCGGCCCGTGCCGGGAACGCCGCCCCGCAGAGGCGCTCGCGTTTGCGGCAAGCTGACGGTCAGCTTCGTCGCCGGGCGAGCACCTCGTCCAGCGGCCTGGTGTTGACGACGTCCGCTGCGGTCGCCCACCCGCGCCGCGCGGTCGCGACCGAGAGCTCCAAGTTCGAGAGCCCGCGGATCGAGTGCGCGTCGGTCGAGCAGACGATCTTCACGCCGGCGTCGAGCGCCCGGCGCACGTAGACGTCGCGCAGGTCGAGACGGTCCGGCAGGCCGTTCACCTCGAGCGCGATGCCCTCCTCGAGCGCGACCTCGATCAGCCGGTCGATGTCGAGCTCGTTCTCAGGCCGGCGGTTCACGTAGCGCCCCTTCGGGTGGGAAAGGCACGAGACGTGGGGGTTGCGCAAGGCACGCTCGACCCGTTCGGTCTGCTGCCGCTTCGGCAGCCGCTGCCCGCCGTGGACGCTCGCCTGAACCCAGTCGAGCTCGGCGAGGATCGAGTCGGGCAGGTCGAGCTGCCCGTCGGGGAGAATGTCGCATTCGGTCCCGCGCAGGACCCGGAACGGCGCCAACGCCTCGTTCACGTCGGCGATCTCCAATGCCTGGCGCCGGACGTCGTCCGCGGTCAGACCGCGCACCGCGCCGACCGCCGGTGTGTGGTCGCAGATCGCGAGGTACGCGTAGCCACGCTCGATGGCCGCGAGCGCCATCGACTCGACGCTCTCCGCGCCGTCCGACCAGGTCGTGTGGCAGTGCAGGTCGCCGCGGATGTCGCCGAGCTCGAGGAGCGCGGGCGGCTCGGCGCGGAACGGCGCCTCCCGGAGTTCCGGCGGCACGAACGGGATCCCGAGCGCGCGGTAGACCCCGGCCTCGTCCGGCGCGTCCGGCAGCGGCTCGAGCGCGGCCACGTACTCCTCCGAGCCGGTTGCCCGCATGAGCTCCGTGCCGAACCGGGCAGGCGGGGCGACGACGAGCTCGACCGGCACTCCCTCGACCGTCACGCCGTACGCGTGCCTGTCTTGCCTCTCGATCACCGACACGATCGCGGGCAGCGCCTCGAACGCCTCCAGCACAGGGGCCGCGTCGTCGGCGGGAACCACCACTGCGAAGTGCTCGCTCGAATCGCGATACCGGCGCGGATCGCCCGCCGGTGTGCCCGCCAGCGGCTTCGCGATCTCCGCCAGCAGAGCTCTCGCGCGGTGGATCAGGAGGCCGCGCGGCGGTCGCCGTTCGTCGACGCGATCGAGCGCCGCCAGCAGCTTCGCCTCCTTCTGCGGCCCGATCCCGGGCACCTCGCGGAGCCGTCCTGCCGACGCGGCTTCGCGTAGCTCTGCCGCCGTTCGCACGCCGAGCGTTCGCGCGATCAGCACCGCCTGCCTGGCGCCGATCCCGAGGTAGCGCCCGAGCCCGACGAGGTCCGGCTGCACCTCGCGCTCGAGCTCCTCCAGCTCGGCGATCTCGCCCGTCTCGACGAGCTCCTTCAGCCGCCCCTCGATCCCGGGCCCGATCCCGCGCAGCTCCCGGACGCGCCCCGCCCGGATCAGGTCGGCGACCGGCGCCTTCGTCGTCCGGATCAGCTCGGCGGCGCGGCGGTACGCGCGCGCGGCATAGGGCGACGCGCCGGCGAGCTCGAGGAGCGTGGCGAACGAGTCGAGGCGCGCGGCGATCGCCTTGTTGTCGAGATGTTCCTGCAGCGCCACCCCGGTAGTGTCACCGCGCGGTGGCAGAGATAGTCGTCCTCTCAGGCGGGGTCGGCGGCGCGCGCTTCGTCCGCGGTCTCGTCGACCTCGTCCGCCCGGCCGAGGTGACCGTCGTCGGCAACGTCGGCGACGACACCGAGGTGCTCGGCGTCCACGTCTCGCCCGACCTCGACAGCCTGCTCTACACGCTGACCGACCGGCACGACGAGGAGCGCGGCTGGGGCCGGCGGGGGGAGACCTGGAACGCGCTCGACACCGCGAGGGAGCTCGGCGACGACGAGACCTGGTTCCAGCTCGGCGACCGCGACCTCGGCCTCCACCTCGTGCGCACCAAGGCGCTGAGAGCAGGCGAGCCGCTCTCGAGCGTCACCGCCCGCATCGCCGCGGCATTCGGCCTCGAGGCGCGTCTGCTTCCCGCCACCGACGACCGACTGCGCACGATCCTGGAGACGGCCGCGGGGGCCTTCCCGCTCCAGGAGTGGTTCGTGCGTCGCGGCCACAGGGACCAGGTCGACGGGGTGCGCTTCGAGGGCGCCGCCTCCGCACGGCCGGCGTCGGGCGTGCTCGAGGCGATCGAGCAGGCCTCGCTGGTCGTGATCGCGCCGAGCAACCCGTACATCTCGATCTGGCCGATCCTCGCCGTCGAGGCGATTCGTCACGCCGTGCAGCGCAAGCGGATGCCCGTAGTCGGCGTCAGCCCGGTGATCGGCGGCAAAGCCGTGAAGGGGCCCGCGGACCAGATGCTCGCGCGGCTCGCCGGCGGGACCTCGCCCACTCATGTCGCCGGCTGCTACCCGGGCCTGCTCGACGCGCTCGTGATCGACGAGGCGGACGCTGCCGACGCCGGAGGCCTGGAGGCGGCCGGCGTCCGCGCGCACGTGACGATGACCCTGATGACGGACAGGCGGGCGGGTCGGCGGCTCGCCGCGTCCGTCCACGAAGCTGCCCCGGGGGGGGGCGTGCGCGCGTGAGAGACGAAGCCGAGTACAAAGACGACGGCGGAGCCGTGGATCTTGGTGCGACGCGATGTCGTGACGCCGCAGGCGTCATCGAGATCCTGCCCGTCGAGGGCCTGCCCGAGATCCGCGAGGGCGACGATCTCGCCGCTCTGATCGTGGGCGCGTGCGAGCTCCGCTCCGGCGACGTCGTCTGCATTGCCCAGAAGATCGTCTCCAAGGCCGAGGGGCGGGTCGTCCGGCTGGCGGATGTGGACCCCTCGGGCGAGGCGTACAAACTCGCCGGCCAGGACGGCGATCCACGCCGGCTCGAGGTCGTGATCCGGGAGGCGACGCGGATCGTGCGCTCGCGTCCGCCGCTCGTGATCGCGGAGACACGCCACGGCTTCGTCTGCGCGTCGGCCGGCGTCGACGCCTCGAACGCCCCGGAGCCGGACTCGGTCGTCCTCCTGCCGAAGGATCCGGACGCCTCCGCGGGCCGCATCCGCCACGATCTCGGGCTCCGCACCGGCCGTTCGGTCGGCGTGATCGTCACGGACACGTTCGGCCGCGCTTGGCGGGTCGGGATCGCGAACGTCGCGATCGGCTCGGCCGGCGTCGAGGTGCTCCGCGACCTGCGGGGACAGCACGACCCGACCGGGTACGAGCTGCACTCGACCGTGATCGCGATCGCGGACGAGATCGCGGCGGCGGCGGAGCTCGTGATGGGGAAGACGGATCGGATTCCGGTGGCGATCGTTCGCGGGCTCACGGTCCCGGGCGAGGGCAGCGCCAAGGAGCTGATCATGCGCCCCGAGCACGATCTCTTTCGCTGAGCAGGCCCGCCCCGCTGTTATCTCCCTCGTTCGGGGGAAGCGCTCTACCTGGAAACGGCTTATCCATGCGAAGTGTGCAGCCGATAACCCAGGAAGCCGTGGCCATGAACGCTGCGCTCTTGCCCGACCCTGCCCGCCGGGGCTCCAGCGTACCGACCGCACGCGCCGAGGCGCTGGTCGAGTCGTATCGCCGCCTGGCGGCGATCTTCCACGACGTCCTCTCCGAGCAGAGTCCCGAGGCGCTGCTCGACCGGATCGCCGACACGCTCGCGGAGCTGATCCCCTACCACGATCTGCACATCTACGAGGCGGACGACAAGCGCCGGGAGCTCCTGCCCGTGTTTGCCCGCAGCGCAGCGTGGGCGGAGGAGATCCTCAGCAGCCCGATCGCCTACGGCCGTGGAATCACCGGCTGGGCAGTGCAGCACCGCAGCCCCGTGCTCGCAAACGAGGCTCACCTCGACCCCCGCGTCGCTTTCGTCCCGGGCACGCCCCAGGATCCGGAGGCGCTGATCAGCGTCCCGCTGATCGCCCGCGGGTCGCTGAAGGGCGCGCTGAACATCTACCGGGTCGGTGAGGGCGCCTCCTTCGACGAGAACGAGTTCGAGCTTGCCCGCTGGTTCGGCGACGCGGCGGCGCTCGCGCTCGACAACGCGAAGATCCACGCGCGGCTGGAGCACCTTGCACACACCGACTCGCTCACGGGCCTCTACAACCACCGCTACTTCCACGAGCGGCTGCGTTCCGAGCTCCACTGCGCCGGGGGCGCGCACGACCAGGTTGCGCTGCTGATGCTCGACATCGACGACTTCAAGCGGGTCAACGACGTCTGCGGCCACGGCGAGGGCGACCACGTCCTCCGGGTCCTGGCCGAGCTGCTGACGAGCAGCGTCCGTCCGTCGGACACCGTCTGCCGGGTCGGGGGCGAGGAGTTCGCAGTGATCCTCCCCTCGTGCGGCTCGGCCGATGCGCTCGGCCTCGCCGAGCGGGCGAAGCAGGCGCTCCTGCACGGCCCGGCCGGAGAGGTCGGCCAGATCACGCTCTCGATCGGCCTCGCCTTCTACCCGGAGCACGCGATGAACGCCCGCGAGCTGGTCGCGTGCGCAGAGGCGGCAATGATGACGGCGAAGGCCCAGGGGAAGGATCGGGCCGTCGTCTTCCAGGAGGACGCGCTCGGCGAGCGGCCGGACGACGGATCCGGGGACCGGGGCGTGCGCTCGATCGCGCACCTGAAGATGCTCCAGAGCCTGGCCCGGAAGCTGAACAGGCTGAACGACGTCCGCGAGATCGGCGAGGCGATCGTCGACGAGCTCAGGATGCTGGTCGACTACCACAACTGTCGCGTCTACCTCCGCGAAGGCGACAGGCTCGAGCCGATCGCCGTGCGTGGCGACCACGAGAGCGAGCTCCTGACGATGACCTTCAGGCTCGGCGAGGGCCTGACCGGGCTCGTCGCCGAGACCGGGAAGCCGATGCTCGTCGCGAATGTGCGTGATTCCGAGATCTCGGTCCACGTCCCGGGAGCGGAGGCCGACGAGTCGGTCGCCTCGGTCCCGCTCCGCTACGGGCAACGCGTGATCGGCGTGATCACGCTTGCCCAGCTCGGGATCGGCCAGTTCGACGAAGACGATCTGCGCCTCCTCGAAGTCCTCGCCGGCCACGCGTCGGTCTCGCTCGAGAACGCCCGTCTCTACGAGTCCCTGCGCCGGGAGGCGGAGAACGCCAAGGCGTGGCTGGAGTTCGCCGACGCCGTCTCGGAGGCGCGCTCCGTCGAGGCGATCGGCGCCGAGACCGTCCGGACCGTCGCCCGGCTGATGGACGCGTCGCAGTGCGCGATGTGGCTCGAGGACGCCCACGCGGCCGACTACCGTTGCATTGCCGAGACCGGCTATGCCGCCGATCCGGCCACGGCGCCGTTCATCGGCCGACGGTTCGGCCCGGCCGCTGCCGCCCAGCTGATCGACGGGCGGAAGGCTCCCTTCCTCGTCGACGAGGAGGAGGTCCAGCGCGTCTTTGCTCTCGAGCGCGGGCTGACGCTCCGGCCCTGCGCCGTCGCACCCCTGCACTCGGGCCTCGGCGTGCGCGGCTGGATCACAGTCCGCGCACCTGAGGGCGACCTCTCCCACTTCACGGACGAGGGCCTGCGCCTGCTCGAAGGGCTTTCCTACCGCGCCTCGGTTGCGCTCCAGAAGTCGGTCCTGCTCGAGTCGGAGCAGGCAAGCGCCGAGGTGGCGAGCGCGCTGCTCGAGTTCTCACGGCGCCTAGCCGGGGTCAGCGGCACCTACGAGCTCCAGCGGCGGATCGTCGAGCTGACAGGCCAGATGCTCGGCTCGCCGCGGACGTGGCTCTGGCTCGAGCGCAGCCGGCCCGGATCGTTCGTGATCGCCGCCGCGTGGCGGGCGGACGGCGCCGTTCCGATCGTCCCGACCGGGAGCGTGGTCGAGTTCCGCGGGACACGTCACGCGCTCGAGCGCGGCGAGCCCTTGGTGCTCGAACCGGGGACAGTCGCCTTGGCGGCGGTCGGCGAGGACCCGCTCGCGATCGCGCCGGTCGTGCTCCCGTCCGGCCGGATCGGCTGCATTGCGGCGGCCGCGCCGGAGAGCTTCGCCGAGCGCAAGCTCCGCCTGCTCGCCGGCATCGCGAACCAGGCGAGCCTGGCGCTGCACAGCTCGCAGGCCTAGCCTCCTGTCAGAAGGCGTAGCGAAGGAAGAGTTGCTCGCCGTGCAGGCGAGCCGAGCGCAGCGACCCGCGGCGCTCCTGCTCCGGCAACAGCGCGACGCCCTCGACGATCCCGAGCCGCTCGTCGTCCAGCGCCCGCCCGGCGAGGAGCGGCGAGAGCGTGAGGAAGAGCTGGTCGACGAGGTCGGCGCCAACGAGTGAGGCGAAAAGCCGCGGGCCGGCCTCGCTGAGGATGCGCCGGTGGCCGCGGTCACGCAGGAGGCCGACGGCCGCCCTGACGTCGACGACGTCCTCGCCCGGGACGACCGCGGTCTCGGCTCCGTCGGGAAGACGTCCAGAGAGGCGGTCGGCGCCGAGTTGCGTTGTGATCACGAGTGCTCCGTCCCGCAGAACCGGATGATCCGGATTCAGCGACCCACGGCCCGTGACGACGGCGACCTGTGCCGCCTCCCCGTCGAGCCCGAGCCGCTTGCGGAGCGCCCGGAACGCCTCGGCCGCCGGCGGAAAGACCGTCTCCGGACGCCAGCGCCCCTTCGGCGAGGCGTCGACGGTGCCGAAGCCGACGAGGACGACGTCCGCCGCCGAACGGAGCAGGCCCATCACGAACCGGTCGGCCGGGTCGCCGCCGCTGATCAGCGCGTTCGAGCGCTCGATCGCCGGGATCGCGACGACGCCGTCGATCGTGGCAACGAAGTTCGCGTACAGGCACTCCTCCGGCAGGACGAGGTCGCCGCCGTACAGGCGGCGCAGCTCGGCGGGGAGCCCGACGCCGCCGGCCTCGTCGCGCTCGAAGAGGAGGGCGAGCGGGTCGAGCTCCGTCACCTTGGCGATCGCGCCCGCACCTCGTCGAGGAACTCGCGGCGCAGCTCGGCGTCCCGGAACCCGCCCCGCCAGAAGGTCGTCGTCGTGCGCGAGCGCTCCTCGACTCCGCGCATCAGCGTGCACAGGTGCGACGCCTCGAGGTGGACGGCGGTCCCCTGCGGCTCGATCAGGTGCACGAGCGCGTCCGCGATCTCCTCGCCCATCCGCTCCTGCACCGTGAAGCGCCGGGCGAAGAGCCGGACGAGCCGCGTCAGCTTCGAGATTCCGATGATCCGGTTGCCTGCGATGTAGCCGATGTGGGCGTGGCCGTGGAAGGGGAGCGCATGGTGCTCGCAGAGCGCCGAGAACGCGATCGGGCCTTCGATGATCTGCCCCGCGACTGCGTCGGAAGCGCCGCTCGCCTCGCTCGGGAACGCCGTCAGGAGCTTCGGGTCGCCGTCGTACCCGGACGTCGCCTCGTACAGCGCCCGCAGGAAGCGCTTCGGCGTGGCGACCGTGCCCGGTGTGTCAGGCGGCATCCCGAGCGCCTCGAAGATCTCGGCGACGTTCGCCTCGTAGCGCTGCCAGTCGGTCGGCGGGATATCGCGCGGCGCGAGCCCGAGCGGCTCCTGCCCGCTCCGCAGCTCGACCACGTTTTCGGCGTCGATCGACATGCTCTCTCCTTCCTAGGGTTGTGCCGCGAGCAGCTCGCGGCGACGCTGAAGCGGGACGAGCGTGAGCCCGCAGGCGAACACGGTCCAGAGCCAGAGCTCCGGACGGCCCGCGAGCAGGCAGGCGGCCAGGACGGTGTGCTGCGTCGCGAGCCCGAGGTTGTGCAGGATCGTCAGCGACGCCAGGTCGTCTGCCGACCGCCGGCGCCGGACGAACCACTCGACGAGCCGGTCCTGCGGTGCGTAGACGAGCTCGTAGACGCGGCGTGCGAGGCGGGCCGCGAGGCTCGGCCCGGGGAGTGCCTCCTCGGCCACACCGCGGTCGAGCAGGTAGAGCCGCCGCAGGTTGTAGTTGACGCTGAGGACGAAGGTCAGGACGAGGAAGGAGCCGAGCGCGGCGAACGGCCGCTGCATCGCGTAGCCCAGGGCGGCAAAGAGCGCCGCGTTCACGAGCAGGTCGCACTCGGAGTCGAGGTAGCGGCCGAGCGCCGTCACCCGGCCGGAGGCGCGTGCGAGCGCCCCGTCGGCCCCGTCGAGCACCGTCTTCAGGACGAGCAGGGCGGCCGCGAGTCCGTAGTCGCCTCGCGCGAGCTCGACCGCCGCTCCGATCCCGGCGGCGGCGCCGGCGAGCACCACGGCCGGCGGGGAGACGCGCAGCGGGAGCAGCGCAAGGACGACGAGGTGCGCCAGCGGCCGGTAGAACCACGCCACGACGAGCTCGGTCGTCGGCGTCTGTTTCCGGGAGCGGCGGAACTCGCCATACTCCCGGGCGTGAGCGAGTGGGCGGAGGTCGACGGAGCGCTCGAGCGCGAGTTCACCCTCGACGACTTCCCGGCCGCGATCGCGTTCGTCAACCGGCTGGCCGAGGCCGCCGAGGCCGCCGACCACCACCCCGACATCTCGATCAGCTACAAGCGCGTGACCGTCCGGTGGACGACCCACTCCGCCGGCGGGATCACCGATCGCGACCGCGAGCTCGCCGCGCAGACCGACGCGCTCGTCTGAGCTCATACCCGCTCCCGGCGCCGGCAGGGCCGGCGCCTCCGCTGATTGGAGCCTTCGTCAAGCCTACGGCTCAAGTAGCTCCTTCAGCTTCGCCTGGTCGACCGGCTGTCCGGCCCGGATCAGCGCGGTCGCGTCGTCGACCTTGCCCCAGACGTCCCAGAGCAGGAAGCCGCGCGGGCGCCCGTCGCCGTCGACGTACGAGACGACTCCCTTGCGGTTCGGCTCGGCCCACGCCGCGGCCGTCTGCAGGCGCGAATCGACCTCACCGACCGCCTCGTAGCCCAGATCGAAGAGGTCGGAGTAGAAGAACGGCAGGTGGTCGTACGGCTCGTCGGCGCCGGCCATGTTCGCGCCCACCTTCTTGCCGTGGCTGTTCGCGTGATCCTCGTGCTCGACGCGCACGCTCGTGCCGAGGGCGGTCGCGGGGAACCGCGCGACGTCGCCGGCGGCGAAGAGGTCGCCGCGTCCGGCGACGCGACCCCGGTCGTCGACGATGATCCCATTGTCGACCGGCAGCCCCGCGGCCTCGGCGAGCTCGGTGCGCGGCTCGATCCCGAGCCCGGCGACGACGACATCTCCGCTCACCGTGCGGCCGCCGCTGGTGGTCACCGCGAAGCCTCCGTCGCCAGGCGCGACAGCTTCGACCGACTCGCCGGCCAGCACCTCGACTCCCTGCTCGCGGTAATAGTCGTTCAGGAAGCTTGCGAGCTCTGCGGGGAAGAGCCGCGCTCCGATCCCCGGATCGGGGAAGACGAGCGTCACCTTCGTCCCGGTGGAGGCGAGCGCCGCTGCGATCTCCGAGCCGATGAACCCGCCCCCGATCACGACGGCCGTGCCGCCGCCCGCGGTCAGCCGGCGGAGGTGCCGGTAGTCGTTGAGCGTGCGGAAGTAGATGACCCCGTCGCGTGCGTCGGGAAGCGTCCGCGGGCGACCGCCGGTCGCGAGCAGGGCGCGCTCGAAGCTGTAGGTCTCACCCCGGTCGTCCGTCGCCGTGTGCGCGTCGGGATCGAGCGAGACGATGCGTTGTCCGAGCTTAAGCTCCACGTCCTGCTCCTCGGTGCCGCGCCAGATCGAGTCCTCCTGCTTGCCCTTCCACAAGGCCTTCGAGAGCGGCGGGCGCGCGTAGGGCCCGTGCGGCTCCTCGCCGACGAGCACGATCGAGCCGTCGGGGTCGCGCTCGCGGATTCCCTTCGCCGCCGCGTCCCCCGTCATTCCTCCGCCGATGATCAGGTACCGGTAGGTCGCCACTGTCTGCTCCTTCCCGATTCTAACAACTGCTAGATTGTATATAGAAATGGACGCGCTGGAGGCGGTTGGTGATCCTGAGCTGAGAGCTGCGCTGCGGTTCGTGCGCAGCCGGCGCTCACCGGTGAGCGCCGACGAGCTGGCCGCGGCCCAGGCCGTGCACAGGAACGTCGCGCGGAGCCGCCTCGAAAGGCTCGCGGAGGCCGGTCTCCTCGTCAGTATGTTCGAGCGGCGCAGCGGGCGCACGGGACCGGGCGCGGGGCGCCCCGCCAAGGTCTACGCGCCGGCGCCGGAGACCGCGGTGATCGAGTTTCCCGAGCGGAACTACGCCGAGCTCGTCGGCCTGCTCGTCGACGCGCTGCCGGCGCGCGGCAGGAAGCGGCGGCTCCAGGAGCTCGGCGTTGCGCTCGCGCGTCCGCTGGCGCGCCGCGCAGAGCTCGCGCCGGCGAGCGACCCGTCCCGAGGAGTCGAGCAGGTCTGCGACGCGCTGGGACGGCTCGGCTTCCAGGCGAGCGTCGAGGAGGTCGCCGAAGACACGGTCGTGATCTCGACTCCGACGTGCCCGCTGCGGCCGCTCGTGGTCGCCCGGCCCGAGCTCGCCGAGGTCGATCGGGGCATGTGGTGC
>JBKOVL010000271.1:0-6762 GCA_046723895.1 Actinomycetota bacterium | reverse complement strand
TCCTCCAGGTTGGCCAGCCACTCCTGGATGTCCGAATCCCGGCCGCGCGCGTACTCCGACAACGCCGCCGTCCCGAAGATCCTGAAGAAGTGCGTGCGGTTCCCGCTGACGTAGGCGTGCTGCAGCGCCGCCGCCGAGTCGCCGTGCTGCTCCAGCCAGTCCGCGGCGCGCTGATGGAGACCCGGAAGGAGCTCCGGCTCGAGCTCGGCCAGCTCGTGCCGGAGGCTGTCCCGCAGCAGCTGGTGGTGGCGATACCACTCGCCGCGGCGGTCGAGCGGCACCAGAAACACGTTCATTGCGTCGAGCGACTCGAGGACTTCGGCGGATCCGGTCGTTGCCAGCGTGGCGTCGCAGAGCGGACCGGACATGCGCTCCAGTAGAGAGGTTCGTCTGAGGAACGAGCGCTTCTCGGGATCGAGGGCGGCGAGGCATTCGTCCCGGAAGAACTCGCTCATCGCCCGGCGGGTCACTGCCGTCCCGTTCCGGCGGTTGGCCGCACCGTTCATGAGCAACGCCGCCGCGCGGTTGATACCGGCGGCCCAGCCTTCGGTCTCGTCGAGCAGCTCGGTCAGCTCCGCATCTGCGACAGAGAGGCCGAAGGCCTTCAGTGCCGCGCCTGCCTCGCGGCGGGTCATCGCAAGGTCGGCGGCTGTGAGCTCGAGCAGCCTTGCGGTTGCACGGAGACGGGGCAGGGAGGGGTCGGGAAGCCGGGGCAGTGCGCGTCCGGCCAGCACGACGAGCGAGCCGGGGGGTGTCACCGCGATCAGCCGTGCCACCACGGCGGCAGCCTTGCCGTCTAGCAGGTGGGCGTCGTCGAAGACGAGGACGGACGGTTTTCCGACAGCCGCCCACCCGTCGGCCACTCGCTCGAGGGTCGTTGCGTGGCTCGACCTTCCGCCGTTGCGCCGAGGGTCGCGGCGGAATTCTCCGGGGAGCCCGACGGCGTGCAACGAGTCCGCGACCCGCCTGAGCAGCGCGGTCGAAGAGCGTTCCCGCCCGTCGAGTGTGACCCAGGCGAACGGCCGCTCGTCGCGCTCGCCCCACTGCGAAAGCAGGGTCGTCTTGCCGTAGCCGAGCGGGGCGACGAGCGTGACGACGGAGTATGAGCGTGCGGCCCGAAGGCGATTGATCAACGCGGTCCGATGCGCCACCGCGTGCGTTCGGGGCTGCGCCGTACGGCTGGTTGGGACGGGGTGCCGCGCGATACCCGGTGCGGACATAGGGCCAGGCCACTCCCGGTCGGGGTCTGTCTCGACCTCTAATCCTTCGTCTCTCGCACGGGATTTACGTCCGTGCGTCTGCGTACGGCAGCTTCGGTATCCCGAAGAGCTCCGTACGGTTAACACCAGTCGGCTAACACGCCTAACTATATCGCGATGCCTAGGCAGGGCTGTGCCCGTATGCTGCGCCCGGTTAGTGTGCGGAGGCCGCGGAAGGAGGTGAGATGTCAGGGATCCCGGAGACTTGGCATGCCGCCTTGATCGCCGGGCTCTTCGTCTGCAGTCGACTATGAGCGCACAGCCGCTTCGTGTCGTTGTCGCGGAGGACGAGCTCCTGATCCGCGAGGGGATCCGGCGTATCCTCGAGAACGCCGAGGGCATCCGGGTTCTGGCAGCCGTGGCCGACGCGCCGTCGCTGTGGAATGCAGTCGGCGCTCGCGGTCCCCACGTCGTCGTCACCGACGTCCGGCTGCCGCCCACGTCCACGGACGAAGGCATCCGGTTCGCGGTCGAGCTCGGGAAGGTGTATCCGGAGATCGGCGTCGTCGTGCTCAGCCAGCACGTCGACCGGACGTACGCCACCGCGCTGTTCGAAGGAGGCGCCGCCCGCCGCGCCTACCTGCTCGAGCAGGGGATCGCCGACCCGGCCAAGCTGGTCGAGATCGTCCGCACCATCGCGGGCGGCGGGTCCTACGTGGACGTCCAGGTGGTCGAGACGCTGTTGAGCGCGGCGGACGCTCGCCGTAACCCTACGTTCGCGAACCTGACGCCGAAGGAGCGGGAGATCCTGGCGTTGATGGCCGAAGGGCGGAGCAACGGGGCGATCGCCCGGCGTCTCCTCGTCAGCAGCCGAGCGGTCGAGCGGCACGTCAGCGCGATCTTCACGAAGATGGAGATCGAGGACTCACCCGACCTCAGCCGCCGAGTGATGGCCGTCCTCGCGTACCTCCACGACGGGCACGCCGACGGCCGCGCAGCTGCTGTACCGGAACACTGAGTCGCCCCCGCGGGGCGCTCGAACCGTGGTGACCGAAGCCTGAGAGCCGCCTCATCCCATTGGGATGACGTGTCCCTGCGGAATCTGCGTGATCTTGGCCGCGACAGCACGCGACCCGGAGGTCATTGATGTTCGCACTTGCCAAGACGGACTACCCGTTCCTCGACATCATGTGGACGATGTTCATCTTCTTCGCGTGGTTGATCTGGATTTCGCTCCTCGTCCTGGTGCTCGTGGACAACTTCCGCCGGACGGACCAAACGGGCTGGGCGAAGGCAGGTTGGACCCTCTTCGTGATCTTCGCGCCGTTGCTGGGCGCGCTCGTGTACATGATCGCGAGGCCGAAGGACCCAGATCTGGCCTCCGTCTAGCGCTCTGATCTCAGCGGCGCTCCTGAGCGCAGCCGCGCAGCGTTTCGAGGCTCGCAGAAGCGGGCGGCCATCCGGCAGGCAGGGTCGATCCGGCAGGCAGGGTCGACAGAGTGCGTGAGGACGGCGACTCTGCCGCTCGCCGAGGGCCGTCAGTGTTCGAGGGCGGCGACGTCCGCCTTCGTGCGTGCCGCCGGCGCCCACTGCGTCGGGTCGAGGCAGCGCACGGGTGGCGGCGCCCAGGTGCGGTCGAGCGCCTCCGGTGCGGGCCAGTAGAGCCGGAGACAGAGGTTGAAGGTCTCGTACGGGCACGGGAGCCAGTTCGCCCGGGGGAGCCCTTCGGGTGGCCGGCGCTGGATGACGACCTGGAGCGAGCCGTCGGCGGCGAACTCGAGCGGATCGCGGTCGCGCAGCAGGTACTTGCCGAACTCGTTCGGCGGGACGTAGCCGTCGTCGTCGTAGACGGTGAGTGACCAGAACGCCTGCGCCGGCGGGAGCTCGTGCCGCTCGAACCGCATGGCGTACCGTGCGCTGCCGTGCAGCGGGCGCCCGTGGTCGTCGACGAACGCGGTCGGGTAGATGATGTCCTCGGGGCTGGCGGCGCTGAGGCCGATTCGATCGACCGTCGCGCGCTTGAGGTAGTCGCTCCCCCAGGCGCCCATCGTCTCGGTGTTCATCAGCCAGCCGTTCCGAGTCCACCCGAGCTCCTTCGAGCGCCGGAACAGGTTGAGCTTCGACTCCGCGAACGCGGAGCGGAGCGACTCCAGCGCGGCCCGCGGCATTTTCGCGGGGTCGAGCCTCTCACCGACGACGATGCCCAGACGCTCCATTCGCTGCAACACGGCGTGGTCGGTTGGGTGAGGTGGGTGGAGCTGCAGAAGCTCCGTGGCATACGTCAGGAACGCGAGCGGCTCCATCGCATCCACCAGGGCGAAGGCGGGAGTGGCGTCGTCGACCTCTGTCTCTACCCGCGCACGGCGCGGTGGGCGGCCGTCTGGGACGACCGTGATCTTCATCCCGTCCTGGAACCGGTTCACGTAGCCGTAGTCGTCCTCGCCGTCGCACTGCATGCGGGCGATGATCCAGACGTAGGGCGTCGGCGCCTCGATCCGACGTGCATGGTCGGGCAAGTCACCGCGCCAGCCGGTCTCGACCAGTGCGTACTCCGCCGGCCCGTTGCCGCTCGTCCGTGTTCCCGGCGACGCGAACACGTCGGACCACATGTCGTACATCGGCAGCGTGTAGTAGCGATCGCCCGCGTCCGGGATGGACAGGATCACCGGTCCAGCCGTGACGTCGAGCCAGGCGAACGAGTAGAGCACGTCCAGGTTCGGACGCGGCACGTCGTGGTAGTCGACCGGCGGGAAACAGCGCAGATGCGCGAACGTGTTCGGCGGGGCACGACCGACGACCTCGTCCGCGGTCTGCACGCCGGTCGCCTGACGCCGGGTGACGTCCATCAGCACGAGCGGGTAGAGGTACTGGTGCGCCTCGATCGCGAGCTCGTAGGCCCGTGACCTGTCCCGAACGAGGCTGCGCCGCCGCATGGTCCCTGGCGACGAATCTGAGCGGACCGGCGCCGGCGCCAAATCGTCCGACCGGGATGAACGTTCAGGCCCTGACGAGGCCGTCGCGCTTCATCCAGTTCGGGCGATGCGCCGGACGGCCGTTCCCAGGATGGTCTCCGCGCAATCGGCCACCGAGCCGGAACACACGACGGAAGGATTCACGCATGGCCATCGGACCAGTTCAACTGATCGTCCTCGGGTTCGACCATCCCGAGTTCCACGGCGAGATCATCGAGGAGCTGGAGCGGCTGCGCGAGAGCGACACCATCCGGGTCATCGACGCTCTGGCCGTGCACAAGGACGCGAACGGCGAGCTCGAGGTCGCGCACCTCAGCAACCTGACGCGGGAGGAGGCGATCGAGCTCGGCTCGAAGATCGGTGCCCTGATCGGCCTGGGCATCGAGGGCGAGGAGGGGGCGGAGGCGCTCGCGGAGGCCGGCGCCGAGGCGGCCGCCGAAGGCGGGATCGACGTGTTCGCCGAGAACGAGGAGGTCTGGGACGTCCTCGCGGACATTCCGAACGACACGGCCGCGGCGCTCCTCCTGATCGAGCACCACTGGGCCGTGCCGCTCCGCGACGCGGTCGCGCGGGCGAACGGGTTCCGCATCGCCGACGCCTTCATCAGCCCGCTCGATCTCGTTGCGATCGGGTTGCTGACCGCCGAGGAGGCGAAGGCGCAGGAGGAGCTCGCCAAGCCCGCCGCGGCCGAGGCCTAGCCGGTCGCTCGTCCAATCAAACGTACGGAGGTTCGTGATGTTCGGAGCACGCAGGGTCGCCAGGCGAACCGCCAGGCGGACCGCCCGCAGGAGGCTCTAACCCGGACGTAGACCGCCGGCTCTTCCCAGGACGGAGACGGGCCCGGGAAGGGCCGACGGCTTCGCGGCGGGCTACAGGCCTTCCTTGGCGACGATCCGGCCGGCGCGAGCCGCGTCGACGAGCGCCCCGTGGTCGCGCTCGTTCAGATCGGCGTACGCCTCGGCGAAGTCCGCGACCGCCAGGTCGAACGTGTCGCCCTTGCCGAGGTACGAGGCGATCGCGATCCGGTCGCCCGAGCGGGCGTGGGCGCGTGCCAGCCTCCAGCCGCAGGGGAGAGGAGCGGCTCGAGTACCGGCTCGTTCGCTCCTTGAACTGGAGGAAGAGCGGGTCGCCGCTGTCGCGGCCGAGCAGGAGCATCATCCAGGTGCGAGTTCCGACGCTGTCGACCCCGACGACCTTCCGGGCCAGGTCGCGGTACTGGAAGCCCTCCAGCAGGTGCTGCCGGTCGCGCTGGAGCGAGCGGCGGTAGATCCGGAAGAGGACATGGATCCCGTGCTCGAGCTCCGCGGCGCTTGCGATCGCGGCGTCCTCCATGTTCTCGTACAGCTCGCGGATCGGGACGATCAGGGGCGGGTCGGAGACGATGCGGGGTGGCTCGCCCTCGATCTCCTCCGTCAGCCGGGAGAAGGCCTTCAGGCTGTCCTTCGTCCGCGCCTTGGCGGCCGTCTGGGCGAAGTTCTTCGCCTCGGCCTTGTCATGGAAGCGTCGCAGCCGTTCCTCGATCTCAGTCGCGTTCAAGCTCGCGTACCAGACCTCGAGGTTGCCCATCGAGGCAAACTCCGCCATCGCCTCGCGGTAGGCGCGCAAGACCGCGAGCACCGCCTCGCGCCTCTCGGAGTTGCTGAACTCACGATCGCGCCCGCAGATCTCGAAGCTCGTTGCAAGGCGCTTGACATCCCACTCGAACGGGCCCGGATGGGTCTCGTCGAAGTCGTTGATGTCGAAGACGAGGTCACGTTCGGTGACGCAAATCCGCCGAAGTTCGTGAGGTGGCAATCCCCGCAGAGCTGGGTCTTCAGGCCGGAGCGGGGAGTGGGTGCCAGGTCGTGCGCCATCACGATCGCCGCGCCGCGGTAGAAGGTGAACGGGGAGACGAGCATGCGGCCGTAGCGGATCGGCAGCAGCTCGGGCACGCGAACCACCTCCTGCTGTCGGAGCAGGGCGACCGGGTCCCGGTCCGCGGCGGGCTCGAGCACGGCATGACTCGTGCGGGGCGTGTCGGCGCGCGCAGCCTTGCCGTGCGCCGCGCGCTCCGCCACGGTCAGGTGGACGACTTTTGCGGACGCTTCGGTTTCGACCATCGCTGCTCCCTTCAGAGCGAGGAGCAGGAGTCGGCGCTCTCGAACGCTTGCTTGACCTCGCCCTTGGGGCCGAGCTTGCGGAGCTCGCCGACCGCATGCGAGGTCGCGTCCGTGGCGGCCGTGAGCGCGTCCGAGATGTTCGAGGCCGCCTGCTTGACGTCGCCCGTGCTCGAGGCGTTCGTCGCCACGGCTCGGGCCTTGTCGGCCTGCTTCCTCAGTTCAGCGCGCAGGTCGCTGATGATCTTCTTCGCCTGCTCCGACTGCGGCATCGGCGGTGGTCCGAGCTCGTCGAGGGCATGGGTCAGCTCCCTCGTCGCCGCGCTCAGATCCTGCACCGCCACCTGGAGCGCGGGCCTCGACAGGTTCCGGACGTGAAGGGTCGCACGCGTAGCCGCGACCGAGGCCTTGTACTTGCCGACTGCAGTGCAGAAGTCGCCCGCCCACGTCTCGAGCTCGGGCGCGGCCGAGGTCGAGGTCGTCGTCTTGCCGCCG
>JBKOVL010000312.1:0-11128 GCA_046723895.1 Actinomycetota bacterium | reverse complement strand
AACTACAAGTCGTCCTGGGTCGCCTCGGGCGGCTACGACTTCGTCGCCGAGGCGCTCTTCAACGAGCTCGAGGTGGACGGCTTCTTCCTGGAGTGGGACGACGAGCGCTCGGGCGGCTTCGAGCCGCTGCGGTTCCTGCCGCAGGGCAAGGTCGTCGTCCTCGGCCTCGTGACGACGAAGCGCGGCGAGCTCGAGCAGCGCGACGAGCTGAAGCGCCGGATCGAGGAGGCGTCCCGCTTCACGGACATCGAACAGCTCTGCCTCTCGCCGCAGTGCGGCTTTGCCTCGACGGTCGAGGGGAACGCGCTCACGGTCGAGGACCAGGCGGCGAAGCTGAGCCTCGTCGTCGGGGTCGCCGAGGAGGTCTGGGGCTGAGCCGCCTCGTCCGCGACGCGACCTTCGACCTCTTCCGGCGCCGCGGTCTGACGACGATGTTCGCGAACCCAGGCTCGACCGAGGTGCCGTTCCTCACGGGGCTGCCCGAGGACCTCCGCTTCGTGCTCGGGCTGCACGAGGGCACCGTCGTCGGCATGGCGAGCGGGTTCGCGATCGGCCGAAACGAACCGGCACTCGTCCTGCTGCACACGACGGCGGGGCTCGGCACGGGGGTCAGCGGGCTGGCGACCGCGCGGGTGAACCGCGCGCCGCTCGTCGTCCTCGTCGGCCAGCAGGACCGGCGCCACCTCGCCTACGAGCCGTTCCTCGCCGGACGGCTGGACGGCCTCGCGGGCGAATACCCCGTCTCGGTCGAGACCCCGGCGACCGCACAGGACGTGCCCTCTGCGATCGAGCGCGCCTACCACTCGGCCGCCAGCCGGCGCGGCCCAGCGCTCGTGATTGTCCCGATGGGCGACTGGCTCGAGCGCGCCGACGAGGACCGCGAGCCCGCCGCCGCCGGCGGCACCATGCTGCGGGCGGCCGCGGCCGACCCCGCCGCGGTCGACGCGCTCGGCTCGTTTCTGGCCTCAGCAGAGCGGCCGGCGGTCGTCGTCGGCGCCGGCGCCGACGAGCCGGAGACCTGGGCGGCGCTCGTCGACCTCGTCGAGAAGCTCCGCTCGCCCGTCTTCCAGGAGCCTTTCGGTGCCCGCGCCGGCTTTCCGCAGGACCATCCGGCCTACCAGGGCGTGCTCTCGTCCGACCGGAGGCGGCTCCGCGAGACGCTCTCTGCCTACGACGCGCTGCTCGTCGTCGGCGCCCCGGTCTTCCGCCAGACCGGGTTCGTCACCGGCCGTTTCACCGCCCCCGGCACCGCGCTCGCGGTCGTGGGCGACGACCCGGACGAGGTGCACCGCAGCCCGGCCGAGCTCAGTGTCCTGGCCCCGATCGCTCCGGTCGTCCGCGGGCTCGCGGCTCGCCTCCCTCAGCGCGACACGCCGGCGCCGGAGCCGCGGCCGGCGCCGACCGCACCCCAGCCGCCTGGTCCGGGCGAGCCGCTGACCACGGGCCACGTCCTCGCCGCCCTCGCCGAGCGCCTCCCGCGGAACGCCGTCGTGATCGAGGAGGCGCCGGTCGACCGTCCGGACATCCACGACCGCCTCCCCGCCCGTGAGCCGCTCGGCTACCTGAGCGCCGCTCAGGGCGGGCTCGGCTTCGCCCTGCCGGCCGCCGCGGGGCTGAGGATGGCCCTCCCCGACCGGCCGGTCGTCGCCGTCGCGGGCGACGGCTCGGCGCTGTACGGCGTCCACGCCGGCTGGAGCGCCGTCCACTACGGGGTCGGACCGCTCTGGGTCGTCCTCTCGAACGGCGGCTATGTCGTCATGGACCGCCTGGCCGAGAAGCAGGGAGGCGGCCCGGGGCCCTGGCCCTCGTTCGGCGAGGTCGAGGTGGCGACGATCGCAGGCGGATTCGGCTGCCGCTCAAAGCGGATCACGACCCATGACGAGCTGCTGACCGCGCTCGACGAGGCGGTGCCGGGCCTGGCGACAAGCACGACGCCGCTACTGCTCGACATCGTCGTCGCGCCGACGCAGACGTTCGCACCCTGACGGACGAGGGCGGGCCATCTATCCCGGCATCCGGAACAGTGTCTTGCATAGACGGCCTCGATCGAGTTTGATTCCCCGGGCGCGGGATCCCGCCGGGACGGCGAGATGCCCGTGACAGCTCAGCGAACCGCTGAACGAAGGGAGGATGGATCAATGCTTCGGAGGGGACGCTACGCCACAGTCCCCGTCGCACTGATCGCCGCCGTCACCATCGCCGTCCTGGCCAGCACGGGCTCGACCGCGACGAAGGTGGGCTCCGGCACGGCATCCGCGACGAAGAGCGTGTGCGGACTGGGCAACGGCAAGGAGGCCACGGGCGCCCCGATCAAGATCGGAGGCATCGACATGCTGATCCCGGGCGTCGACTTCACGACAATCGGCAACAGCGCGAAGGCCTACTTCGACTGCGTCAACGACAACGGCGGCATCCACGGTCGCCCGATCAGGTACATCCTCTACACGGAGCAGCTCAACCCGGCGCAGGAGGCCGCGCTCGCCCGGAAGCTGATCACGAGCGACAAGGTCGTCGGCATCGTCGGCAACACGAGCTTCGCCGAGTGCGGGACAAACTGGAAGTACTACAAGAGCAAGGGCTTCGTCGTGCTCGGCGCGGGCGTGCAGGCCGAGTGCTACAGCACGCCGTCGTTCGCCGAGGTGAACATGGGCCCGCGCTACAGCAACGTCGGCGCCGCGCAGGCGCTCGTCCGGGCGGGCGTCAAGAAGCTCGCGGTCGCCTCGCCGGACACGATTGCGGCCTACGCCGACGGCGGACCGCTGCTCGTCGCCAAGGCCGCCGGCCTACCGGCAAAGAGCTTCCCGACCCACCTGCCGGTCACGGACGCGACCTCGCAGCTCCTCCAGATGTACCAGTACGTCGGCCAGGGCGGCGGGATCATCCTCGACTTCACCCCCGACACGGCGCCGGCCTTCATGAAGGCCGCGATCGCGCAGGGCATCGTCGACAAGGTGAAGTGGGGCTCGTCGACCCCGATCGCGAACACGTTCATGGCCGAGCAGTTCCCGCAGTTCGACGGCCATCTCTGGATCAACCAGGAGTTCAAGAACGTCGACCCGAGCGTCGGGCCCGACACCGCGCTCATGTTCCAGGTCTTGAAGAAGTACGCCTCGAAGATCGCGCCCCAGGCGTTCGCGCAGATGGGCTTCCTGGATGGGCTGTTCGCGACGAAGGCGCTGCTCAGCATCAAGGGCCCGATCACGGCGGCGTCGTACAACCGGGCGGTCAGGGCGCTGAAGAACCAGAAGACCGATGTGCTCTGCAAGCCGTTCTACGTGGGCACCCTCCCGTTCCACATCCCGAACAACTGGGACATCACGGTCGACTACAAGAACGGCAAGGTGGTCGTGAAGGAGAAGTGCTTCGCGATCGCCGGGGTCGACAAGGCGCTGAGTCAGACGCGCGTCTTCGAGAGGCGGCTGAAGCTGAACACGGGCTAGAAACGAGGTGACGATCAGGGCGTCCTGGAGGTTTCGATGAACGGCCTGCTCGCGCTGAGCATCTTCGGCGTCGACTGGCAGTTCCTGAAGCCGTTCATCGTCATCGGCCTCGCGTTCGGCGGCGTGTATGCGCTCTCGGGCGTCGGGCTGGTCGTCCTCTACCGGGCGACCGGGGTGCTGAACATCGCGTTCGGCGCCATCGGGGCCGCGGGCGCCCTGATCGCGTACTACATCGTCAACCACACGGGCTGGCCGGACTGGCTCGCCTACACGATCTGCGTCCTCTTCGGCGGGGTCGTCAACCTTGCCTACGGCATGGTCTTCGGCCCCGCCTTCGCACGGCGGGACGCGCTCGTGAAGATGATGGGCACGCTTGGGCTCGCGCTGATCCTGCTCGGGCTGATGGCGTGGCGGGCCCCGGTCGGCGGCGCGTTCGCGCGCTTCCTGCCGTTGCCGAGCTCGACCCACCACTACTCGATCTGGGGGACGACGGTCAGCCTCACCCAGATCATCGCGCTCGGCCTCGCGGTCGCGATCACCGCGGGCGCAACCGTGTTCCTGCGCGTGACGAAGCTCGGGACGGCCATGCGCGCGCTCGCCAACGACCGTGAGATCACCGCAACCCTCGGCGTCCCGGTCCGTCAGGTCGAGGCGGCCGCCTGGTTCGGCTCCGGACTCGCCTGCGGCGCGGCCGGGCTGCTGCTCCCCGACCTCCTCACCTCGCTCGACTACTCCGCGCTCACGTTCCTCGTCATCTCGTCGCTCGCGGCGGCTCTGATCGGCCGGCTGCGCTCCCTCTGGTGGACGCTGTTCGGCGGTCTTGCCGTGGGCGTGTTCCAGGCGGTGCTCACTCCCTACGTCTCGGTCACGCGCTACCGCTCGGCGGCGCCGTTCGTGCTCGCGATCGTCGCGTTGCTCTACCTCTCGCGCCGGCGCGTCGTCACGATCTCGCGGACCGCGAACTGACGGCGGTGGGCACCACGCCGGCAGCGAGCAGGACTCCTCCTGCGGCGCTTCGCGCCGCCCTCGAGGTCGACCGCGAAAAGCTCGTCCGCGCGGTCGTGATCGCGGGGCTGCTCGCGCTCGTGATCTTCGCGCTGCCCGAGTTCGTCGGCGCGGACTGGATCACGACCTTCACGAGCGTCGCGATCTACTCGGTCGCCGCCGCCGGCTTCGGCCTTCTCTACGGCCGGGTCGGCATGATCTCGCTCGGCCAGATCGCGCTGCTGACGATCGGTGTGTGGGTCGGCACGCGGCTTTCCTACACGACGGAGCTCCCGTTCCCGGTTCTGCTCCTGGCCGCGGGCGGCGTGACGTGCGCGATCGGCGTTCTCGTCGGCCTGCCGGCACTACGCCTCACCGGCCTCTACCTCGCGCTGATCACGCTGATGTTCGCGGGCGCGACGACCGTCGTCATCTCTGCGATCGACTTCCCGAACGGCGGCGGCGGATTCACCGGCCGGACCGTGACCGGCGCGCTGACGACGGAGACCCGGCCCGTGCGAAGACCCTCGTGGGCGGAGGCCGACGTCGCCTACTACCGGTACACGGTGATCGTCTGCGCGATCCTGTTCCTGCTCGCCCTCGTCCACGTCGCCGCGAAGCCCGGCCGCGCCTGGGCGTCGATCCGCGAGAGTGAGCCGGCGGCGCTCGCCGCAGGCGTCAACATCACGCTCTACAAGCTCTGGGCGTTCGCGCTCGCCTCCTTCATGACCGGCGTCGCCGGGTGCCTGCTCGCGGCGCAAGTGGGTGTCCCGCGCGCGATCACCTTCCAGACCCAGGACTCGCTCACGTTGGCGGCGACTGCGCTGATCGGCGGCATCTTCAGCCTCTGGGGGGCCGTCGTCGCCGGGATCTTCAATCAGCTGCTGCCGTTCCTCTTCCAGGCTCAGTGGGGCGTGAACGCGAACTTCCTGCTGATCATCTTCGGCGCCGGGCTCCTCCAGGTCCTGCTCACCGCGCCCGGTGGGCTCGTCGACCAGTTCCCGAAGGACATGGCGAATCTCGGCCGCCTGATCCTGCGCGGGAGAAGTTCGCTGTACACGAAGAGGCAGAGGACGAAACCGTGATCGAGGTCGAGGGGCTCACCGTCCGCTTCGCCGGGATCACGCCGATCGACGACATGAGCGTGGTCTTCCCCGAGGGCACCTGCGGGCTGATCGGGCCCAACGGCGCCGGCAAGACGACGTTCTTCAACGTGATGAGCGGGTTCGTCAAGCCGGCCAACGGGTCGATCGCGGCGTTCGGTGAGAACCTATTGAAGATGGCCGACTACCGGCGGGCACGCTGGGGCCTGCGCCGCACCTTCCAGACCGAGATGGCGATCGAGCAGCTCTCGGTCTTCGACAACGTCGCGATGATCCACGAGCACTCGGGCGCCAAGAGGGTCTCGCGCCGCGCCGACGTGCTCGCCGCGATCGAGTTCGTCGGCCTCGAGGTCTGGCCAAGGGCGAAGGTCGGCAGCCTCGGGGCGCGGGAGCGCCGGCTGGTCGAGCTCGCCCGGGCGGTCGTCGGCCGACCGCGGCTCGTGCTCCTCGACGAGCCGGCCGCAGGGCTGCCGGAAGAGGAAACGGCCCATCTCGGCGACGTGATCCGCAAGATCCCCGGCGAGGTCGGCGCCCTCGTGGTCCTCGTCGACCACGACATGAGCCTCGTCTCCGCGTGCTGCCAGACGACCGCGGTGATCGACTTCGGCAGGCTGATCGTGTCCGGTCCGACTGCGGACATGCTGCGGGACGAGCACGTCATGCGCGCCTATCTCGGCA
The DNA here is from genome assembly GCA_046723895.1 of Actinomycetota bacterium. Taxonomy (GTDB): domain Bacteria; phylum Actinomycetota; class Thermoleophilia; order Gaiellales; family Gaiellaceae; genus DATBLE01. The sequence goes on along the minus strand of JBKOVL010000312.1, from coordinate 4,923 downwards.
CGGAGGAGAAGATCTGAGCGAAACACTGAAGATCGACGGCCTCAGAGTCTCGCGCGGAGGCCACCCGGTCCTGCACGGGATCTCGCTCGAGATCCCGCCCGGCGCGGTGACGACGCTGCTCGGCCCGAACGGCGCCGGCAAGTCGACGATGGTGCTCGCGGTCGGCGGCGTTCTGCGGCCGACGGCGGGCTCGGTCACCCTGAACGGAAGAGCCCTGACGCGCCTGCGCCCCGAGCACATTCGCAAGGCGGGCGTTGCGATCGTGCCGGAGGGACGCCGGCTGCTGCCCGAGCTCACCGTCGAGGACAACCTCCGGGTCGCGACCTACTCACTCTCCCGCGAGGACGCGCGGCGCGGGATCGAGTACGCGACGGAGCTCTTCCCCCTCCTGGAGGCGCGCCGGCACGCGGTCGCCCGGACGCTCTCCGGCGGCGAGCAGCAGATGGTCGTGCTCGCGCAGGCGCTGGTCTCCCGGCCGAAGTTCATGCTCGTCGACGAGCTGTCGCTCGGCCTCGCGCCGGTGGTCGTCCAGCGCCTGATGCCCGCGCTCGAGAGCGCGGCCGCGGACGGAGTCGGAGTGCTGCTGATCGAGCAGTTCGTCCACGTCGCGCTCGCGCTCGCCGAGAGCGCGTACGTGATCGAGGGCGGGCGGATCGTCCACCACGGCACCGCCGCCGAGTTGCGCGAGCACCCCGAACGCCTTCACTCCGCCTACCTGCTCCGCGAGCGCCGCGACGCCGCCGAGCTGCTCGAGGAGGGAGGCTGAGACGATGGCGCTTCGTGCTCTCGACGACCGGCGTGCCGCGGCCCTCGAGGCTCTTTGTGAGCTGATCGTCCCCGGCTCGGCCGGGGTCGGGCCGGTCGTCTACATCGACGCGCTCCTCGCCGGGATGCCGCCGCCGGTGCGCGAGCAGGCACAGGCATCGATCGACGCGCTTGCGCCTGCGTCCGGCAGCGCCGAGACCCTCGCCGAGCGCGAGCGAACGCCCGATTTCGCCCTGGTCCGGGCACTCGCGATCGAGGCCTACTACTCCGACTTCGTCGCCCCCGGGCGAGACGCGCCGGGCGCCTGGGCGGAGATCGACTTCGCTCCGCCGGCCGCGCAGCGGCTGCGCAAGGACTGGTCCTACCTGGGCGTCGCATGAAGGATCGGTTCGACGTGGTCGTCGTCGGGTCCGGAGCCGGCGGCGGCGTGGTCGCCGGCGAGCTCGCGCAGCGCGGCAAGGACGTCCTCCTGCTCGAGGCCGGCCCGCACCTGACCGCAGTCGACTTCGACCGTTGGGAGGCGAAGGCGACCCACGACCTCTGGTGGCCGATCCGGTTCGGCCTGCTGGCCGACGGCGACGTGCTCGCGTTCCTCGCCGGACGGTGCGTCGGCGGGACGACGACGATCAACACCAAGGTGGCACTGCGGGCGCACGAGAAGGACGTCGCCAAGTGGCACGAGGCAACCGGCCTGACGAACGAGCGCGGCGAGCCGTTTACCCGGTCGGACCTCGACCCGTACTACGACCGCGTCGAGCAGCGGCTCGGCGTCCGCGCGCGCAGCGACTGGCAGAAGTGCGTGCACACGATCGACGCCGGGTTCCGGGCACTCGGGCACGAGCTCGAGCCGGTCGCCTCGTACACGGACGGCAACTGCATGCACTGCGGCTCCTGCCTGCAGGGGTGCCCGACAAACGCGGGCAAGTCGACCGGGAACACCTACATCGCCGACGCCTGGGCGCGGGGGCTGCTCGAGCTGCGGCCGAACTCGAACGTCGACCGCGTCCTGATCGACGGCGGCTGCGCGACGGGGGTCGAGTACTCCGGCCAGACCGTTCACGCCGACACGGTCGTGGTCGCCGGCGGTGCGCTGAACACGCCCCAGATCCTGCGCCGGTCGGGCCTGGACGCGCCCGCGATCGGCAAGTTCCTCGGGCTCCACCCGGTGCGCCTGGTCTACGGGCTCTTCGACGAGCCTCAGGATGCGCACATGACCTACCCGATCTCCTCGCACTTCATGGGGTTCCAGCGCGACGAGGACGGCGGCTTCGTGATCGAGGCGTCCACGATCCAGGACCCGATCTCGTTCGCGACCACCCTCCGCGACGAGCAGGGCCCGATGTGGGGGCCGTGCCTGACCGAGGCGGTCCGGAGGTTCCGGCACTGGAACGGCGTGCTCGCGATGGTGAACGACGAGAACCACGGGTCGGTCGTCGTCGACGAGAACGGCCGGGAGCGCTTCGACCTCGCCTTCAACGAGCGCGAGCTCCGCCGGATCGACGCATCGCTCGAGTTCAGCAAGCAGGTGCTCGAGGCGGCGGGGGCGACGAAGGTCTGCTGGACCGGCCTGGCCTCGACCCACGTCCAGGGCAGCTGCCGGATGGGGGACGACGCCGAGCGGGCCGCGGTCGACCGCAACGGGCAGGTGCACGGCGTCGAGGGCCTGTATGTGGGCGATAGTTCCCTGATCCCGCGCACGCTCTCGGTCAACCCCTCGCTGACGATCATGGCCCTCGCCACCCGGCTCGCCGACCACCTCGCATGAGGCGTAGGCTCGACGGAGCCGACCAAGGAGCGGAGGTGCCGGCTTTGCCGGCGCCGGAGCGGGTGTGAGAGCTGCGCTCCTCTCCGAGTACCACCGCCCGCTCGAGCTGGTCGACCGGCCTCAGCCCGAGCCTGCCGGCGCACGCGATGTGGTCGTGAAGATCGGGGGCGCCGGGGTCTGCGCGACCGACCTGCACGCGATCGACGGCCTGATGGAGCCAGCCGGGCTGAAGCCTCCCGTGGTCCTCGGGCACGAGAACGCAGGCTGGGTCGAGGCGGTCGGCGAAGAGGTGACGACCGCCCGGCCGGGTGACGCCGTGCTCGTCTACCCCGCCTACAGCTGCGGCCTCTGCGTCGCGTGCCGGCGGGGGATCGACCTGTACTGCGAGCGCCACCAGTTCACGGGCCTGACGCGCGACGGGGGCTTCGCCGACTACGTGCTCGTCGACGAGCGCTCGCTCCTGACGCTGCCGCCCGGCGTGCAGCCCGTGGAGGTCGCTCCGCACGCGGACGCCGGACTCACCGCCTACCACGCGGTCAAGAAGCTCATCCCGCGCCTCGCGCCGGGCACGACCTCGGTCGTGATCGGGGTCGGCGGCGTCGGGCACATCGCGCTCCAGCTCCTGCGCGTGCTCGGCGGCGGCTCGGTGATCGGGATCGACACGGACGAGCGACGGCGCGCGCTCGCGAAGGAGCTCGGCGCCGACGAGGTGCTCGCCGACGTGGGGGACGTCCGCGAGGCGACGAGCGGCGCCGGCGCGGACGTCGTGCTCGACTTCGTCGCCACCGACGCGACGCATGCGGCCGGTGTGGACATGCTCGCCCGCGGCGGTCTCTACTCGACGGTCGGCTACGGCGGGATGATCAGCGTCCCCTCGGTGGCGATGGTCGTAGGCGAGACGGCGATCGCCGGCAACCTCGTCGGCACCTGGATCGACCTCTGGGAGGTGCTCCAGCTGCACGGCCGCGGCGACCTCAGGCTCCGGACAGAGACGCACTCACTCGACGACGTGAACGACGTGCTAGACCGGCTACGCCAGGGTGAGATCACCGGGCGCGCCGTGCTGGTCCCGTGACGCAGGGTGAAGTCCTCTGGACCCCGCCCGCGGGCTGGCGGGAGCGGACGGAGGCCGGCCGCTACCTCACGTGGCTGCGCCGGGAGCGCGGGCTCGACCTCGGCGACTACGACCAGCTCTTCCGCTGGTCGGTCTCGGACCTCGAGGGCTTCTGGTCCTCGCTGTGGGACTACTTCGGAATCCGCGCGCATGCCCCCTACGAGCGGGTGCTCGGCTCGCGCGAGATGCCCGGCGCGGAGTGGTTTCCAGGCGCCCGGCTGAACTACGCCGAGCACATGCTCGGCCGCGAGGAGGACACGGACGCCGTCGCCGTCCTCGCCTGCTCGCAGACGCGCGACTCGCTCGAGCTCACCTTCGGCGAGCTGCGCGAGCAGGTCGCGCGCGCCCGGGCAGGGCTCCAACGGGTCGGCGTGGGGCCGGGCGACCGCGTCGCCGCCTACCTCCCGAACATCCCCGAAACGCTCGTGGCGTTCCTGGCCGCCGCGAGCCTCGGCGCGATCTGGGCGACCTGCCCGCCGGAGTTCGGCGTGCGCAGCGTCGTCGACCGCCTCGGTCAGCTGGAGCCGAAGCTGCTGCTCGCGGTCGGCGGCTACCGCTGGGGCGAGAGCCTCGTCGCCCGGCACGAGCAGGTGGCGGACATCCGCAACCGGTTGCCGAGCCTCGCGGCCGTCGTCGACGTCCCTTATGCGGGCGAGAGGATTCCGAACGCGACGTCATGGCACGACCTGACCGCCGAAGAGAGCCCGCTCGCGTTCGCCTCGCTGCCGTTCGACCACCCGCTCTACGTCCTCTTCTCCTCCGGCACGACCGGCCTCCCCAAGGCGATCGTCCACGGTCACGGCGGAATCCTGATCGAGCACATGAAGAACCACGGGCTCGGCTGGGACATCCAGCCGGGCGACCGGCTCCAGTGGTTCACGACGACCGCCTGGATGATGTGGAACGCGCTCGTCTCGGCCCTGCTCCTGCGTGCGTCGATCGTGATGATCGACGGCAACCCGGGCTACCCGGACCTCGGCTTCCAGTGGCGGCTGGCCGAGAAGACGCGGCCGACGATGATGGGCGCGAGCCCGGCCTTCGCGCTGGCCTGCCGCAAGGCGGGGATCGAGCCCGGCCGTCGCTACGACCTCTCGTCGCTGCGGTCGGTCGGGGTGGCGGGCTCGCCGCTGCCGGTGGACGGCTTCGAGTGGTTCTACGAGCAGCTCGACCCGGGCGTGCTCCTGATCAACGGCAGCGGCGGCACCGACGTCTGCACCGGGATCGTCCAGGGCAACCCGCTGATCCCGGTGTACGCGGGCGAGATCGCCGGGCGCTGCCT
>JBKOVL010000082.1:0-3738 GCA_046723895.1 Actinomycetota bacterium | reverse complement strand
TGATGGATGACACGGCGTCTTGCCTTTTCTTCGGCCCGGCCCCGGCCCCTTGCGAGTGCATCAACTCTTGCTCGCAGCGCGCCGTCGCGGCTTGCGACGACCGTCACGTTCTGCGAGGGACCGCCCACCGCGCCCGCCGCTGGTCTGCAGGAACTTGAGCGCCTGGACGTAGACGAGGTTCTTGTGCTTGCGGACGATGTCCGCGTCCCGCATCGACTCGAGGAACTCCTGCGGGCCCTCGAAATCCCGCAGGCGGATCTTGACGCTCCCCAGCCCCTGCGCGACGTGGCTGTCCGACCCCGCGCCGGGGACGATCGAGTACTTGCGGGCGAAGCGCACCGCCTCCTCGTTGAAGGCCGAGAACGCGACCCGCGGGTTGAAGACCTCGAGGATGTCGATCTCGTCGACGATCTCGAGCAGGTGCTCGTAGTCCGGAACCGAGTGCAGCCGGTCGAATGGATGCGGGACGTAGACGAGGCCGCCCTGCCGGCGGATCTCGGCGATGGTGTCCGCCATCGACATCCCCCGCTCGATCCGCTCCGTCAGGAAGAGGCCGATCACCTCCCCCTGATGCGCGGTCTTCACCTCCTCCGCGACGATCACCTTGATGCCGCCGATCCGGGCGGCGATCTCCCGCGCCTCAAGCGCTCCCGAGATCTCGTTGTGGTCGGTGATCGCGATCGCCCCGAGCCCCTGCTCCTTGGCGGTCTCGAGGAGCAGCTCCGCGGGGGTCGCGCAGTCGGGTGAGTGGTCGGTGTGCATGTGCAGGTCGGTGTGGATGTAGTCGCGTCCCTGCAGACGCGCGCGTATCTCGGGATTCCCGTTCGGGTCCTGGCGCCTCCCGGCGAGCCGGCGATAGACGGCCTCAACCTCGTCGGTGACCTCGGCCCAGGGCCGCGCCTCGCCGGAGTCACGGGCCGCGCTGCGGAGTCGCTCGCGCAGGGTCGCGTCGCGGCAGAGCCGCTCCAGCTGGGCGGTCAGCGTGAGCGCGTCCCCGAGCGGGAAGAGCAATCCGCGCTCCCCCTCGCCGACGAGCTCCCGGTAGAGCTCCAGGTCGGAGACCACCGGCACGGCGCCGGCGGCGAATGACTTACGAACCACGCCTGGGGCGGCACGCACGCCCCCGGAGGCGAGACAGGCGATGTCGGCGCCGGCCAGGTACTCGGCCGGCTCGCCCTCCCTCGGACGGACGACCCGCAGGCGCTCGCGCAGCCGCCGGCTGACACGAGCGAGGGGGTCAGTCGGCCCGTCGAACCAGATCACGCCCTCCCAGTCGAGGTCGTCGGGGAGCTTGCGCAGGGCGCGCAGCAGCAGCCGCAGTGCGCCGCGCTCCTCCTCCGCGCAGTGCACGATCCGGACCCGCCCCGGCGGCGGCGGATCGAGGGCCGGTTCCGCAAAGTCGGCCCCCGGCCTGATCAGCCGGTACTGGCCGGGGAAGAAGCGCTGCAGGAGCTCGCCGGTCGCCTCGTTGCTGGCCAGGCGCTCGTCGATCCGCCCAAAGAAGACCTCCACCAGCATCCGCGCCACCTGGGTGGAGAGCACGCGCTCGACCGGCTCGTGGAAGGTCGCCACGTTGAGCGACTGAGAGTGCCGCAGCGCCGCCGACCCGGTGCTCGGTGCGAAGGGCTCGTGAACGTGCACCAGGTCCAGAGGGACGGCACCCAGCAGGCGCTCCAGCGCCCCGCTGATGTCGAGAGGGAGAGGGGCGGGCCGCCGGCGCGGGCCGCTCGGCAACGGGATGCTCTGGCCGATCGCGAGGACGCGCGGGTTCTCGCCGCGAAGAAGCGCCCCGGGCTTCTTGCCCACCTCGCGAATCAGCCGGCGCGTATCGCGGATCGCGGTGCGCGACTCGGACGGCGCGACGATCAGAATCCGATGGCCCCGTTCCGCAAGCTCCTCCGAGGTCCGCCTGACGAACTCGTTGATCTCGTGCCGCGCCCCCCAGGGATGGGGGCTGACCTGAGCGATCGATAGGACTTCCCCGCTCATGCGGCGAGCTTAGGGAAGCGCCGAGCTACTTCGCCTTTGCCTTCGCCTTGTTGCCCTTCTTGCCCTTGCCCTTGCGGGGGGGCACGCCGCGTTGCCGGGCGTACTTGGCGATGAACTCCTCGGTCTGCTCGCGCGCCAGTGAGTCCGGCCGCTGGTTGTGCGGCGACTTCATCAGGTAGCTCGACGGGCCATCTAGCTGGCCCGCGATGCCGTGGTTCAGGGCGAGCTTCACGATCCGGACGGCATCGATGACGATGCCGGCGGAGTTCGGGGAGTCCCAGACCTCGAGCTTGAGCTCCAGGTTGAGCGGCACGTCGCCGAACGACCTGCCCTCCACCCGGATGTGCGCCCACTTGCGGTCGGTCAGCCAGGGGACGTAATCCGAGGGGCCGATGTAGACGTCCTCCGCGGGCAGCTCGTGGTCCATGATCGAGGTAACCGCGTTGGTCTTGGAGATCTTCTTGGACTCCAGCCGCTCGCGCTCGAGCATGTTGTAGAAGTCCATGTTGCCGCCCACGTTGAGCTGACTGGTGCGCTCCATGCGCACACCGCGATCGGCGAACAGCCTGGCCAGCTGGCGGTGAACGATCGTCGCGCCGACCTGTGACTTGATGTCGTCGCCGATGATCGGCAGGCCGGCTTCCTCGAAGCGCCGGTCCCAGTAGTCCTCGCGGGCGATGAACACCGGCAGGCAGTTGACGAAGCCGACGCCCGCTGCCAGCGCCTGCTCGACGTACCACTTGGTCGCCTGCTCGGAGCCGACAGGCAGGTAGCAGACAAGCAAATCCGTCTGGGTGTCCTGCAGGATCCCGACGATGTCGGCGGTCTGGCCCGGGGCCTTGGTGATCTTCTCCTTCAGGTACTTGCCGAGGCCGTCGTGGGTCATGCCGCGGTGGACCTTGACCCCCAGCTTCGGGACGTCCGAGAACTTGTAGGTGTTGTTCTGGCCCGAGAAGATCGCCTCCGAGAGGTCCTTCCCGACCTTGTCGGCGTCGATGTCGAACGCAGCGGTGAACTCGATGTCGCTGATGTGGTAGCCGCCCAGATCCACGTGCATGAGGCCCGGAACCTGCTCCGCGGGGTCCGCATCCTGGTAGTACTGGACGCCCTGCACGAAAGAGCTCGCGCAGTTGCCGACACCGACTATCGCGACGCGGACCTTCTCGTCACGAGCGCCGTTGCGCCGGGCGCCGTTCGCTCTTCCATTCACGGTGCTCATCTCTGGGAAATCCTCCTAGGTAACGAGACTCAGCTTTGAAACCACACTTGCGCCGCTGCGTGGTTACACGTCGTCGGCCGGAACAGCGTGCTCGACGGGCACCTGCTGCACCTCCGCGGCGCGCTCGGAGAGCGCGTTCCTCACGTGCCATACGCGCTGTACCACGGTGAAAGCCGTCAGCGCCGCCATAGCGTAGATCGCCGGGGCGAGCAGATCTGCATCGAACTCTCCGGCTCCCTTGGCGAAGACGAGGCCGACCGAGAGTATGACTACCCGGACGGGGCGCGTGGCCAACCCGACCTTGCACTCGACGCCGAGCGCCTCGGCACGCGCGCGGGTGTAGGAGACCATCAGCGAACCGAGCACCACAACGACGCACATGGCGGCGGCGAACTCGTCGCCGGAGAGAGCGAAGCGATAGGCGACCGCCGTCAGCACCAGGCCCTCCTCCACGCGGTCGAGGGTCGAGTCGAGGAAGGCGCCGAAGAGCGTGCCCTTGCCCGAGGCGCGCGCGTAGCGCCCGTCGAGCG
>JBKOVL010000023.1:0-23192 GCA_046723895.1 Actinomycetota bacterium | reverse complement strand
GCCGCGAGGCGATCCTCGGCGTGCATGCTCGCGGCGTGCCGCTGGGCCGGACATCGATCTCGACAGGATCGCCGCGACGACGCCGGGCATGGTCGGCGCCGATCTCGCGAACCTCGTCAACGAGGCCGCGCTGCTCGCCGCCAGACGCGACCACCAACTCGTTGAAGAGAGCGATTTCACGGACGCGCTGGAGCGGATCATCCTCGGCGCCGAGCGGCAGGTGATGATGAGCCCGGAGGACAAGCGCCGGACGGCGTACCACGAGGCAGGCCATGCGATCGTGGGGATGCTCACCGAGGGCGCTGACCCGGTGCGAAAGGTGTCGATCATCCCGCGCGGCCTTGCGCTCGGCGTCACCTTCTCCGCGCCGGAGAGCGACCGGTTCAACTACCGCGAGCCGGAGGTGTACGCGAAGATCAAGGTCGCGCTCGGCGGCCGCGCCGCGGAGGAGGTCGTCTACGGCGAGACGAGCACCGGCGCCGAAGCCGATATCCAGCAGCTCACCGAAATCGCACGTCAGATGGTCGGCCGCTGGGGAATGAGCGAGGCGATCGGCCCCGTCGCCGTGATTCCCCGAGACGGCCAGGGGCCGCTCCTGCCCGGCGTCTCCGAGGTCTCGCCGGACACCCAGAAGCTGGTCGATGACGAGGTTCGCCGCATCGTGGACGAGTCCCACCAGGAAGTCGTCACGCTGCTCGAGCAGAACCGGAACAGGCTCAACTCGTTGGTGCAGGCGCTCCTCGAGCACGAAACACTCGACGAGGACGACGCCTACGCCGCCGCCGGCGTCGAGCGAACAGCGACGCAAGCCGCCGACTCCTACGCGGCGGCGGCCCGATCACGAAACGACAGCTAGTTCGCTCGAACTCGATCGGCTCGACAACCCGACAGCGGGATCTCCGTCCGCACTCGCATGTAACGGATTTCCGCGCTCCCCGTCCCTGGTTCAGGCAACCCGAGAGGACGGTGACAGGATGAGCCGGATATGGAACTGAATGCGCACCTTGCGGCACCGGCAATACGCAGCCGCGCGGTCGACCCGGACGCGGCGTTGGTAGCGGCTGCCCGTGAGGAGCCCCGTGATTTCCTCGCGTTGTACGACCGCTACTTCGCCCGTGTCCTCGGCTACACGCGGCTGCGGATTCGCGACGCTGCCACATGCGAGGACGTGACGAGCACGGTGTTCACGAACGCGCTCGCGCAGCTTCCGCGCTTTCGCGGCGACGGGAGCTTCGCCGGCTGGCTGTTTCAGATCGCGCGAAACGCGGTGCGTGACGTCCAGCGGAAGCCCAGGCACGAGCCGCTGTCCTTGGACCACGAGCAGATCGGGTCGGAGCCGGATGTCGAGGAGGGATTGCTCGCGCGCGAGCGCGCTTTGCAGCTCCACGGGCTGATCGGTTTGCTCGAAGCGGAGCAGCAACATCTGCTCGCGTTGCGCTACGGAGCGGGCCTCGCATTCGACGAGATCGGGGCGGTCGTCGGCGCCGCTCCCGGAACGGTGCGCGTCCGCCTGCACCGGACTCTGGAGGAACTACGACGGAGGTATCCCCATGACGACTGATGCACTCGAACGAGACCTGAAGACGCTTGTCGAACCTCAGGAGGCGGACGAGCGGCTGCGGCTCGCGATTCGCGCACGGCTCGACGAGCAGTTGCACGTGCGTCCGCGCCGCCGCGTCCGGATGCGCCTCGCATTCGGGGTCGGCAGCCCTCTCGGCTGTGGTGGTCGCGGTGGCGCTCTTCGCGCTGATCGGGACAGGCGGGTCCAGCGGGCCATCGCCCGCTGAGGCGGCGGTCCTCCGGGACGCGACGCAGGCGATGACGCCGTCGGCGAACAGCATCGTCCACGTGAAGGAGACCGGAATGCAAGACGGGACGCCGGTCTCGGTGGAATGGTGGCAACAGACGAGCCCGCCCTATGCGATGCGTCTGATCAAGGGACCCGTCGGCGAACTGGGCGAGGGAGCCGACGACGGCACCACCCACTTCCAGTACGACGCGCACGCGAACGTGATCTACCAGGCTCCGGACTCCTCCGGGCCGACCTTGATCGACCCGCTCTCGATCGTTCGTCAGCAGCTCGCCGAGGGGAGTGCTCAGGTCGCCGGGACCGTGACGATCGACGGGGTGTCGTTGTACAAGATCGAACTTCCGAATGGTGTGGTCGGATACTTCGACGCCACCAACTACCGACCGAGGTATGTCGACAATCCGCAGCAAGACGGGAGCGTGGTGCGCACGCAGGTGGTCGCGTACGAGGAGCTTCCGATGACTGCCGAGAACGAGAAGCTGCTCAGCGTCACCGCGCAGCATCCCGACGCGCGCGTCGAAACGACCCCGCCGGAGGCGGAGGGGCCTCGCAAGTAGCGCCCATGAACGAGGGCAGCCCGCGGAGCGGGCTGCCCTCGTGAGCTCTCAGGGTCGGTCGCCTGGGGGTCGAACCCATGAGGTAGCAGAGTCGTCGGCGTGGCCTTCCATCCGAGGAGCCGCGTACCTTCAACAGGCGATCAGGGAAACGGACATCGTGTTGGCGACCATGGGCGCCACAACGACACTCGCAGGCTTCACGCTCGTCTTCTTGGGCGTGATCATCACGCGCTACGAGGAGACGGTGCCTGGTGCGTCCACGCGTGTGCGTGGAAAGTTCAGCGGCCCAGCAGGTGGTCTCCTCGGGGCATTCGTGCTGAGCCTGATGACGGTTGGCGTCAGTTTCGCGTGGCTCGTCGCGGACGGCGGACACAGCTTCTACGTCATCGTGATCGTTCTGTTCGTGGTCCAGCTTCTCGCCACCGCGCTTGCGTCCGTCTACGTGACCCGAGGTGTCCTACTGGCGAAATGAGAGCACGTTGGCTCTGAACGCGACCAAGTCAAAGCGTCTAGAGGATGCGGGTCTCGATCGATACTTCGATCAGCACCGGCCGCTCTGGAATCAAAAGGCTCGGCGCGCCTACGACTACGCGCGGGAGTTTGTGGTCGAGAGCGGAGAGGAGGTTCGACAGGACGACGTCGTGCCGTTGCTCGTGCCGGCACTCGAGGTGTTCGACGACTTCAGAGACCATCTGGCAGGACAAAAACTCACGCAGAAGTACTGGTACACGTACTTCGCCGAACTCATCGTCGATCGAGTTTGGCGAGAACTGACTGACCAGGGAGGAGGAGAGGGATGAGACGCGATCTTTATGTGCTTGCGACCAGGTACATCGATGAGGTGATCAAAGACCAGAAGACCCTCGGCTACACCGCCGCCGTTCCGGCTGCGGCCCGCAAGGCGGCGATAGCGGATGCCGAGCTGGCCCTCCGCGATCTTGCTGCAAGCTCGAGGCGCCCGACAAGAGCAGCTGCCGCATAAGCAGCCGCCTTCTAGAGCTCGATCCATTCGCCTGGATCGAGGACGTGCAGGCGGGGGCTCAGGCCGGCAGGTCCGAACGCGTCTCGGAGCGTGTCTGCGCTCTGCGTGTAGTGCGTCCAGCCTTCGAAGTGGAGGGGCACGATCTGCGGCTCGCCGAGAATCCGAGCGGCTTCGGCCGCAAGCTCGCTGGTGAGTGTGAGGAACGCCGGCGCGACCAGCGGGGTCTGCGCGCCGCCGGCGAAGAGCAGCGCCACCTCGAACGGGCCGAGCCGGTCGGCGATCTGACGGACGACGTCGAGCGAGGCGTTGTCGCCGCTGACGTACACCCGCGGTAGTCCCGGGCCCGAGACGACGAACCCGATCACGTCCCCCACGAGCGGCTCGCTGCCTTCCGGACCGTGGAGGGCAGGGACGCCGGTGACGTGGAGCACGGAGCCATCCGGTCGCTTCAGCTCTACTCGCTGCCAGTTCCCGAGCGCCCGCACCGGCTCGCCCAAGCGCTTCGCAGCGGCCGCCGTCGAGAACACGGTCGGCACCGCGGCGACGAGCTCCCGCCCGAGCCGGTCGAGATTGTCGGGATGCTGGTCGTGCGAGAGCAGGACGACGGCGACGTGCCCGAGCTCGTCCGGGCGCAGCGCCGGCCCCTGCGTCTTCGTCAGGACGCGCTCGCCGATCGGGTACTCGCCCGGCGGATCGAACGTCGGATCGGTCAGCATCCGCAACCCGCCGAGCTCGAGCAGCGCTGTCGGCCCACCGACGTACCGAATTCGTACGGCTCGTTTGACGCTCAGCTCAAGCCCTCCGCGGCAATAAGCGGGCAGCATCCGCCGCCGACGACGTTGAAGCCGCGCTCGTAGCCTTGCGGGCGGTCGCCCCCGGGGCGGAAGTTCGTCAGCGGGCCGTAGACGACGAGCGGCATCAGGCGGCTCTTCTCTCCGCTTCGCGGCCGAACGCCGGCGTCTCCTCGGCTTGTTGCTCGTGCTGCGCGCCCGGGAGCAACAGGGCCGGAACCAGGGCGAGGGCGATCAGCCCGACCGCGACCCAGAAGGTGGTGGCGAAGGCATCGGCGAGCAGCGGCAACGAATGCGACTGCCGCGACAGCGCCGCCACTCCCTGGATACCGCCCCTGAAGCCGGGTACGTCGGCTGCGATCGCCCGCTGCAAGACGATCGCCAGCAGGGCGGTGCCGATCGCGCCGGCGATGCGCTGGATGGCGTTGATCGCAGTCGTGCCGCGCGGCGTCTCCTCGCGCGAGAGCGTCTGGAAAGCGGCCGCCATCGAGGGCATGATCGTGCTCCCGATGCCGAATCCGACCACCAGGAGCGCCGCAGAGAGATAGAGGTAGGAGGTGTCGGCGGCGAGCTGGGTGAAGGCGAGCGTGCCGAGCAGGGCGGTCAGCATGCCCGAGGAGACGACGAGGCGGGCGCCAATCTTGTCGGTGAGGAAGCCGGCGAGCGGCATCGCCAGGGCCGCCCCGACGGCCTGCGGGGCGAGGAGCAGCCCGACGTGCAGCGGGCTCTGGTGGCGGACGAGCTGGTAGTAGAGCGGCAGCAGGATCAGCGAGCCGAAGAGCGCGATCGGAAGCAGGAAGTTGGCAGCGGCGGCGGCGGCGAACGCGCGGCGGCGGAAGAGCGAGAGGTCGATCAGCGCGCGCTTGCCCCGGCGGCTCGCATGCCGGACGAAGAGCGCCACGAGCCCGAGCCCGATCAGCCCGGAGACGATCGTGCGCGTGTTGCCGAAGCCGCCCTGGTTGCCGGCCTCGGCGAGGCCGTAGAGGAAGAGAGCGATCCCAGGGGAGAGCAGCGCCAGCCCACGCAGGTCGAGCCGGTTGTCGAGCTGCGGCTTCGCCTCCGGCAGCAGGCGCTGCGCCGCGACCACCGCCGCCACACCGACCGGCAGGTTGATGAAGAAGATCCAGCGCCAGCTCCACTGGTCGACGATCAGCCCGCCGAGCACGGGGCCGAGGACGGGGACGAGCAGCATCGGCACGCCGAAGAGGCTCATCACGCGTCCCATCCGCTGCGGGCCCGCAGCCTGCGCGAGGATCGTCTGCCCGACCGGCATGATCATCCCGGCGCCGAGCCCCTGCAGCACGCGAAAGCCGATCAACGATCCGACCGACCAGGCCACGCCCGCGAGCAGGGAGCCGATCATGAAGAGGAGCAGCGAGACGAGCCAGACGCGCTTGGCGCCGAAGCGTTCGGTCGCCCACCCGCTCAACGGGATCACGCTCGCGAAGGCGAGCATGTAGCCGGTCAGCACCCACTGGATCGTCGAGATCGAAGTCCCGAGATCGCTCCCCAGTGTGGGGATGGCGACGTTGACGATCGTCAGGTCGAGCACGGTCATGCTCGACCCCAGGATCACGACTGCGGCGAGAACAAGGATCTCTCGGTCGAGGCCGAGCGTGCGCGGGGCGCGTGTCGATGAGATTGGATCTGCCATGTGGTCCTCCTCGGTCGTTCTTCTTCACTCCAAACGTTCCATGCGATAGAATATTCCAAACATGGGAAAGTTTTATCGCAGCAGTCTCGCAACCGCCCGGGCACATGCGGACACGCCGCCCGGCGTTGCCGGTGACGAGGTGACCTCGATCGCGCAACAGCCGGGGCTGCGCCAGCGCAAGAAGCAGCGCACACGGGCGCTGATCGCGGACACCGCGCTCCGCCTCTTCCTCGAGCGCGGCTTCGACGCCGTTACCATCGCCGAGATCGCGCGGGCGGCCGACGTCGACGCGAAGACGATCTACAACTACTTCCCGAGCAAGCCCGACCTCGTCTTCCAGCGCCTGGAAGCGTTCGAGCACGCGCTTCTCGACGCTGTCCGCACGCGCCGGGCAGGTGAGTCGATCCTCGCGGCCTTTGCGCGCTTCGTGCTCGACTCGCAGGGGCTGCTCGCCGAGGAGGATGCGAGCGGGCAACTCCGCGCGATCACCCGGATGATCACCGACAGCCCGGCGCTCATCGCGCACGAGCAACAGGTGTTCGCGCGCTTTACGCGCTCACTTGCCGCCCTGATCGCGGAGGAGACCGAAGCTCGCCCGGGCGATGTGCAGCCCTGGGTCGTCGCCCATGCGCTGATCGGCTTCCACCGCGCCTTGGTCGACTACGTGCGACGAGCGACGCTCGCGGGCACGCCGAACACGACGCTCGCGCGCGACCTGCGCAGGCAAGCGAAGGCGGCTCTCAGCGTCCTCGAGCCCGGCCTCGACGGCTACGGCCTGAAAGCGGGCTGACGACGTGCAGCGGCGGAAGAGACGCGCGAGCGAGGCCGTTCTCTTGGGCCATGATCTCGCCTGTGCGCGCTGATCTTCCGACCGGGACGGTCACGTTCCTCTTCACCGACGTGGTGGGCTCGACGCGGCTGCTCGCGGAACTCGGTGATACGGGCTACTCGGAGGCGCTCGCCGAGCACCGCAAGCTGATCCGTGAGGTGGTCGGCGGTCTGGGCGGGATCGAGGTGGACGCGCAGGGAGATTCGTTCTTCCTCGTCTTCCCGACCGCCCCGGCCGCGATCGAGGCGGCTTGCGAGATCGATGCAGGCCTTGCGAACGGCCCGATCTCGGTGCGTATGGGTCTGCACACGGGGACACCGCAGGTCACCGACCAGGGCTATGTCGGCGCGGACGTCCATCGCGCCGCTCGCATCGCCGCCGGCGGCCACGGAGGTCAGATCCTCGTCTCGGCGTCGACGGCTGCCCTGACCGACGTCGAGCTGCGAGACCTCGGTGAGCACCGCTTCAAAGACCTCGCCCGGGCGGAGCGGGTGTTCCAGCTCGGCGACGGTGAGTTTCCGCCGATCCGAAGCCTTCGCAACGTTCGGCTGCCGGTGCCGGCCACTCCCTTCCTCGGCCGGCAGGACGAGGTCGAAGACGTGGTCGAGCTCCTGACCCGCGAGGACCTTCGCCTGCTCACGCTGACCGGCCCCGGCGGGACGGGAAAGACACGCCTTGCCCTCCAGGCGGCGACGGAGGTATCCGACCGGTTGCCGGACGGAGCTTGTTTCGTGGCGCTCGCGCCGCTTCGCGATCCGGCACTCGTGCTCTCGGCCGTGGCGGGCGAGCTCGAGTTGAAGGAGCAACCCGGGCGGCCGCTCGAGAGCACGCTCGTCGCCGAGCTCGGGCAGAAGCAACTACTGCTCGTCCTCGACAACGTCGAGCACCTGTTGCCGCGTGCGGCCGATGACATCGGCGCACTCGTGGCTGCCACGGACGCGACCCTGCTCGTCACGAGCCGTGAACGCCTGCACCTGCACGCCGAACGGGTCTATCCGGTGCCGCCGCTCAAAGAGCGCGAGGCTGTGGAGCTCTTTCTGAGCCGCGCCCGGGCCCTCGACCCTGACTTCAGCGCCGGCGGCTCGGCGGCCGAGCTCTGTGCGCGCCTCGACAATCTGCCGCTCGCGCTCGAACTCGCCGCCGCGCGCACGGCGCTCTTCTCGACGGACCAGCTTCTGCAGCGTCTGTCGCAGCGGCTCGACCTGCTCAAGGGAGGACGCGATGTCGAGCCGCGCCAGCGGACGCTCCGGGCCACGGTCGAATGGTCTTACGACCTGCTCGCTCCCGACGAGCAGCGGCTCTTTCGGACCCTCTCCGTCTTTGCCGATTCCAGCTACGAGGCGGCCGAGCGAGTCTGCGGCGCCGATCCCGACACGCTTCAGTCCCTCCTCGACAAGAGCCTGTTGCGGCGGCGGGACTCGAGGACCGGAGTCCGGTACTCGATGCTGGAGACGATCAGGGAGTACGCGTCCGAGCGGCTCGAGGAGAGTGGCGATGCCGCCGCCGTTCGCCTTCGCCACGGGGAGTGGTGCTGCGAGCTGGCGGAAAGGCTCGTGGGGCCGCCCGGGCCGCGGTTGGTCGGCGAGGACTTCGGCGATTTCCGGGCCGACTACGACAACGTCCGGAGCGCGCTTGCCTGGGCCTGGGCAAGCGGACATGACGAGCTTGGCCTTCGTCTCGGCGCAACCACGCTCCGCTACTGGATGCGACACGGCCTCTATCGCGATGCAGTTGCCTGGCTCGAGGCGGCCGCACCGAAGACCGAGCGGGGGACCCCTCAGGTTCAGCTTCAGGCACTCAAGGCAGCCGGCCTGATCGCCCAGTTCGTCGCCGCCGATCCGGAGCAAGCAGACGCCTACTGGGCCCGCGCGCAGTCGGTAGCAGAAGACCTCGGCGACTCCGGTGAGGTCGCATGGATCGAGGACAGACGTTCCGGCGTCGACTGGGATCGAGGCGATCTCCAGTCCGGCATCCGCCACTTCGAAGCACGCGCGAAGCACTACCGCGAACTCGGTGATCGTCGCGGCGAGGCCGAAGCTCTCCACCTGCTCGGTGAGAACTTGCGCGACGTGGGACGTCTCGACGAGGCGGAGACGGTGCTTGTGGAGGCGGACGCGCTCGTTCGCGAGCTCGACCTCGAGTTCGCCGGCGCGACGATCACGCACGGCCGGGCCGATCTTGCGCTCGACCGCGGCGACGGCGAAGAGGCCCTTCGGCTCTATCGCGAAGCGCTCGAGGTCGTCCGGTCGCTCGGTGTCGAGCGCAGCGTCGCCTACTGCCTTGCCGGGATGGCGAGCGTCCTGGCGGCGGGCGGGCAGCAGGAGGAGGCGGCGACGATCTGGGGTGCGGTCTGTGCCGCCGAGGAGACGCTCGGCTTCCGAATGCTGGCTCCGGAGCGGCGGCGGTACGAGAGCCACCTTGCGCGTCTCGAAGGCGAAGCGGCCTGGATCGAGGGCAAGCGCCTGACCCTCGAGGAGGCCGTCACGTCGATCCCAGCGCCCTAGCGTGCCCGCCCCTCGATCCTCAGGTCCGGATGGGACGGCCGTCCCGAGGCGGTGAACTTGACTGATCTCCCGGCAGCGAAGAGACTTGTACGGTCGTGACGTCTGCTTCCGAGGCGCGCCTTCTCGGGGTTCCGGCGCGAACGGCGGTGATGAGCGTGCTGCGGGCCACGCGCGACGAGCAGGGTGATCTGATCGAGGCGGTCCGCGCCGTCTACTCGGGGGACAAAGTACGACTACGTCATTTCGGTCGAACGGGGAACCGGGAAAAAGGGAGGAGAGATGGGTGGTAAGCGGGTGAGGCTGCTGGGCCTGGCGATGCTGGTCGGCGTCGGCCTGGCAGCGTACGGCGCGACCACGGTTTCGGGCGCTCCGGGCCGGGTCGCGCGCAGTCAGGCCCTGGACAAGAAGGTGGCCATGGTCATTGCCCAGGGCGGTCTGGGCGACAAGGCGTACAACGACTTCGCGAACGCCGGTCTCCAGCGCGCGGAGGCGAAGTACGGCTTCCACGCGCAGCGGATCCAGTCTGCGGACATCGTCTCGCAGGGAGCGGCGATCCTCCAGCAGGCGTGCCAGGCCGGCTTCGACCTGGTGATCGATCTGGAGTTTTCGACGGCCGACGCGTTGCAGAAGGTCGCACCGACCTGCCCGAAGACGCAGTGGACGTTCCTCAACCTGCCGTTGAAGGCGTCGAACATCACGGGCATCGTCTTCGCCGAGCACGAGGGCTCCTACCTGGCAGGGGCCCTGGCGGCGCTGGTTACGCGGGACACGAAGATCCCGGGGATCAATCCCCGCCACGTGATCGGTGTGATCGGCGGGACCAAGTCAACGGGGATCGACAAGTTCCTGGTCGGCTACATCCAGGGCGCTCGGCGGATCGACCCGAAGATCAGGGTGCTGGTCAAGTACTCGAACAACTTCGGCGATCCGGCGAAGGGGAAGCAGATCACAGAGGCGATGTTCGACCAGGGCGCCGACATCGTCTACCAGGTCGCCGGCGGCACCGGACTGGGCGTCATCCAGGCCGCCAAGGATCGCCGCCGCTACGCGATCGGCGTCGACACCGACCAGAGCTCCCTGGGACCCAGGAACGTGCTCACCAGCATGGTCAAGCGGAGCGACCTCGCCGCCTTCATGTCCGTCCAGATGCTGGCCGACGGCACGCTCGGCAACAGGGTCGTCAACCTCGACCTGAAGGCCGGCGGCGTCGGCCTCGGCAGGGTCGCGCCGGCGGTGCCGCGGAGAGACGTGGCCATCGTCCGCGGGCTCGAGAAGCAAATCATCTCTGGGAAGATCAAGGTCTGGAACGTGATCGACCAGGGGTACCCGCGCTGGTTCAAGTAGAGCCGCAGGTGGAGGTGCAGGGCGAGGACGCCCGAAGGCAGCCTCGCCCGCACCTCGCGTTCCGCGCGGTGACGAAACGGTACGGGCCGGTGCTCGCGAACGATCACGTCGAGCTAGAGATAGCGCACGGCTCGATCCACGCGATCGTCGGCGAGAACGGGGCCGGCAAGAGCACCTTGATGGGGATCGCCTTCGGGCTCGTCGCCCCCGACGAGGGGACGCTCGAGCTCGACGGTGCGCCCGTTCGCCTGCGCGGTCCACACGACGCCCTCGCACGAGGGATCGGGATGGTACAGCAGCGCTTCCAGCTGCTCGAGGAGATGACCGCGCTCGAGAACCTCGTCCTCGGCGCGGAGCCGGCGCACGGCGCGATCCTCGACCAGGCGACCGCGCTCGGGCGGGCCGAAGACCTCGCGCAGCGACTGCGGGTCAGGCTTCCCTGGCAGGCGCGGGTGCGGACGCTGTCGGTCGGTCAGCGGCAGCGGCTCGAGATCCTCCGCCTGCTCCATCGGGACGCGAGCCTGCTCATCCTGGACGAGCCGACGAGTGTGCTCTCGCCGCAGGAGGTGGGCGACCTGTTCGACGTGCTTCGCCGCCTGAAGGAGCAGGGCCGAACGATCGTCTTCATCAGCCACAAGCTGCGCGAGGTCGAGGCGATCGCCGACCGGGTGACCGTCATGCGCGCCGGAAAGGTGGTGGCGACGCTCGAGCACGGCTCGATCGACCTCGGCCGGATGGTCGAGCTGATGGTCGGCGACGCGCGCTTCGCCTCGCTCGCGATCAACGCCGCGCCGGTCGCGACGGCAGAGCCGCAGCACGTGGCCACGGCCGCGGTGCCGCTCCGGGTGGCGGGCGTGACGATCCGGCAACCGGGGGGCGGACTGGCGCTCGACTCCGTCGAGCTCGAGCTCCACGGCGGCGAGATCGTCGGCGTCGCCGGGGTCGAGGGCAACGGTCAGCGCGAGCTGGTCGAGGCGATCGTCGGCTTGCGACGACCGTACTCGGGCGGAATCCTGCTCGGCGGTCGAGACGTGACCGCCGCCGGGGTCGCGGAGCGGCGGGCGGCCGGTCTCGCGTTCATCAGCGGCGATCGGGACGCCGAGGGGGTCAACCTCGAGGGCTCGGTGCGCGACTCGGCGATCAGCCTCCGCTACGCGCGGCCGCCGCTGTCGCGGCTCATGCTCCTCCGCCCGGGCGCGATCCGCGAGTTCGTGCGGGCCCTGATTCGCCGATTCTCGATCGTCGTGCCTCGCCCGGAAGCGCCGGTGCGCTCGCTGTCGGGCGGCAACGTGCAGCGTCTCGTCGTCGGGCGTGAGCTGGAGGGCGAGCCGCGCGTGCTGGTAGCCGCCTACCCGACCCGCGGCGTGGACGTCCGCGGCGCCGCGTTCGTCCACGAGCGGCTGCTCGATCTCCGCGCAGCCGGTGGTGCCATTCTTCTCGTCAGCGAGGAGCTCGACGAGCTGCTCGCCCTCTCTGACCGCCTGCTCGTCCTGTACGAGGGGCGCATCGCCGGGGAGCTCTCTTCCTCCGAGTTCGGCGACCGAGCCCGCATTGGACGCCTGATGACCGGTGGAGGGACCTCCTGATGGAGGCCGGAACGACCGCAGCCGGGCCGGCATTCGCCTCCCTGCGTGGGGCGCAAGCGCTTCGGCTGCTGCAGCTGTTCGCTCCCTTCCTCGTCGCGCTCGCCGTCGGCGCGATCATCCTCTGGCTCTCGGGCCGGGACGCCTTCCACGTCTACCGGCTGCTCGCTGAGCACAGCCTGGGCGACCGGACCGCGCTCTGGAACACGCTGGCGCAGACGACGCCGGTGCTGCTGACGGGCCTCGCGACCGCCTTTGCGTTCCGGGCAGGCGTCTTCAACGTCGGCGTCGAGGGCTCGCTCTACCTCGGCGCTTTCGCCGCCGCCTGGGTCGGGTTCACCTACCTCCACGGGCCGGGACCGTTGGTCATGGCGGCGGCGTTCGCCCTTGCCGGAGTTGCGGGCGCGCTCTGCGCGCTGATTCCCGCCCTGCTCAAGACACACCTGGCGGTCGACGAGGTGGTGACGACGCTGATGTTCAACTTCATCGCGATCGAGCTCACCTCGTACCTGGTCAACGGCCCCTTCCTCGCCACGGGCACTGCCAACTCGATGAGCCCGCTGGTGGCCGACCAGGCCTCGCTCCCGTCGCTGGCGCCTCCGAGCCAGATGACCGTCGGCATCCTGATCGCGGCCGGCGCCGCCGTCGCGTTCTGGTTCGTGTTCGCCAGGACGACGATCGGCTACGAGCTGCGGATGGTCGGCCAGAACCGGCGCTTCTCGGTCGCGTCCGGAATCGACGCGCGGCGGGCGATCCTGACCGCGTTCCTCGTCTCGGGGTTCATCGGCGGGCTCGCCGGTGCGACCCAGGTGCTCGGGGTGACCCACCGCTTCATCGACCGCTTCTCGCCCGGCTACGGCTTCACCGGGATCGCAGTCGCCTTGCTCGGGCGAAACACCGCGGTCGGCTGCGTCCTCGCCGCCTTCCTGTTCGGGGCGCTGCAGAACGGCGGCGCCACTGTCCAGCTGTTCACGAGCATCCCGCTCGAGCTGATCAACGTCCTCCAGGGCACGGTGATGGTCTTCGCCGTCGTGGAGCTCGGGCGGGCGCGGAGAGCCTGATGGGCCAGGTCTCGGCGACGCTCGCCTCCGCGATCGAGCTCGGGACTCCGCTCGTGCTGGCGGCTATGGGCGGTCTCGTGAACATGCGCGGCGGCATCGTCAACATCGGCCTGGAGGCGAAGATGCTGATCGGCGCCTTCGTCGCCGTCCTCGTCGCCTGGAAGGTCGGCGACCCGTGGGTGGCGACGCTCTGCGCGGGTGGTGCGGGGCTCCTCGCCGCGGTCCCCTTCTCGCTCGTGATCACCCGCCTGCGGGCGAACGAGATCATCGTCGGGCTCGGCTTCAACATCCTCGTCGCCGGCCTGATCGGCTATCTGCTGCCGGTCGCCTTCGGCGTCTACGGGTCGCTCAACCCCAGCGATCTCCAGGGGTTGCCGACCCTGCATCTTCCGGGCATCGAGAATGTGCCGCTGCTCAAGGCGCTCTCGGGTCAGACCGTCCTTGCCTACCTCGCGATCGTCAGCGTCCCCACGACCGCCTGGTTCCTGCGCTCGACCGTCTGGGGCGTCCGTCTCCGTGCGGCGGGCGAGAGCCTCGACGCTGCCCGCTCGGCGGGGATCCGGGCGCTCGCCTGGCGCGACGTCTCCACGCTGATCGCCGGCTTCTTCTCGGGCCTCGCCGGCGCGCAGCTCTCGATCGGGATCGTCAACCTGTTCACGGTGGGGATGACCGCGGGACGAGGTTTCATCGCGCTCGCCGCC
The DNA here is from genome assembly GCA_046723895.1 of Actinomycetota bacterium. Classification (GTDB taxonomy): domain Bacteria; phylum Actinomycetota; class Thermoleophilia; order Gaiellales; family Gaiellaceae; genus DATBLE01. The sequence continues at coordinate 9,376 of JBKOVL010000023.1, read as the reverse complement.
TTCTACTTCGGCGGCGCGCGGCCCTGGCCGACCGCCGCTGCGGCTTACCTGTTCGCGCTCGTCGACGCGATCCAGGTGCGGCTGCCCGGCAACGACCTGCCACCGCAGATCGGCGACATGCTCCCCTACCTGGCGGTCGTCGCCGCGCTGACCGCGGTCGGGATCGAGCGCAAGCGGCGGGAACGGTTGGCGGGGGCCGTCTGAGGCGGGAGAGTGGAGACGACCGCGACAGCCTGGGTGGCGCCGCCCGAGCGGCATCGGGTCGCCCTCCTGCTCGTCGACGTGATCAATGCGTTCTTCGACCCCGGCGGCGCGTTCTACTACGACGCGGCGGCGGAGGTCCTGCCCGCCCTCGCGCGCCTGCTCGAGGCGGGGCGGGAGGGGGAGCGGCTGGTCGTGCATGCGCGTGAGGCGCACTACCCGGGACTCGCCGACCGCGAAGGGACGAAGCTACCGCCGCACTGCATCAGCGGCGAGGCGGACGCCGAGTTCGTCCCCGGGTTGGAGCCGCGCCCCGGCGAGCCCGAGATACGCAAGCGGCGTTTCAGCGCCTTCTTCGCGACCGACCTCGCCCTGCTCTTCCAGGATCAAGGCGTTCGCGAGGTCGTGATCGCCGGGGTGAAGACGAACGTGTGCATCCGCGCGACCGTCCAGGACGCCTTCGCCTACGGCTTCGAGCCGATCCTCGCCAGGGGCGCCGTCAATTCGAACCGACCGCACCTGCACGAGGCGACGCTCGAGGATGTCGAGCGCTACTTCGGGCGGGTCCTCGGGCTGGAGGAGGCCGAAGCATTGCTCCGCGATCGGGGGACGGGATGAGTCTCGTTGCCGTCCTGGGCTACACGAGCGTCGACACGAGGCTCGTCACCTCGGCACTCCCTCGACCAGGGGAGACGGCGATCCTCGAGGGAGATATTCCGCCGCCCGCCCGCTGGGGAGGGTGCGCGCCCATCGTCGCCCGCTGGCTCCGGCGACTGGCGGTCGAGACGGCTCTGGTCTCCTGGCTCGGCGACGACGACGACGGGCGAGCGTACCGGACGCTCTTGGACGACGCAGGGGTCGACCTGCGTTTCCTCGAGGTCGGCTCAGGCGCCTCTCCCCGCTCGTGGCTGGTCTCCGATCGCTCGGGGACGAGCGTGTGCTTCTTCCATCCATCCGGCGCCGGCGAGCAGCGCCTCCACCGGATCGAGGAGCTGCGTGCCGACACCGACTGGCTCGCCGTGACCGTCGGCCCTGCGCGGCTCACTCGCTCGGTGTTGGACGCGTTCGAGGAGGATCTGCACGCAGGCCGGGTGCGCCTCGCCTGGGACGTCAAGGCCGATCGGGAGGCCTTCACTTCCGACCTCGTTCGCCGGCTCGCCGCCGCCGAGCTCGTCTGCATGAACGAGGCGGAAGCCTTGTTCGTCGGCGACGGGCTCGGGCTCGGCCGGCCCGCCGGAGTCGACGACCTGCTGGCGCTCGGCGCCTCGGTCGTAGCGATCACGCGCGGCCATCGCGGGGCCGTGATCGGCTGGCGTGACGGTTTAGAGGAGGTCGCGGGCGAGGAGATCGACGCCCGCGAGCCAACCGGCGCCGGCGACGCTTTCTTCGCCGGAATGCTCGCCGCACTTCGCGGAGACGCCGAGCCTTCTGCAGCCGCTCGACGTGGGCTGGAAACGGCCGGCCGACACCTATCGGGGGTGACGCAATGACAGACGAAGCCTGGTACCTCGGCTGTCGACCGGACGAGGTCGCCGAACGCGCGGTGCTGGTCGGCGATCCCGGCCGCATCGATCTGTTCGTCGACCAGCTCGGCGACGTGCACCTGCTCGGCGAGAACCGTGGCCTGCGGGCGATCACCGGCACGGCCGGCGACGTGCCGGTGACCGTCTGCGCGTTCGGAATGGGGGCCCCGATCGCCGCGGTCGTTCTCGAGGAGCTCGCCCAGGTCGGAGTCAGGACCGCGCTCCGCGTCGGAACGGTGATGAGCCTCGTCCCGAATGCGCTCGGGGAGCTGGTCGCCGCCTCCGGGGCGATCCGGGAGGAGGGCGTCTCCCGCACGTACGCCCCCGTGACCGTGCCGGCGACACCAGACCTCGACCTCCTCTTCGCGACGCTGGTCGCGCTCGAGCGCGAGGGCGGGCAGTACCGCGCGGGGATTGTCGCCAGCCTCGACGGCTTCTACACGGAGATGCTCGCGGCGCGCCCGGAGCGCGAGCGCGCCGTCTCCGGGCGCCTCGCGGAGCTGGCGAGGCTCGGAGCGGTCGCGGCCGACATGGAGACCTCGGCCGTGCTGACCGTCGGACGCTGCCTCGGCCTCGCCGCAGGCTCGCTGTGCCTGGCCACCGTCGACGCAGCGACCCGGACGCGGCTCGAGGGACGTCGGCGCGCCGAAGCCGAGCGACGGCTGGTCACGGTCGCGCTCGCGGCGCTCCAGGTTCCGGACCGGGCGCTGCAGCGGGCCGTCCACGAGCAAGCGCACGCCCCGGCCGGAAGTCCGGAAGCCCGATGAGCGCCGGCGAGCATTATCTCGACGCGTGCATCCGGCGGCTGGAGGAGCTCCGCGAGAGCCAGCCCGACGCGATCGCCGCAGCGGGGAGAGCCTGCGCGGCCAGTATCGCCGCCGACAAGCTCGTCTTTACCTTCGGCACGGGGCATGGAGCGTTCGCCGCTCTCGAGACGTTTCCGCGCACCGGCACCCCGGTCGGCTTCCGGCCGATCGTGGAAACGCCGATCACGCTCTTCCACCACGTGCTCGGAGACATGGGCTCCTACCAGTACCGCTTCCTACACACCCGAGAGGGATACGGAAACGCGATCCTGCGCGCGCACCGGCTCGACCCCGCCGACACGATGCTGCTCTTCTCGCACTCGGGCATCAACGCAGTCACGCTCGACATCGCGGTCAAGGCAAAGGAGCTCGGAATGAACCTGATCGGGGTCACGTCGATCCCGCACTCTTCCCAGGTCGAGTCGCGACACAGCTGTGGCAAGCGACTCTACGAGCTCGCCGACATCGTCGTCGACACGCGCGTCCCGCTGCGCGACGCCGCGATCGAGATCGACGGCGCCGCCGATCCGGTCGGGCCCACCTCGACCGTGGTCGCGATCGCCGCCGCCCACGCGATCGTCGCCGCCACCGTCGAGGAGCTCGTCGCGCTCGGTCGTCCACCCCGGATCATGGTCAGCCCGAACGTCACCGATGCCGCAGCCGCCCACCGGCACAACGACGAGAACTACGAGCAGCTGTGGCGGCTGCTCTCCTCTCGATGAGTGCCGTGAGCGACGACGGCCGGTTGCTCTTCGTGGACGGAGAGTGGCGCGCGGCGGCTGACGATGCCGCCGAGACCGTCGTCGACCCGGCGACCGGAGGGAGCGCCGGCACCACGGCGCTGGCCGGCGAGGCGGACCTCGAGGCTGCGGTCGCCGCTGCCCGCGAGCATGGAAGGGCCTGGCGCGAGGCGACGCCGGCCGCGCGGAGCGGCGTTCTTCGCCGCGCCGGCGACCTGATCGAGGAGCGGGTCGACCAGATCGCCGTCCGGCTGACGCGTGAGCAGGGCAAGCCGCTCCCGGACGCCGCCAAGGAGATCCGCTTCGCCGCCGAGGTCTTCCGCTACTACGGCGAGGAAGCACGCCGTATCTGGGGCTCGCTCCGCCCGTCCTCGCGCCCGGACGTGAAGAGCATCGTCACCTACGCCCCGGTCGGGACCGTCGGTGCGATCGTCCCCTGGAACTACCCCGTCGATCTGTATGCGTGGAAGGTCGCCCCGGCGCTGGCCGCCGGCTGCCCGGTGATCGCGAAGCCTCCCGCCGACGCGCCGCTGGCGATCGCCTCCGTCGTGCAAGCGCTCACGGACGCCGGCCTACCGGCCGGCGCGCTCGCCGACCTCCCGGGCGGGCCGGGACTCGGCCGCGCGCTCGTAGCCCACAAGGAGATCGCCGCCCTGACCGTGACCGCCTCGACTCCGACGGGCCGGGAGATCGCCGCAGCCGCCGCGCCGACGCTGAAGCGGCTCTCGCTCGAGCTCGGGGGGCAGACCCCCTTCATCGTCCTCGACGACGCGGACGTCGCCGAGGCCGCCGCCGCCGCCGTCCGCCGTAGCTTCTCGAACATGGGCCAGATCTGCATCGCCGTCAACCGCGTCCTCGTCGCCGAGCCACGGCGCGAGGAGTTCGTCGAAGCCGCAGCCGAGCGGACACGGATGCTCCGGATCGGGAACGGGCTCGAGGACGGGGTGGAGTACGGACCGGTCTTCAACGAGGCGGTCGCAGAGAAGACGCTTCGGCACATCGACGACGCTCGGCGGCGCGGTGCACGGATCGTCACCGGCGGTGACCGGCTCGACCGCGACGGTCTTTTCCTCGCCCCGGCCGTCCTCGACGCGGTCCCCAGCGATGCCGCAGTCATGAACGAGGAGACCTTCGGTCCGGTGATGCCGGTTGCCGGCGCCGACGGCGACGCCGAGCTCCTCGCCCTCGCAAACTCGCTCCCCTACGGCCTCGCCGCCTACATCTACTCGCAGGACCTCGAACGGGCGTGGGCGCTCGCCGACCGGATCGAAGCAGGCTCAGTCGGTATCAACGTCAACGACGTCACCGAGCTGCAGGCACCCTTCGGAGGCTGGAAGCTGTCCGGCGCCGGCCGCGACCTCGGCCCCGAGGCGCTGCACAACTTCCTCAACACAAAACACATCCGCGCTCGCGTCCGTGACCTGTGGGCCGGAATCTAGGCGGGTCGCTGCGCACGTGCGTACCTGATGTGGGTGACTCCGGGCGCCTCGACCGCCTGGATCTGCTCGAGCTTCGGCTTGGCCTCGCCCAGGTCGTCGAACAGTCGGGCCCCGTCTCCGAGGATCACGGGGACGATCGAGATCACCATCTCGTCGAGCAGCCCGGCCGCCAGATACTGCTGGACGACGGCGGCACCGCCGCCGAGGGACACGTCCTGGTCGCCCGCGGCCACCCTGGCCTGTTCGAGCGCCGACTCGATCCCGTCGGTGACGAAGTGGAAGGTCGTCCCGCCCTCCAGCTCCAGCGGCTCGCGGGCGTGATTGGTGAGGACGAAGACGGGGTGGTGGTAGGGCGGATTGTCTCCCCAGTAGCCTTTCCAGGGATCCGCGCCCCAGGGGCCGGGCCCGCCGCCGAACATGTTCCGCCCCATGATGGTTGCCCCCACGTCGCCGAGGATCTCTTCGGCGATCGGGGTGCTCGCGTTGACCTCCCCGCCTTCCTCTCCGTGCGTCTCGCGGAACGCTTTGAGCGAAAGCAGCCACTGGTGAAGCTGCTCCCCTCCGGTTCCGAGCGGATCCTGCTCACTCTGGCCGGGGCCAGCCGCGAAGCCGTCGAGCGACATCGTGATGCTCAACCTCAACTTGCTCATCGTGTTGAGTCCTCTCTTCCTGTCGAGGGCAACCTAAATCCCGACCTCGGCCGCGTGCGACGGGGTCGTGGCTCATCTCGGGAAGCTTCCCCGCCGACAGGGCCGTTGGGCAACGGATTCGTCTGGTGACGAAAGAACGCGAGACGGGCGCCCATAGAAACGAGGCCTCATCTCCCTCCTCGCCGTCGGAACTCGGCATCGAACCTCCGCGCGTTCGGGGGCGCCACAGCCGTTGATGTCTAATGACGAGCAAACCATGGTCGACCGTGTCGCCGAGTTATCGGGCTGGTTGGAGCCGCGGGCCGATGAGATGGCAGCGCTCGTCGAAGAGCTGGTCGCCGTCGATACGGAGAATCCGCCCGGCCGCAGCCTCGGTCGTTGTGGCCGGATTCTGCGTGATGCGATGGAGGGGCTTGGCCTGGCGCCCGAGCTGATCGAGGTGGCGCCGGCAGGCGAGCTCGAGGAGCCGTGCGTGGTGCGCGGGAGCGCGGGGGAGGGGACGCGAAGGCTGTACTTCCACGGGCACTTCGACGTCGTCCCGGCGCAGTCACGCGCACAGTTCAGCCCGAAGCGGAATCACGGCAAGATCGTCGGGCGCGGCACGGCGGACATGAAGGGCGGCCTCGTGAGCATGCTCTACGGCGCCCGCGCGGCCCAACAGCTGGGTCTCCTCGTCGACGGATGTATTGGACTTCACCTCGTCTGCGACGAGGAGACCGGAAGCGCCGCCGGCTCGGGGTACCTGCGCGATGCCAACCTGATCGATGCCGGTGCGCTTGCCATGCTGACGGCGGAGCCGACGGGCGGTGTTGTCTGGCATGCGAATCGTGGTGCGATCACGCTTCGTGTCGAGGTTCGCGGGAAAGAAGCGCACGTCGGTCAGGCTCATCTCGGTGTGAACGCGTTCGAGAAGATGATCCGGGTCGCCCAGCCGCTCGGCGTCCTCGCCCACGAGTTGCTCGAGAAGCGAACGGCGTTCCCGATGGAGACCGACGTCGCCCGCGGCTCGATGCTCGTCGTCGGCGGCTCTGCCGGCGCCGGCACAAGCTTCAATGCGGTACCGGGCTCCGCCTGGTTCTCGATCGATCGCCGGTTCAACCCGGAGGAGGACCTCGACGAAGAGGCGGCGCGTCTGACCGACACGATTGCCGAGGCCGCAGCAAGCGTCGACGCCGAAGTGTCGATGGACGTTCTGCAGCGCGCGCAGTCCGCAAGCACCGACGAGGCGCATCCCGCATCGGTAACGCTTGCCCGCTGCATCGGGCAAGTCGAGGGTACGCCTCCGAAGTTCGAGCTGTGCCCTGGGGTGCTCGAGACGCGCTGGTACGCGCAGCTGGGGATCCCGGCGTACGCCTACGGCGCAGGCCGCCTCGACGTCTCGCACGGGCCGACCGAGTTCATCGACGAGGCGGCAATGGGTCGCTGCGCGGCCGTCTACGCGCTCTTCGCGGGCGAGATGCTCGCTTGACCGGTCGCACTCATGGCTCGACCATGACCTTGATCGCTTCCCGCTCGTCCATGGCGCGGTAACCGTCGGGCACCTCGTCGAGGGCCACGACCCGGTCGAGAACCCGGCCGGGCTCGATTCTGCCTTCGAGGATGTCCGGGAGCAGCTCCTCGATGTACGCGCGCGCCGGAGCGGGCCCGCCGCTCACAGTGACGTTCTTGTAGAACGCCGGCTGCGACGCGGGCATCGTCTCGTCCTGGGGAACGCCGACGCGGCCGACGGCGCCGCCCGGACGCGCGATGCTGAGGGCGGTGAGCATTGACTGTTCGAGGCCGACGCACTCGAGGACGGAGTGGACGCCGAAGCCGCCGGTGAGTTCGCGCACGCGCTCGACCGCCTCGTCGCCTCGCTCGCTGACGACGTCTGTCGCGCCGAAGTCCTTCGCGAGCGCGATCCGGTCGGGATGACGGCCCATGATGATGATCTGCTCAGCGCCGAGGCGCCGGGCGGCGATCACGCCGCACAGGCCGACGGCGCCGTCTCCGACGACCGCCACTGTCTTCCCAGGTCCGACGCCCGCTGAAACGGCCGCATGATGGCCTGTCCCCATCACGTCCGAAAGCGTGAGCAGCGACGGCATCAGCGCGTCGTCCCTGTCGACCGGCAGAACGAAGAGCGTGCCGTCTGCCTGGGGGACACGAATCGCTTCGGCCTGTGCTCCGCCGACGTCACCTGTGCCGAAGAACCCGCCGTGGATGCATGACGTGTGCAGCCCTTCGCGGCAGAAGACGCAGGTCCCGTCCGAGTAGGCGAACGGCATGACGACGACGTCGCCCACGTTCATGGTGCGGACGTCGGCGCCGACGGCCTCGACCACGCCGACGGCCTCGTGTCCCATCGAGCGCCCGGTCTCGCTCTGTTCGAGTGTCCGGTACGGCCAAAGATCGCTGCCGCAGATACAGGCGCGGGTGACGACGACGAGCGCGTCGGTCGGCTCGACGAGGCGAGCGTCCGGAACATTCTCGATCCGCACGTCGCCGGCGGCGTGCATGACGGTTGCGCGCATGACTCAGTCCTCCAGTGACGGCGCCGCGGCGTATTCCTCGTCGGTGACGTGGTCGCCCCAGCTCGCGGGGGTGCCTTCGTCGTCGACCTCGAGCATCGCGAGGTGGGTCATGAACCGGTTCGGCGCGGCGCCGTGCCAGTGGTCCTCACCCGGCTCGAAGAAGACGCGGTCGCCCGGCCGGATCACCTCGATCGGCCCGCCGCGCCGCTGAGTGACGCCGATGCCCTCGGTGACCCAGATCGTCTGGCCGTTGGGATGCGTGTGCCACGCGGTGCGCGCACCCGGCGTGAAGTGGACGCTGCTGGCGTTCAGCCGCGAGCCGTTCGACGGTGTCGCAACGGCGTCGATGTAGACGGTGCCGCTGAACCACTCACTCGGCCCCGCCGAAGTCTCGATGCTGTTCCTGGTGATCTGCATGGTTGCCTCCTGATGCTTGGCTGGTGGGGCAAACGCTTCCTCGATCTTCCAGGAAGAAAGCACACGTCGCTTGCGCGTGGAAGTACCCGCGGCGCCCGGCGCGAACGGCTCGACCGCGCGGGCGAAGACATCGCGGCCGTCGAGGGCGTAGTCGTCGGTGAACTCGACCGCGCCGTTGATCTCGATCACGCGCCAGCCGCGCTCATCGGGAAGGAGGTCGACGCCGACGAGATCGCCGCACACTGCGGCGGCGGCCCGAACCGCCAGCGTGCACGCCTCGAACGAGAGCTTCGCCTGCCGCCGGGAACCGCCGAGAGCGATATTCGTGCGCCATTCGCCGGGTGCGGCCACGCGCTCGACGGCGCCGACGATCGCCCCGGCCGAGACGATCAGTCGCAGGTCGAATCCCCGGGGTGGGATCAGCTCCTGGACGAGCGCGCCGTGGCGGCGAAACCACGGCCGGCGGTGGAGGCCCCAGAGGCACGCGCGCAGCTCTGCACGCGACTCGCAGCGGTGAACGTCCCGGCCCCAGCTCCCGAAGCGCGGCTTGACCACGTACGGCGCTTCGAAGAGCGGGGATGCCTCTGATCCTGTCGCGTGCATTCCGCGCGGATGCGGGATCGCCGCGGCGTGGAGCAGGAGCATCGTCGCGAGCTTGTCGTGGCTCGCGACCAGCGCATCGGCGTCGTTGACGACCCGGATGCCCCGGCCGCGAATCTGGAGCAGCCGGCCGAGCCCTCGCTGGACGCCGTCGAGCGTGGGGCGGACGTCGAGGCGGCCGACGACCAGGTCGCCGGGGTGTGCCCGTTCGGCGGCCAGCTGCGGCCACGCGACGAGCGCATGCATGCCGGTGGCCGTGAACGCGCCTCGCAGCCGCTTGTTCGTCGACGTGGAGCCGTCGCCCGCGATGAAAACGGTCGGCTCACGGCTGCGGCGCCCTCTGAAGGCTGCCGGAATCGTCGTTCCTCCCCGTTCGCGAATTCCTGCGCAAAGGAAAACACCGCACCGTGGGACCACGTGGTGATCAGAGGGTGTTCTTCCGGTGTCCGCCGTGGGGAAGGGCCGCGCGGGTGCAGCCGTCCTTCAG
>JBKOVL010000181.1:0-11924 GCA_046723895.1 Actinomycetota bacterium | reverse complement strand
GGGCTTGGTCGTGCCAGATGCGGATGCCGTCGACCCCCGCGAGCGTGGCCGCGATCTCGCCGAGACGATCGTCGAGGATCAGCCCGGCCATCGGCTCGTGGGTGTCCGCAAGCTTCTGCAACTGCGCGAAGGTTCGCTGGTAGTAGTCGTCGCCGATCGGCGCCGCCACCGCCTGGCGCTCGGCGACCGCATCCGCTGTCACCGTGCGCCACCGTTCGAGCTCGTCCTCGTCGAGAAAGCCCTCGATCAGCACGAACCCATCGCGCCGGTACGCGTCGACCTGCCCGCGAGTCGCCGCTCTCATCGAGGCTCTCCTCCCTCCTCCTCGGATCAGTCGCTCCTGGAGACCACGCTGCCGCGGACGACGAGCTCGGCGGGGAGCAGATGCGTGGCGCTCGAGTCGGCTCCGCGGCCGGCGAGCTGGTCGAGCACGAGTGCAGCGGCGAATGCCCCGACCTCGTCCATCGGCTGGTGGACGGTCGTCAGCGGAGGATCGACGTACGCGGCCACCGGCAGATCGTCGTAGCCGACCACCGCGACGTCCTCGGGCACGCGCTTCCCGGCCTCGCGCAGCCGACGGATCGCGCCGAGCGCGATCAAGTCGCTGTGGGCGAAGAGCGCGGTGAAGGACTCGCCGCGCTCGAGCAACCGTGCGGCCGCGGCGCGGCCGCTCTCCAGGCCCCAGTCGGAGGCGTGCTCGACCAGACCCGGGTCGTCCGTGACCTCGGCCTCGGCGAGGGCGCGGCGGTACCCCTCGAAGCGGGCCGCGGCCGAGGGGAATTCGCGCGGCCCGACGACCGTCGCGATCGCCCGGTGGCCGCGGGCGACGAGGTGGGCCGTGGCGGCGTAACCTCCCTGCACGTTGTCCACGTCGACGATGGAAAACCCGGGCAGCTGGGCGGAGGCGACGGAGACGATCGGGACGCCGGCAGTCTTCGCGTGGACGAGATCGTCAGCCGAGAGTGGGACGCTCGGCCGGGCGAGAATCAGTCCCTCGACGCGGCGTTCGAGGAGAAGGCGGAGGTAGCCCCCCCGGTCGTCGTCGGGCTCGACGCCGCCGATCATCAGGTAGTAGCCGCGCCGTCGCGCCTCGGCCTCGGCGCCCGCGACGACGCGCGCGAAGAACTGGTCGGAGATGTCGTCGGAGACGACGCCGATCGAGTGCGTCTGGTTCGAGATCAGCCCGCGCGCCATCGGGCTCGGCACGTAGCCGAGCTCACGGATCGCGGTCAAGACGCGATCGCGCGTCTGCTCGGCGACGTTCGGGTTGTCGTTGATGACGCGAGAGACGGTCTGGTGCGAGACGCCGGCGCGCGCAGCGACGTCGCGAATGGTGGCCGGGCGCGGCAGGTCAACTTCGTGAACGGTCACAACGACCTGACAGTATTACGTATTCGTGCCATCTTTCCCGGTCAACCAGCCTGTGACCGATCACAATCTCCGGGGCGAGGTGACCGCTCCGGACGAGCTCGCGGCGCGCGCACCGCTCGACGATCACGAGGGCGCTTGCGACTTCCTCGGCGTCAACTGCTACACCGGTCGCGGCGGTGGCTGCGGCGACCGGCCAGGGCTCAGGCGGCCGAGAGCGCCCTCAGCGAGATCGCGCCGTGCTCGCAGACGGACGTCGGCGGCGAGATCGCGGCGACGAGCGTCCCGCCGCCGGGCGGCGGCTTGACCCGCACCCGATAAGCCTTCGGCTCGCACGGCCCGCGGGTCTGCGCCTCGCCGGGGCCCGGAATATCGGGCGAGAACCGCGCGTCGGCCTTCGCTGCGCGCCCGGGGCGGAGGACGACACGGACGGCGGTCAGGCCGGGCCGAAAGGCCGGCGTGATCTTCGTCGGCAATGGGCGTCCCCTCTTGCCGAGCAGACTCAGGCCCGCCAGCCCGGAGACGAAGCACGTCCGCGGCGAGTGGTTTCTCAGCCGGAGCCGGTACGAGATGCTGCCCGCGCCGGCGCTCCCATAGATCTGCCTGAAGGTACCGGTGAGCTGCTTGGCGACGCACGGTTGGACGGCCGCCGGCGAGGCACCCAGCGCCAGGGCAGCTCCGAGGACGCCGAGCAGCGGGCTCATCCCGATATGAGAGCAGAGCCGTAGACTCGGCGGCGATGGCCACCGTCGGGATCGTCAGCCCGGGGGCGATGGGTAGCGCGGTCGGAAACGCGCTGCTCCGCGGCGGGGCGCGCGTCGTCGCATCCGTCGCCGGCCGGAGCGAACGCACGGGGGCGCTCGCGCGGCGCGGCCAGCTCGAGCTGCTGCCGGGACTGGAGGCCGTCGTTCGTGAGGCCGACGTCGTCCTCTCGATCGTGCCCCCGGCCGAGGCCGAGGCCGTCGCCGCCGAGCTCTCAGGCGCGCGGCTCTTCGCCGATCTCAACGCGATTGCCCCCGCGACTGCGAGGCGGATCGCGCCCGAGGTCGACGGCTCGATCTCCGGCGGCCCACCGTGGAGGGCCGGCACGACCCGGATCTACCTGTCCGGCCCGCGCGTGCACGAAGTCGCGTCGTTGCCGTTCGAGGGCGTCGAGGTCGTGGTCGTCGGCAGCGAAGTCGGCGCGGCCTCCGCGGTGAAGATGAGCACGGCGTCCGTCTACAAGGGATCGACCGCGCTGCTCACACAGGCGCTGCGCGCGGCGGAGCACTACGGCGTGCTCGAGCACGTCCTCGGCGACCTCGGCGACCTCGCGAAGAACGCCGGCCGCAGGATCGCGCGGGCGGGCGCGAAGTCGGGGCGGTTCGTCGGGGAGATGCGAGAGATCGCGGCTGCGCAGGAGGCGGCCGGGCTCACGCCCGCGCTCTTCGAGGCGATGGCCGTGGTCTACGCGGAGCTGGCGCGGACGCCGCTCGGGGAGATCGCACCCGAGGACGCGGGCTCCGATCTCGGCGAGACGCTGCGTGCTCTGTGACCACGTGGGCCGCGTCCGATGCCGGACGCGGCCTTCGGGTTCCTCGTAGCGGCTCTGGCTCAGTGGCTCATCGTGCCGGCGACCTTGCCGACCTTCAGCAGCCCGACCTGGCCCATGTCGACGCTCGCGAAGGAGTGCGAAACGAACGGGTAGAGGCCCGGCCTGTCGATCTTGACGTCGAAGACGCCGCCGCCGCCCGCCGGCACCGTCGCCGTCTGGACGTTGCGGAGGTACTGGGTCATGTCGCCGTCGATCCAGGCGCGGTTGAGCAGCGTGCCGACGACGTGGAAGGCGGTGTCGAAGCTCGGCCCGGCGGCGACGACCCAGAAGCGCACGGTCTCGCCCGGGTTCGCCGTCAGCGGGTGCTTGACGTACTGGCCGGCGTAGCCGTTCCAGGTCACCCAGTCGGGCGCCATCTGATGCGCCTTCGCCATGTCGAACGACGCCGGCTTGCCGAGGCCAGAGCTCGAGAGGTACCACTCGCTGGAGACGAGCACGTACTCGCGGTCGGCCTTCGGCAGCGGAGCCGCCGGCTCGACGATGATCGCGCCGTACATCCCGTTGGCGATATGCATCAGCACCGGCTTCGTGCCGCAGTGGTACATGAAGACGCCCGGGTCGTTCGCCCTGAAGCTGAACGTGAAGGACTGGCCCGGGGCGACGTCACGGAACGCCACGTTCGGAGCGATCCGCGCGGCGTGGAAATCGATCGAGTGCGGGATCGCACCGTCGTTCGTCAGCGTCATCTTCACTGTCTGGCCCTGGCGGACGTGGATCACCGGACCGGGTGCGCCGCCGGAGAAGGCCCAGGCGCTGTACTTGATCCCGGGGGCGACCTCGTGCACGACGTCCTTCAGCGTCAGGTGGACAGTCGCTACCGCGCCGGGAGGTGCTGCCTGGAGGGCGGCGCGATAGGGCTTGTGCGCCGCTGCAAGCGCGTCGGCGTTTGCGGGCGCGAGACCCGCGTAGCTCGGGGAGGACACTGCGGCCGCCGTGGCCGTCTCATGCGTCGTGCCCTGAGTGGGAACGGTTGCCGCTGTCGTGCCGGCAGCGACCTGGTGGGCGTCGTCGCGTGCCTTCTGCGCCGAGACCGCCGTCCAGAGGGCCAAGGCGAGGACGACCGGGAGCGCGATCCCGAGGAGGAGCACGATGACCTTGGCCAGTGCGTTGCGGTCGGGGTCGGGGCGGTAGTAGGCGGGGAGTCGGCTGGAAGCTGGAGCTGCCACTGGAGTCTCCTTCTCTCTGGTTTCTACGACGATCATGGTGAGAAAGAAAATCGTTGCAATAAGCGAATTTGCGGATATGCGACCCGGACTTCCACCGATAGATTTCGTGCAAATGAGCGAACTCGCCGTCCGCCGGGCGCTGGCCGATCCCACCCGCGTGCGCATCGTCGACGAGCTGCGCGCCGCACCCGACGGGCTCGACGTTCGGGCGCTGGCCCGGCGGCTTGCGCTACACGAGAACACCATGCGCTGGCACCTCGGCCTCCTCGCCGAGGCCGGTCTGGTCGAGTCGAGCCCGGCGGCGAACGGGAAGCCCGGCCGGCCGCGCATGGTCTACGCCGTCCGACCCGGCGCGCAGGAGGCTGCAGGCCGCGACGAGCACCGACTGCTCGCGACGATCCTCACCGGAGCCGTGGCCGAACTCTCCGACGGCGAACGCCGTGCGGAGGAGGCCGGCCGCGCGTGGGGTCGCTACCTCGTCCGTCGCCCCTCGCCGCTCGATCGGGTCACGGACGAGCAGGCCGTCGACGAGCTGACGCGTCTGCTGGACGAGGAAGGCTTCGCAGCCGAGGCGCACGGGCGTGAGATCCACATGCGCCGGTGCCCGTTCCACGAGCTCGCCGAGACGAACCCCGGTGTCGTCTGCAGCGTCCACCGCGGGCTGCTCTCGGGCGCGCTCGAGGAGCTAGCGAGCGGCCTGGAGGTCGACGGCCTCGATGTCTTCGTCCGGCCCGACCTCTGCGTCGCCCGGCTAGGGGAGCGCGAGCTGCCGGAACGGCTCGAGGTTGGACAGGCCGACGCCGACGAGGCGTAGCGGCCCCGGGCGGTCGGCGAGGGCGCGGTCGAGGAGCGTGCAGGCGACATCGCCGATCGCCTCGCCGCTGTCGAGGCCTGCGGGAAGCGTGGACGAGCGGCTGCGGATCGAGAAGTCTGGGTAGCGCACCTTCGTCGTCACCGTCCGGGCTGCCTCGCCCTGCCTGGCGAGGTGCTCGGCGAGGCGCGTGGCCATTCTGCGAAGCTCCGCGTGCAGCTGCGCCCGGTCGGCGACGTCGCGCTCGAAGGTCTCCTCGGTCGAGATCGAGATCCGCTCGACCTGGGTCTCGAGGCCGCGCGGGTCGGTGCCGCGCGCGCGGTCGCGGAGCATCGTCCCGACCTTCCCGGGGAGGAGCGGTCGCAGGGCGGCGTCGTCGAGCGCCGCGAGCGCCCCGATCGTCGATACCCCGGCGGCTCGCAGCCGGTCCTCGGCGCGGGGGCCGACGCCGGGGAGCAGACGGACGTCGAAGGGCGCCAGGAACGTGGCCTCGCGTCCGGGCCGGACTACGGTCAGGCCGCCAGGCTTGCGCCGGTCGGAGGCGACCTTCGCGACGACCTTGCACGTCGCCACCCCGAGCGAGCAGCTGAGCGAGGTCGCGCCGCGCACCGCGGCCTGCACCGCCTCGGCGACGCGCCGGGCGGCGAGGAAGTCCGCCGCCACCTCGCCGACGTCGAGGTAGCCCTCGTCGAGACCGGTCCGCTCGACGGTCGGTACGACCTCGCGCACGGCGGCCCACACCGCGTTCGAGTATTCGCGGTAGAGGCTGTGCCTGGGCCGGAGGAACAGGGCCTCGGGGCAGCGCCGCAGCGCCTCCGCGCAGCTCATCGCCGAGCGAATGCCGTAGCGCCGTGCGACGTAGTTCGCTGTCGCGACGACGCCGCGCCCGCGCGGATCACCGCCGACGACGAGCGGCTTGCGACGGAGCGAAGGGTCCTCGAGCTCCTCGACCGCCGCGAAGAAGGCATCGAGGTCGAGGTGCGCGACGATCATCCGGCAAGGATAGGAATAGGCACGGAAGCGGCACACCCCGGTGACGGTTTTCGTGGCATGCTCGCCGTAAGGGGATAGGGGTGGTTCCCCCACCCAGGGCGGGGGTAGGTTGCGCACACTGCGGCTGCGGGCATCTGAGCGCTCCGCTACCGTCGATCCGTGGCTTCGGTCGACGTTCCGGTTGCATTGCTCGGCTACGGGACGGTCGGGTCCGCGGTCGACCGGCTCCTTCGGGAGCAGGCGCCCGACATCGACCGCGCGACCGGCCACCGGCTCCGGGTCGTTCGTGCGCTCGTCCGCGATGCGACACGCGGGCGGGGCGGGGCGCCTCTGACCGCGGACTTCGCCGAGATCCGCGACGATCCGGAGGTGGCGGTCGTGGCCGAGGTGATGGGCGGCCTCGATCCCGCGGGCGACTACGTGCTCGAGCTCCTGCGGGCGGGCAAGCCTGTTGTGACCGCGAACAAGCAGCTCGTCGCCCGCCGCGGGGCGGAGCTCTTCGCGGTCGCGGCCGAGGCGGGGGTCCAGCTGCGCTTCGAGGCCTCGGTCTGCGCCGCGATCCCCGTGATCAAGGTGCTACGGGAGGCACTGGTGGTCTCGAACGTGCACCGCGTCCTCGGAATCGTCAACGGCACGACGAACTTCGTCCTGACGGAGATGGAGCGCGGCGCGTCGTACGAGCAGGCGCTCGCCGAGGCGCAGCGCCTCGGCTTCGCGGAAGCCGACCCGACCGAGGACGTCTCTGGGCAGGACGCGGCTGCGAAGATGGCGATCCTCGCCACGGTCGCCTTCGGCTCGCGCGTCACGCCCGACGATGTCGCCTGCGAAGGGCTCGAGCGCGTCGAGGCCGCTGACGTGGAGGCCGCGCACGAGCTCGACATGGCCGTCCGGCTCGTCGGCGCCGCGACGCTGGTCGACGGGCAGGTGGACGTCCGCGTCCGGCCGGCGCTCGTCGATCGCCGCCACCCGCTCGCGTCGGTCGAGGGTGCCTTCAACGCGGTTTCGCTCCAGGGGGATGCGATCCGCGAGATCACCCTCGAGGGCCCCGGCGCCGGTGGCCTGGAGACCGCCTCCGCGGTGGTCGCCGATCTCGTCACCATCGTCGGCACGACCGGCACGGGCTTTCTCCAGAACGACGCCTGCTGGCGCGAGCTGCCGCGGCTTCCGGAAGGCGAGGCCGTCTCGCCGTTCTACGTCCGGGTCGAAGTCGCCGACCGGCCGGGCGTGCTCGCCCTCGTCGCGCTGAGGCTGGCGGCGCAGGGGATCTCGGTCGCCCGTCTCGTCCAGCGTCCCTGCGACGAGAGTGCGACGCTGCACATCGTCACCCATGAGGCGCCGGCCGGACGGCTACGTGACGCCCTGGACGAGATCGACGCGCTCGACGAGACCAGAGGCCGGGCGTCGGCGCTCGCGGTGATCTCCGACCGCGGGGTCGCGGAGCTCGGATGGCGCTGACGTCGCTCGCCTTCGGCGCGCTCCCGTGGGGACAACCATGTCACGAGCCAGGAGTCGCGCGGTGACCATCACGCTCGGCGAGGGCAATACGCCTCTCCTACCGGCACCCCGGCTCTCCGAGCGGCTCGGCTGCGAGCTCTGGCTGAAGTGGGAGGGCGCGAACCCGACCGGCAGCTTCAAGGACCGCGGGATGACGCTGGCGGTCTCGCGCGCGCTCGAGCGCGGGGCACCGGGGATCGTCTGCGCCTCGACCGGGAACACCGCCGCCTCGGCCGCCGCCTACGCGGCCCGCGCGGGGCTACCGGCCGTGATCGCGCTGCCGAAGGGCGTCGTCGCGCGCGGCAAGCTGGCGCAGGTGCTCTCCGCCGGCGGCGAGCTGCGGGAGGTGGTGGGGACCTTCGAGGAGGCGCACGCGCTCGCATGCCGGCTCGCCGAGGAACAGGGCTTGGTCAACGTCAACTCGATCAATCCCGACCGGATCGAGGGCCAGGCCTCGGCCGCGCGCGAGGTCGTCGAGCAGCTCGGCGGCCCGCCTGACGTGCTCGCGCTGCCCTACGGCGGCGGCGGGAACACGCTCGCGTACGCCCGTGGGTTCGAGCAGGCGGATGCAGGCTTGCCGCGGCTCCTCTCGATCCAGTCGGCCGACCGCTCCGATACGGTCGCGACGGCGATCCGCATCGCCGAGCCGGTCCACCGGGCGCGGGTCGAAGCGGTCACCGAAGTGCACACGGTTCCCGACGACGAGCTCCTCCAGTGGTGGCGCGCGATCGGGCGGCTCGAGGGACTCTTCTGCGAGCCCGCCTCGGCCGCGGGAGTGGCCGGCGTCGCCCAGGTTCGGCCCGGCGGTCGGGTCGTCTGCGTGCTCACCGGTCACGGATTGAAGGATCCGGATGCCGCGGAGCGGCTGTGAGAGACGAAGCCGAGCACAAAGGCGACAGCGAAGCTGTCGGCCTTGGTGTGAGGCGATGTCGTGACGCCGAAGGCGTCAAGTTCCGCGCGCCGGCGACGACGGCGAACCTCGGGCCCGGCTTCGACTGTGCGGCGGCGGCGCTCGACCTCTGGAACGAGCTCGATATCTCCGAAGGCGACGCGCTGCCCGACCCGGAACACATCGGCGTCCGCGCGTTCGGGCTCGTCGCCTCGCCGGAGGGGCTCGTCTTCGAGTGGACCTCGAGCATCCCCCGTGCCCGCGGGCTCGGATCGAGCGCGGCGACCATCGCCCTGGGGCTCGTCGCCGCGGCGCGCTGGTCGGGGCAGGAGCTCTCGGCGGAGGAGCTGCTTGCCCGCGGCGCGCCGCTCGAAGGGCACTCCGACAACCTCGCCGCCTGCCTCGCCGGCGGAGTCTGCCTTACCTGGGAGGGGCGGATCGAGCGGCTCGCCGAGACGCTCCCCCTTGCGCCGGTGGCGGTCATTCCCGCGGAGAACGTGCAAACGGCCGAGTCGCGGCTCGCACTGCCC
The DNA here is from genome assembly GCA_046723895.1 of Actinomycetota bacterium. Lineage (GTDB taxonomy): Bacteria > Actinomycetota > Thermoleophilia > Gaiellales > Gaiellaceae > DATBLE01. Next base: position 3,079 of record JBKOVL010000181.1, on the reverse strand, counting down.
GCCGAGGTCCCGCACGAGGACGCCGCGTTCACGGCGGCCCGCGCGGCCTTGCTCGGCGCCGGGGTAGCGCGCGGGGACGCCGCGCTCCTGTCGGCGGCGTTCGCCGACCGCCTCCACGAGCCCTACCGGCCGTCGCGGATACTCGACGATGTACGCGCGAGGCCGCCGCGCGGCGCGGTCGGCGCGACCCTCTCCGGCTCTGGGCCGACGGTGATCGTCTGGGCCGGCGACGCCGACGCGTGCGCCGCCGAGCTCGCCGAGCGCTTCCCGGACGAGGAGGTGCTCCTGCTCGAGGTCGTCGCGGACGGCGCCTACTGACGATCCCACATGCGTAGGCGCGGCGGAGCATGCGACAGCGAAGGCGCCGGCTTGGCCGGCGTCTGGAGCAAATGGCAGCTCGACCTCGGCGAGCCGTACGAGGCCTGCTTCTCCGAGCTCGTTGCGCCCGCGCACCTCCCCGACGGGACCGAAGTCGTCGTCAAAGTGCAGCTTCCCGAAGACGTCGAGAGCGAGCACGAGGCAGAGGCGCTCCGCTTCTGGGCAGGGCACGGCGCGGTGCGGCTGCTCGCGCACGACCCGGCGCACCGGGCGCTCCTCCTCGAGCACTGCCGTCCGGGAACGCCGCTGGCTGCGCGGTACGACGATGAGGCGCTCGTGATCGCCGCGGCGCTGATGCAGCGACTCTGGCGGCCGCCGCCGGGCGACGTGCAGTGGCGGCGGCTCGAGACCGAGGCCGAGCGCTGGCTCGTCGAGTTCCCCGAGCGGTTCGAGCAGCACGGTCGTCCGTTCGAGCGGCGGTTGCTCGCTGCGGCTCTCGATGCCGTGCGAACGCTCGCGCCGACCCAGGAGGACGCCGTCCTCTGCCACCAGGACCTGCACGGCGGCAACATCCTTCGCGCCGAGCGAGAGCCGTGGCTCGCGATCGATCCGAAGCCGATCGTCGCCGAGCGCGCCTACGACACGGTCGCGATCGTGCGCGATGCGAAGCCGACCCGCGACGAGCTCCGCCGGCGGCTCGACATGCTCTCGGACCTGCTCGGCCTCGACCGAGAACGGATGCGCCTCTGGGGGATCGCGAAGTCGCTCGCCTGGGACGGCGCCTCGGAGGCGCAGCTCTATTGGGAGGTAGGCTCTCGTCGATGACGGCGATCACCGGCACAGGCGCGCTTCGCTCAGTGCTGGGCGAGCCCTCAGAACTGGTTCGGTCGAAGGTCAGCGACCGCCTGAACGACGTCACCCGGCGATTCATCGAGCGCTCCCCGTTCCTCTGTCTCGCGACCTCGGCCGCCGACGGGACATGTGACGTCAGCCCGCGCGGCGACCCGGCGGGGTTCGTCCGGATCCTCGACGAGCGCACCCTGCTCCTGCCGGACCGCCCGGGCAACCGGCTCGCCGATTCTCTGCGCAACGTGCTCGAGAACCCGCACGTCGCGCTCCTCTTCGTCATCCCGGGCGTCACCGACACCTTCCGGGTCAACGGCCGAGCGAAGGTCGTCACCGACCCGGAACTGCTCGAGCCGTGCGCCGTCGAGGGCAAGGTGCCGAAGCTCGCGCTGCGAATCGAGATCGAGCAGGCGTTCACCCACTGCTCCAAGGCGTTCTTGCGGGCGGGGTTGTGGGACCCGGAGCGCTTCGTCGATCGCGACGAGCTGCCCTCCCCCGGCGAGTTGATGCGGTCGGTGAACCCCGAAGTGGAGCCCGAGACGTACGACGCAGAGCGCGAGGGGCGGTACGCGCGGCGCGAAGGCTTCTACTGATCTACCGCTTCGTCGACTGCGGGTACGACCTCGCTCGCCTCGAGGCAGGACGCGAGGCGTACCTCGAGGCGCACGTGCCCGGCGCGGCGTTTCTCGGGATCGACCAGCTCTCCGATCTGTCGGTCGAGGGCCAGGGGCGGCATCCACTGCCGAGTGCGGGCGATTTTGCCGCTGCCGCTTCACGGGCCGGGATCGGGGAGGACGTCTTCGTCGTCGCCTACGACCACGGCGGCGCCGGGGGCGCGGCCCGGCTCTGGTGGCTCCTCCGGCACTTCGGCCATGACGATGCCGCGGTCCTGCGCGGAGGGTTCGAGTCGTGGCTCGGCCCGGTGCGCGGCGGCGACGAGGAGATCGAGGAGGCGAAGTTCGTGCCGCGCCCGCGCGCGGGCGACACGATCGACGCGGAGGAGCTCGCCGCACGGCTCGGCGACCGCACCCTCGTGGTCGTGGACGCACGCACGCCGGAGCGCTTCCGCGGCGACGTCGAGCCGATCGACCCCGTCGCCGGTCGCGTCCCCGGCGCGGTCAACTGGCCGTACGCCGAGGCCGCCGACGTCCCGCAGGAGCTCCTCGACGCGGACGAGATCGTCGTCTACTGCGGCTCGGGCGTCACCGCCTGTGTGGGCCTGCTCGCGCTCGCGAGGGCCGGCCGGCCGGACGCAAAGCTCTACCCGGGCTCGTGGAGCGACTGGTGCGCCCGCGACCTCCCGGCCGAGCGGTCTTAACAGTGCCTGGCACTGTTAACGGAACGCTCCGATCAACGCGCCGCCGCCGACGACGAGCGCCGCCCCGAGCAGCAGGTGGCGGCCGACCAGCTCCGTCCGCTGCAGCAGGAGCACCGCGAGCAACACGGCGCACAGCGACTCGGTCGCGACGAGCGGGCTGACGATCGACACGCGCGAGCGGTAGAAGGCCTCGAACAGGAACGCGTACGAGGCACCCCAGAGGACACCCGGGAGCACGAAGTGCGGGCCCTCGCGAGCGATGTCGGCGAGGAGACGGCCGCGCCGTGACAGCGCGAGCGCGAGGAAGACCAGCGCTGTGCCGGAGAGGATCGTCACGGACGCGGCGAGCTGCGGGGGAACGGTACTGTCGGCGGCGATGTGGCGGACGACGTTGTCGCGCGTGGCGAAGAGGACCGTGCAGGCGAACGAGTAGAGGAGCCCGATCGCGCGGAAGTGCTCGGGCCGGTCGCGCTCGGCCACGAGCGCCAGGCCTCCGGCGACGATCAGCACCGCACCGGCGAGCAGGGGCAGACGGGCCGGCTCGCCGAGCGCCGTCACCGCGATTGTCACTGCGACGAGCGGAGCGGCGCCGGCGAT
>JBKOVL010000094.1:0-13518 GCA_046723895.1 Actinomycetota bacterium | reverse complement strand
CTAATGGGGCACGGCGTTACGGCTAAGTTTTCCCCGTCGAGGCCGCAACCCCACTGTCCATGCGGGTTTGCGGCGATGCGCCCGGCAAGAATCGAACTTGCGACCTCTGCCTCCGCAGGGCAGCGCTCTATCCCCTGAGCTACGGGCGCCTGGGAGCGGTCAGTGTAGCCGCGCCGTGGCGCCGCCGACCGCGAGCCCGGCATCGTCCGGCACTTCCGCCCGTACGTAGCCGAGCGCGAGCCCCGGCACCGCGCTCGTCACCCGGCCCACCGTCTTCCCCTCCCACGCGATCTCGTCGCCCGGCTGCGCGTCGTCGACGTCCACCACGCGCAGCCGCCGATTCACGTGGCCGCGGTGGCGAAGGCGCGCGATCGGCTCCTGGCCGGGATAGCAGCCTTTCGTGAACGAGATGTGCGTCTCGTCGAGCCCGGCCTCGGCGGGAAGGATCGAGTCGTCGAGCTCCTTGCCCCAGGCGGGGATGCCGGCCTCGATCCGGGCGCGCTCGAGCTCCTCCGTGTCGAGCGTCGCGTCGAGGTCGGCGTCGAGCACCTCGACGCTCCCGGGCAGCTCGCCCGGAATCCCGTCCGCCTCGCCGAAGACGAGGACGGAGCAGTGCTCCTCCGGCTCGATCTCACACTTGGCCGCGAACCGGGCCCGCAGCAGCTGGGCACGCACGACCTCGCCGAGCTCAGGCTCGGTGAGCAGGAGGAAGTCGTCGGGCCCGCGCCGCCACACGCGCAGCGGCGCGATCAGGCGGCTCTTCGGGGTCAGCAGCAGCGCGTCGACGACCTCGCCGGCGGTGACGTCGTTCGAGACCATCCGCTGGAGGTATTCCTCGGCATCCGGCCCGGCGACCCGGAGGTACGCACGGGGGCGGCGGGCGATCCCCTGAAGTGAAACGCGGAGCACCCTCGTTAGTCTAGGCAGCATGCCCTTGTTCAGATCGAAGGCCGAGGCCAAGGTGATCGAGGCGGGCTACGACCCGGCGCGCCTCCCGCCCGGGCAGTACCTGACCGAGAAGTGGCCGGTCCTGCACGCGGGCACCGTCCCGGAGGTCGACCTCGCGACATGGGACTTCAAGGTCACAGGCGAGGTCGAGCGCGAGCTGACGCTCACTTGGGAGCACCTGCTCGAGCTGCCGAACCGCAAGGTGACCGTCGACATCCACTGCGTCACGCGCTGGAGCCGGTTCGACACGAGCTTCAAAGGCGTCCACTGGAGCGAGCTCGCGAAGCTCGTTGCGCCGAAGCCGAGCGCGCGCTTCGTGATCGCCCACGCCGAGCAGGGCTTCACCTCGAATATGCCGCTCGGCGCGATCGAGGACGAGCACGCCCTGATCGCCTACGAGGCGGACGGCGAGCCGCTCACGCCCGACCACGGCCGGCCGCTGCGGCTCGTCGTCCCGAGCCGATATTTCTGGAAGAGCGCGAAGTGGCTGCGTGGGCTGGAGCTACGGGCCGACGACCAGCCCGGTTTCTGGGAGCGCTACGGCTACCACAACGACGCCGACTTCATCAAAGAGCAGCGCTACAGCTTCTAGCTCTAGTAGCGGTACCCGCCGCCGGTGGTGGTCGGGGCGGTCGTCGTCGTCGGCGCCGGCATCACGCCGCGCGGGCCGGCGACCTGCCCGCGGATCTCGCCGGCCGAGTTCTTCGCCGTATGGACGTTCACGTAGGCGCCGGCCGAGACGAGCGCCGCGCGCACCCTCGGCGTCACGACGACTCGGCCGCGCAGGCCGGAGACACACGGCCCGCAGAGCGGAACCGCAACCGGGCCGGCGACGCCGACCCTGCCGAGGTGGATGTGCGCCGCGAGCGCCTTGCCGCTCAGCCGCGAGAACGTGAGCCGCCAGGTCAGCGCGCGCCCCCGGAGCGTCGCCGTGAAGCGGCCGGTCGCATGCACCGCCGCCTTCGGCGCGGACGTCTCCTGCGCGGTGTCGAGCGCCGCAGACAGCCTGACGGTCGAAGTCCCGCCCGCGAGTCCGAGGCCTGTGAGGAAGAGCCCGGCGGCAGCGACGACACCGGCGGCGATCCGAAGCGGACTGCGCATGTCCTTCACTACGGCGCTTCCCTCCCAGCGGATTTCGGCTCAGGTCCGATCGGACGCCGATACAGGAGGTGACTCACCTCCAATCTCATAGCAGAAGGGCCGGCATTCGCCGGCCCTTCGCGTTCTGCAAAGCCGCGAGGCGGCTTCCTACATCATCCCCTCCATGCCGCCCGGCATTCCGGCCGGCATCTTGTCCTTCTCGGGAGCCTCGGCAACGACCGCCTCGGTCGTGAGGATGTTCTTCGCGATCGACGCGGCGTTCTGCAGCGCCGAGCGCGTGACCATCGTCGGATCGATGATCCCGGTCTTGACCAGGTCCTCGATCTCGCCGTCCTCGACGTTGAGGCCGAAGCCGGGCTGGGCCTCGCGCACCTGGTTGACGACGACGGAGCCCTCGAGGCCCGCGTTGAACGCCAGCTGGCGGAGCGGCTCCTCGAGCGCGCGCAGGATGATCTTGCCGCCCGTCTTCTCGTCGCCGTCGAGCTTCGTGACGCTGTCCTTGATCGCGTCGCCGGCGTTCAGCAGCGCGACGCCGCCACCGGGAACGATGCCCTCCTCGAGGGCGGCGCGGGTTGCCTGCAGCGCGTCCTCGACGCGGTGCTTCTTCTCCTTCATCTCGGTCTCGGTCGCCGCTCCGACCTTGATGACCGCGACGCCGCCGGCCAGCTTCGCCAGCCGCTCCTGCAGCTTCTCGCGGTCGAAGTCGGAGTCGGTGTTCTCGATCTCGGCCTTCAGCTGCTTGATCCGGGCCTTGATCGCGTCGGAGTCGCCGGCGCCGTCGATGATCGTGGTCGCGTCCTTGTCGACGACGACCTTGCGGGCCTTGCCGAGCTGCGAGAGCTTCGTGTTCTCGAGCTTCAGGCCCATCTCCTCGGTGATCACCTCGGCGCCCGAGAGGATCGCGATGTCCTCGAGCATCCGCTTGCGGCGATCGCCGAAGCCCGGCGCCTTGACGGCGACGGCGGTGAAGGTGCCGCGCAGTTTGTTGACGACGACGGTCGCGAGCGACTCGCCCTCGACGTCCTCGGCCACGATCAGCAGCGGGCGGCCGGCCTGGATCACCTGCTCGAGCACGGGCAGGAGGTCCTTGACGGCCCCGATCTTCTGATTCGCGACCAGGATGTAGGGATCGTCGAGCACGGCTTCCATGCGCTCGGCGTCGGTGATCATGTAGGGCGACAGGTAGCCCTTGTCGAACTGCATGCCCTCGGTGAACTCGAGCTCGAGGCCGAACGTCTGCCCCTCCTCGACGTTCACGACTCCGTCCTTGCCGACCTTCTCGATCGCGTCCGCGATCACGTCGCCGATCTCGCGCTCGCGCGACGAGATGCTCGCGACCCGGGCGATGTCCTCCTTGCCCGAGATCTCCTTGGACTGTGACTTCAGGTTCTCGACGACCGAGTCGACGCCCTGCTCGATGCCACGCTTGAGCGCCATCGGGTTCGCGCCGGCGGCGACGTTCTTCAGACCCTCGCGCACGATTGCCTGGGCGAGCACGGTCGCTGTCGTCGTGCCGTCGCCGGCGACGTCGTTCGTCGCCGTCGCCACCTCCCGGACGAGCTGCGCGCCCTGATTCTCGAACACGTCCTCCAGCTCGATCTCGCGCGCGATCGTGACGCCGTCGTTCGTGATCGTCGGGGCGCCGAACTTCTTGTCGAGCACGACGTAGCGCCCCTTCGGGCCAAGGGTGACCTTGACCGCGTCCGCAAGGATGTTGACGCCGCGCTCGAGCGAGCGGCGCGCGTCCTCGTTGAACTTCAGCTCCTTGTGAGCCATTTCAGTGTTCCTCCATTGACTCTTCGATTAGGCCTTGGCGCCGGCGAGCTGGCGCTTGCCCTTGCCCTTGGCCCCGCTGGAAACAGCCTTCGCGAGCACATCCGACTCGCGCAGGATCAGGACCTCGTCGGCGCCGAGCTTGACCTCGGTGCCACCGTACTTCGAGAAGATCACCTCGTCGCCGACGGCGACGTCGAGCGGGATCAACTCGCCGGTCTGCTCCGAGCGGTTGCCCGGGCCGACGGCGAGCACGCGACCGCGCTGCGGCTTCTCCTTGGCAGTGTCCGGCAGGACGATCCCGCTGACCGTCATCTCCTCCTCTTCGAGGACCTCGACGATGAGCCGATCGCCAAGCGGCTGCAGATCCATAGCATGACCTCCGGTTCGTTGGACTTTCCACATAGCACTCTCTCCTCGAGAGTGCCAGCGGCAGTGTAACGATACCCGCCCGGGTTCGGCAAGCGATCTGAGCGCACCCGACTGAGATCATGCCCACGCGCTAGGTTGGCGGCGTGCGACGCGAGTTCTCCGCCGGCGGCGTGCTCGTCCGCAGGTTGCGGGGCGAGTACGTGCTCGCGGCAATCCGGCCGGCAGGCCGCCCACCCGGTCTGTGGGCGCTCCCCAAGGGCAACGTCGGCGCGGGCGAGAACCCGGCGACGGCGGCCGTGCGCGAGGTTGCGGAAGAGACGGGCGCACACGGGAAGCTGGAGGGCAAGCTCGGCGACGTGCGCTATGTCTACACGTGGGCGGGCGAGCGCATCTTCAAGATCGTCAGCTTCTACCTCCTCCGCTACACAGGGGGCCGGCTCGGGGACGTCCCGCCCGAGTTCGCCCACGAGATCGCAGAGGCGCGCTGGCTCCCGCTCGTGGAGGCACCAAAGCTGCTCGCCTACAAGGGCGAGCGCGAGATGGCGCGAAAGGCATTGGAGAGCCTATGATCGGCGAGCCCTTGTACGCCCTCAACTTCTACTCGCCGATCGTTGAGAACCAGCTGCGCAGCGGGCGGAAGTCGGCGACGATCCGCCTCGGCGACAAGTCCGCGAAGTACCGGAAAGGCATGATCGTCGCCGTGCTCGCGGGTGCCCGCTTCGGGCCGCGAAAGAAGGTCTTCGACGCCGTGATCGACAAGGTCGAGGTGAAGGCGCTCGGCGAGCTCTCCCCGAACGAGATCGAGCACGACAATCCAGAGATCCGCCGGGTCGAGGAGATGACGCAGTTCCTGGGGACGCTGTACAACCGCGAGGTCTCGGCGTCAGACCTCGTGACCGTCATCCGCTTCAGCGAGATTCGCGCCTGATCCTGACGCCGAACTGCTCCGCCGGGCGGAGCGGCGCGGCGCACCGCTCGCACTCGACCGCAAAGACGGAGCTGAACGGGGCGCCGCAGGCGGGGCAGCGGTGGAGCATCGTGCCCCCGCACGCCGGGCAGCGCTCCGGCAGCTCGGACTCGAACGCCTCGAACCAGCGCTGCGCGGCGCCGCAGTCGAGGCAGACTGCGGCCCAGTCGCCGAGCACTTTGCGGCGCTCCTCGCGGAGCCAGTCGGCGGCCTTGCCCATCGGGCCAACTCTAGCCCGCGCAGAGTCGCGTCGATGGCGCCCCGGGGCTGCCGCCGAGGGAGCTCGGCTACGCGCGAACGCGGCTGCGCTGTTTCTGGTCCGACTGCGAGATCGGACACGACACCTTCGTCGTCGCCGAGCGGTTCAGGCTCGTCGAGCGCTTGTGATCGCTCAGGGCGGCTAGAGTTTCCGCCCGATGGCGATCGCGCGCGAAGCGGAGCCGGTCGGGTCGCTGACGGAGGTCAGAGAAGCAGGGCTCGACCGCGACGACCTGCTGACGATCTACCGCAACATGCTGATCGCCCGCGGGGTCGAGGAGCGCGGGCACATCCTCTACAAGCAGGGGAAGATCCCCGGCTCCTTCTACACCGGGCGCGGGAACGAGGGCGCGGCGGTCGGAGTCGCAATTGCGATGCGGCCCGAGGACATCGGCACGCCGCTCCACCGCGACATGGGTGTGCACATCACGCGCGGAGTCGAGCCGTGGCGGATCTTCGCCAACTACATGGGCCGGGTCGACGGCCCGTCGCGGGGGCGGGACGGGAACGTGCACATGGCGGACGCGCGCCTGGGAATGATCTCGATGGTCAGTCACCTGCCGGCGATGCTTCCGGTCGCGGTCGGCGCTGCCCTCGCGTTCCGCATCCGCGAGGAGAAGCGGGTCGCGGTCGGCTGGTTCGGCGAGGGCTCGGCTGCGCGCGGTGACGCACACGAGTCGATGAACCTCGCCGGCGTCCGGCGCCTGCCGATCGTTTTCATCTGCGACAACAACCAATGGGCGTACTCGACGCCGACGCACCTCGAGTTCCCGACGGAGCACGTCGCCGACCGCGCAGAGTCGTACGGCTTCGAGGGCGTCGTCGTCGACGGCACGGACGTCCTCGCCGTCTACCGCGAGGCGAAACGCGCGATCGAGAAGGCGCGCGCGGGCGACGGCCCGACGCTGATCGAGTGCCTGACGCTGCGAATGGAGGGCCATGCCGTCCATGACGACGCCTTCTACGTCCCCAAGCACATGTTCGAGGAGTGGGCGAAGAGCGACCCGATCGAGCGCTTCCGCACGTGGCTGCGTGAGCACGCCGACCTCTCGGACGAGGAGGAGGACGAGCTGGCGTCCGAGATCAAGAAGCTGCTGACCGACGCGATCAAGCGCGCGGAGGAATCGCCGCTGCCGGATCCGTCGACCGTGACCGACGGCGTCTTCGCCTCACCCGAGGACCTGGACACCCCGCACCACAGGTGAATGTGGCCGAGCTGACGTACCTGCAGGCGATCTCGGACGGGCTGCGGCTGGAGATGCGCCGCGACAAGCGCGTCTACGTGATCGGCGAAGACGTCGGCGTCTACGGCGGCGCCTTCAAGGTCACGCTCGGCTTCCAGGAGGAGTTCGGACCGTGGCGCGTGATCGACGCGCCGCTCTCCGAGGCCGCGATCGTCGGCTCCTGCACGGGCGCGGCGCTGATGGGGATGCGCCCGGTCGCCGAGATGCAGTTCGCCGACTTCGTCTCCTGCGGCTGGGACCAGCTCGTCACGGTCGCGGCGAAGCAGTTCTACCGGGCCGGAACTCCGGTGCCGATCGTCGTCCGGCTGCCGTCCGGTGGCGGCTTCTCCGGCGGGCCGTTCCACTCCCAGAACCCTGAGAGCTCCTTCGCCCACATTCCGGGGCTGAAGTGCGTCTGTCCGGCGACCCCCGAGGACGCGAAGGGCCTGCTCGCGAGCGCGATCGAGGATCCCAACCCGGTGCTCTACTTCGAGCACAAGCATCTGTACCGCCGGATCAAGGCCGACGTGCCGGAGGAGCGTTTCACCGTGCCGATCGGCAAGGCACGCATGCACCGCGAGGGCGAGGACATCAGCGTGATCACGTGGGGCGCGATGGTCTACACGGCCGACGAGGCAGCCGAGGAGCTCGCCAAGGACGACGTCTCGGTCGAGATTGTCGACCTGCGCAGCGTGCTGCCGTGGGACAGGGTGGCCGTGCTCGAGAGTGTGCGCAAGACGTCGAAGGTGCTCGTCCTCCACGAGGACACGCGCACCGGCGGCTTCGGCGCCGAGATCGCGGCGACGATCGCCGAGCAAGCGTTCGAGTCGCTCGACGCGCCGGTGAAGCGGATCGCCGCGCCCGACGCGCCCGTCCCGTTCTCGCCGCCACTCGAGAAGGCATACATCCCTCAGGTCGACACCGTCGCCGCCGGGCTCCGGGAGCTCGCCGCGTACTGATGGCGACCGGAACCGCGATCGACGTCGTCATGCCGCAAATGGGCGTCTCCGTGTCGGAGGGGACGATCACGAAGTGGCTCAGGAGCGAGGGCGAGGCGATCCAGGCCGACGAGCCGCTGCTCGAGATCTCGACCGACAAGGTCGACACCGAGGTGCCGAGCCCGGGGACCGGCATCGTTCAGCAGATCCTCGTCCAGGAGGGCGAGACAGTGGAGGTCGGGACGAAGCTGGCGGTGATCGCGCCCGAGGGCGTCCCCGCCGCCGGCCCCGAGGAGCCTGCGCCCGCTCCCGAGCCGGAGCCGGCCCCCTCCGAGCCGGCGACGGCCGAACCGGCGACGGCCGAGGCGGCCGCGGCTGCCTCTGAGCCCTCGAGCGCCGAGACGCCCGCGGCGGTGTCGGCACCAGCCGGGCCGGACGTGAGCGCCGACGGCAAGACGTTCGTCTCCCCGGTCGTTGCCCGGATCGCCGCCGAGCACGGAATCGACGTCGGCTCCGTTCCCGGCACGGGCCAGGGCGGCCGGGTGACGAAGAAGGACATCCTCGCGTTCGTCGAGCGCGGCGCGCCGGCAGCGGCAGCCCCGGCCCCTCCCGCGGAACATCCTCCGGCGGAACAGCCTCCGGCTCCCGCGGCGCCACCGCCCCCTCCGGCCGCCGCCCCGACCCCGCAGCCCGCACTCGCCGGCGAGCAGCTCGAGCCGATGAACGCGATGCGGAAGGGCATTGCCGAGCACATGCGCCGCTCGCTCGACACCGCGGCGCACGTGACGAGCGCGATCGAGGTCGACATGTCGAAGGTGGTCGCGATCCGCGAGCAGCTGAAGGCGGAGTACCAGAAGACGTACGGGGTCAACCCGACCTACCTGATCTTCGTCGCGCGGGCCGCGACCGACACCCTCATCCGGTACCCGTGGATCAACGGCGAGATCCGCGGCGACCAGATCGTCACGCGCAGCTACATCAACCTCGGCTTCGCCGTCGAGCTCGCCGAGGGCAAAGGACTGATCGTCCCGGTGGTCAAGAACGCCGAGGGGCTGAACCTGCTCGGGATGGCGCGGGCGGTGACGGACGTCGCCGAGCGAGCCCGCAACAAGAAGCTGCTCCCGGACGAGGTGCAGGGCGGCACGTTCACGATCACGAACCCCGGTGGCTACGGCACCTTCCACGGGACGCCGATCATCAGCCAGCCGCAGTCGGCGATCCTCGGGACCTATGCCGTGGTCAAGCGGCCGTGGGTCGTCCAGGACGAGCTCGGCGAGGACGTGATCGCGATCCGCCCGATCATGAACCTGACCCTCACGTACGACCACCGCCTCGTCGACGGCGCGCACGCCGGCCGCTTCCTGCGCGACATGCGAGAGAAGCTGCAGACCTGGGGCGAAGACCGCTACTAGCCGGCTCGTGGCCCAACCCAGCCCCGACGGTAGGCTGGTGGCATAGCGTTCTTCATCGTTCGACGCCGCCGGGGCGGCCCGTGGGACTGGTCGCGCGACATGCGCGGGCAGGACGGATGGGACGAGCACGCGCACTTCATGGACGCGCTCGTCGACGAGGGCTTCGTTTTCCTCGGCGGGCCGCTCGAGGGCGACCGCGACGTGCTTCACATCGTCGATGCACCGTCGGAGGCAGCCGTCCACACCAGGCTCGCGGACGACAACTGGACCGCGAACGGCATGCTCGAGACCGTCAGCGTCGAGCGCTGGACCGTCCTGCTCGACGGCCGCGAATCACGGCCGGGCGAACGCGACCGTCCGTAGGATCGCGGCAGCCCTCGTCGAGAAGGTCCTCGTCGCGTGAACGTTGACTAGAGGCTTGATGTGAAACTCGTCCCGTCTCGGTATCGTCTGCGCCCTCTCCACGCTCTGTGCGCAAACGGAGCGATTATGCGACGACGCGGCCGAGCACGATGACGTCGCGCAGTTCGCCCGACGAGCGCCGGAAGTGAGCTTTGAGGCGCCCCTCCTCGCGGAACCCGTGTCTTTCAAGCAAGGTGAGGGCGGCCTCGTTCTCGGGAAACACTTCGGCGCTGAGCTTGTGAAGGTGGCGCAACTGCGCGCATGTGAGTGCTTCTTTGATCAGCGCCCTGCCCACGCCTCGCCGCCGCCATTCTGGGCTCACACTGAACCCAAGTGATGCAGGGCCAGGGTCACAGAGGGCGAGCGCGAGTTCACCGACGATTTCACCGCTCGCCTCCGCTACGAAGTGGACGTTATGCCCCGCCTCGACGAGCCAACGGATTCTTTCGGCTCGCTCTTCGACGCCGATCTCCGAGACAAGCGAGTCCTCACCTGCTGAGGCTATGAGCCTCGCAATCGCCTCGGCGTCGTTCGAGGCAGCAGAACGGACGCTGAACGGCTTCATCGAAGCTCGACTGTACGCCCCCGGTCTGGGTTCATCAAGTGTCCCCGACCGCCCAAGTAACTGGTGAAGGCCACAACGCGCGGGAATTTCACATCAACCCTCTAGCTCTCGGCGACGGCGCTCGACTTGCGTTGGCTGTAGGGCTCGAGTCTAGACTCGATCCGTGCGCGGAGACCTGCTCAACCTCGGTCTTACGCCGTATCTCGAGGCCTGGGAGCTCCAGCGGTCCATCGCGGCCGACGTGCGGTCGGGCGAGCGACCCGACACCGTCGTCTTCCTCGAGCACCCCCCGGTCGTCACGCTGGGCCGGCGCACCGCCGAGGGCGAGCTGCACGTCCCGCCTGACGCCGAGGTCGAGGTCGTCGAGACCGACCGCGGCGGGAAGTCGACGTTCCACGGGCCGGGCCAGCTCGTCTGCTACCCGGTCCTCGACCTCAACCGGCACGGCCGCGACGTGCGCCGCTACTGCCGGGACCTCGAGGAGGCCGTGATCCGGACGCTCGCGTCGTTCGATCTGGATGCAACCCGCATCGAGGGGCTGACGGGCGTCTGGCTGGAGCGGCCACCGCGGAAGATCGCCTCAATCGGCGTCCACATCTCCCGCTGGGTGACGACCCACGGCTATGCGCTCAACGTCGACCTCGACCCGGCGCCGTTCACCGACTGGATCACAGCCTGCGGGCTCGAGGACGCGGCCTTCACCACCATGGCCGACGAGCTCGGCCGGCCGATCGACGTCGACGACGTCCGCCCCCGGGCCGCGGCCGCGATCGCCGAGGTGTTCGGGCTCGAGCTCGTCGAACGTGAGGAGCTGGTCGCGCGGTGAGGCTGCTCGCCGCCGTCATGCTCACGCTGGCGCTCTGCACGACGTCGCTCGCGGGCGCGACAAGGAACGTCGATCTCCTCCACGCGTTCGCCGGGCAGCTCTCCAAGGTGAAACGGACGACGACCGTGCCTGTGCTGCTCCCGCCGACGCTCCCGCTCCTGGGCGGCTACAAGGTGTACGCGACGGGCTTCGGAAGGCGAAACTCGTTCGACCTCGAGCTCGCCGGCGTACCGAACTGCGGCCGCGCAAACGCCTGCTTCGTCGCGATGTTCCAGGGCCGGCGCGGCGGGAAACTGCCCGGTCGCCCGAACGCGCGGCTCGCGAACGGCGACCCGGCATTCTTCCACCCGGTCACCTGCGGCGGGTCGTGCGCGCCGAACTCCCTCTGGTTCACTCACCGCGGCTTCCTGTACAGCTGGCAGGCGAAGGATCTCCGTAGCCCCGAGAAGGCGGTTTTCGTCCGGATGGCGAACCAGGCGATCGCCGCCGGCCCGCGCTAGCGGAGTGGCCCGCCTCGAGACGTTCGCGGACGGCGTCTTCGCTATCGCCGCGACGCTGCTGATCCTGAGCGTCGACGGGGCCGTTCACGATCCGACCGACCTGACGCACGCCTGGCCGTCGTACGTCGCCTACGCGGTCAGCTTCGTGACGATCGGGATCATGTGGATGAACCACCACCTGCTCATGACGCAGGTCAGTCGGATCGATCGCAGGTTCACCGTCGCGACCCTCGGCCTGCTGATGTGCATCGCGTTCGTGCCCTTTCCGACGCGCCTGGTCGCCGAGCACGTGCGCGACTCGACGGCCCGCGACGCCGCGCTCGCGTACGGCTTCACGCTGACGACAACGGCCGTCTTCTTCAGCATCGTCTGGTTGTACGCGGCGCGGGGCAGGCGGCTGCTGCACGAGGATGCCGATCCCCGCGTCGTCGCCGGCATCACGCGGAGCTACCTGCCCGGGCCGTGGGTCTACCTCGCGGCGACCCTGATCGCGTTCGCAAGCTCGTGGGCCAGCGTGATCCTCTTTCTCCTGATCGCCGCCTTCTACGTGATCGAGAGCTCGGTCTTCGGCGGCCGTCCGAGCGCCGACTAGACTGGCCGGCATGCAGGGCTCGTCGCCTGTCGCCGAGCGGCCGCGCCGGCCCGAGTGGCTGAAGGTGCGCGCGCCTCGGGCGAACTCCCGGTACTTCGACGTGCGCAGACTGATCCACGGCGCGAGCCTGCACACGATCTGCGAGGAGGCGCGCTGCCCGAACATCGGCGAGTGCTGGGGCCGCGGCACGGCCACGTTCCAGATCCTCGGCGACACGTGCACCCGCGCCTGCCGCTACTGCTACGTCCACTCGGGCAGGCCGGACGGCCCGCCCGACCCGCTCGAGCCGTTGCGCCTCGCGCAGACGGCGGCGCAGATGGCGCTGAAGCACGTGGTCGTCACGTCGGTCGACCGCGACGACCTCCCCGACCGCGGCGCTGCGCACTACGCGGCGACGATCCGAGCGCTGAAGCGGAAGCTCCCGGCCACATCGGTCGAAGTGCTGACGCCAGACTTCGTCGGGGTGGAGGAGGAGGCGCTCCGCACGGTCCTGGCCGAGCGTCCGGAGGTGTTCAACCACAACATCGAGACCGTCCGCCGCCTCCACCCGCGGATGCGCGGGGCGAAGGCGTCGTACGACGCGGCGCTCTGGCTCCTACGCCGCGCGAAGGAGATCGCCGACTATTCGGTGCTGACGAAGAGCGGGATCATCGTCGGCCTCGGCGAGACAAACGACGAGGTCGTCGAGACGATGCGCGACCTCCGCGGGCACGGAGTCGACGTCGTCACGATCGGGCAATACCTCCAGCCCTCCGCACGGCACGCCAAGATCGACCGCTGGGTCCACCCGGACGAGTTCCGCTGGTTCCGCGAGCAGGGCGAGGCGCTCGGCTTCGGCTCGGTGTTCTCGGGCCCGCTCGTCCGCTCGTCCTACCGCGCCGACGAACAACGCCACGCCGCGGAAACCGGCCGAGGCGCCGTCGCCTACTAGCCAAGTAACAGTCTGTTACTTGGGGTTTTCGGCGTAACGAAGCGCGCTGCGGTGGCTGGGCCGTCAGAGTTGGTCGTGCCTGAAGCAGTCGATTACGTGGTCGTTGACGAGGCCGCACGCCTGCATGAAGGCGTAGCAGATCGTCGGGCCGACGAAGCGGAACCCACGGCGCTTCAGCTCCTTGGACATCGCTTTCGATTCGCCGGTCTCGGCAGGGATCTCGCCGAGCGTCCGCCACCGGTTGACGAGCGGCTTGCCGTCGACGAACGACCAGAGCAGCTCAACCGGATCGTCCTGGTCGAGCCACGCATGCGCGTTCGCGATCGCCGCCTCGACCTTGAGCCGGTTGCGGACGATGCCCTCGTCGCGGAGCAGCGTCTCCGGCTCGAGACGCGCGACCCGCTCGGGATCGAAACCGGCGAACGCCCGCCGGTAGTTCTCGCGCTTCCGCAGGATCGTCGACCACGAGAGGCCGGCCTGCGCGCCTTCGAGGATCATCAGCTCGAAGAGGTGCCGCTCGTCCCGCGACGGCACGCCCCACTCCTCGTCGTGGTAAGCGACATAGAGGGAGTCGCCCTCGGGGACCCACGCACAACGCATCTGCCCATCAAAGCGAAACGGCTGCCCGCACGGGCGGCTCCTTTCCCGCCGCTTCGCCTTTGTCTACAGACCCGAGCCAGAGAATCTCCACTCAGAAGGACGCGGGGCCG
>JBKOVL010000106.1:0-5054 GCA_046723895.1 Actinomycetota bacterium | reverse complement strand
CGCTGCCGCCAAGGCGATCCTCCTTCTCGCCGACGACCTTCTGGCTGCGCGCAGCCAGCTACTCGAAGACCAGTGGATCAAGGAGGCACTCCAAGAACAGGAGATGAGCATCGAGCAGACGCTCCGCCACCGCCTGCGTCGTCTCCTCAGGACCCGAGCAAGCTATTCAGAACCGGAAGGCTAGTGACCTGTGGACGCTCGACGCCAGCATGGCTCTAGCACGTCAGACGCCTGTGGATCGAGCTGTGGATTAATGCTGAGAGGTTGACTGTGAACCCGCGGATTCGATTCGCCGTCCCACGTAATACGGTGATGCATCTGGGCTTGCTCGGGGGAGAAGCGGCGCTCCTCCCCCGAGAGCCGATGTGTGCTCAGTGTCAGGGGATCGCGATCTTTGCGACCACCTGCTGCTGGTAGTGGGCCGGATTCGAGCCGTCGTCGTAGGTACTCACGAAGGTCGAGACGTCGGTCGTCCCGTCGGTGATGTTGCCGAAGTAGTCGCCGATGAACGTCGTCTCGCCGGCGGGGCTGCCGGGATGCGGAGCGTTCAACTGCGGGTCCCAGGTGTGCTGCGTCAGCCGGACGTTGTGCCCGATCGGCGTGAGCGCGGGCGTGTAGAACTGGATGCTTGCGTTGATGCAGTAGTTGGACGCCCCGTACGGCGGCACCGGGCCGGTGTAGTCCGGATTTTGGGCCGCGCCGTCGAGCGCGATCCCGGCGGCCACGGCCTCGGCGGTGCCCGCGGCCGGGCAGGCGAGGCGGCGATCGTAGAAGTTGACGCTGACCGTGCCGTCGTCCGCCACGGCGAGGTTCGGCTGGAACTCGTCCACTGGGCTCGCGTTGTCGTTGACCTGGATCGGAGTCGTCCAGGTCGTGCCGCCGTCATAGGAGCCCGTGAGCAGGATGTTCCCGATGCCGGCGCTGTAGTCCTCGTACGCGATGTAGAGCGGATAGCGACCCTGCGCGTCGAGCTGGTTCCCGACGGCGAAGGTGTCGGTGATCCCGTCACGGAAGGTCGTGTTCGGGTAGATGAACGGCGGCAGCGTCGCATTGTTGACCGGCGTGCTCACGACCGACCACGTCTTGCCGCCGTCGGTGGAGCGGTCGACGGAGATGGTCGTCGCGAAGGAACCCATCTTCGGATTCTCGTTCGTAATCGTCGTGTAGAGGACGCCGTTCGGGTCGACATGGGGCAGCAGATACGTGGCTCCCTGCGGGCTGTGCGGCGGCATCGGCAGCCGCTGCGGCGCGGACCAGTCCGTATGCGTCCCGTCGGCCCGCGCCTCGGCGTAGGAGACGAAGGGAGTCGCGGTGAACGGACCGGTGAAGACGACCCACATCGCGTAGATCCGGTTGCGAAACGGGCTCGACGCGCCCGTGTCGATCGTCAGCCACTGTTTGTCCGGCTCGCCGCCGACACTGTCATAGGCGGCGACGAAGTCCGGTCTGCCGTTGTGCGTCGTGATCCACTGCGTCGCCGCAGTTGAGCCGTGCGGCCGCACCGAGACGGAGATCACTTCGGCGGGCTGCACGGGATTCGGCTCCTGCGATTTTCCGACGGTGAAGTTGTGGCTCCCGTCCGCGTTGTAGAAGAACTGGTACGGGAGGTGGAGCTGGTAGTAGTTGCCGAAGCCGTCGAACGCGCCGACGGGATCGGTGTTGTCGGTCCAGCCTTCGTAGCCCGGGATGTGACCCTGCACCGGCCACGTCGAGCCGCCGTCGAACGACTCGTAGAAGCCGGTCAGATGGTTGTAACCCTCGGCGCTGACGATCCACTTGACCGAGCCGATCAGGTGCAGCGGATTGGTCGGATCGACGCGGATGTCCGACTCGGAATGGTCCTTGACCAATTGTGGCGCGGACGCGGGATAGCCCGGGTTACTTCCGACCTGCGTCGCATACGGTCCCGCGGCGCCCGTATCCTCACCCGTAGTCGCGCCCGGACAGGCGGACACGCCGTTGTAACCGTCGTTCGGCCCGTCGTTGAAGGCGCTTGCGTCGACCTCGGGCCGGTAGCAGCTCACCTGCTGCGTCGTCGCGTCGACGTTCGTGACGCCAAAGAGCTGGAAGCTCTGCGCGTAGGCCGTGTCGGTCTGCGTGCCCTGCGGCACGTCTGACAAGGCGCGCGTCGAAGCCGAAGACGCGCCCGTGACACCGGCAACGCTGAGGGCAAGTGCGACGGCAAGAAGAACTCGCATCCTCATGCAACTCCTCCTTGATCTGTGACCCGCGCCCGCCCTTCGGGTCTGGGGTGAACGAACTCTTAACCGTACCGCCACCGCGGAACCCCCAAACACGACCCGGGGTTCGGGCCACGACACCCCAGACGCGAAGACGCGGCCGCGGTTGCCTGTTGGTAGAGCCGGCGGTAAAGGGCTGTAGCGGCCGTCACCGACGCGTGCAGGGCGTCGCGGTATTCCCGAGAGCTCGCGCGCTGAAGGGGTAGCGGTTGACGCTGAAGAACCAGTTGTCGCCCAGGGCGATCACTCCGGCACAGCATCCCTCGACATCTTCCTGTGTCAAGCCGTCGGAGGCATCGCGGAGGAGTCTCGGCAGACGTCGTGGCAGGTGTGGGTCGGCGCGGTGCTCGTCCCAAGCAGCGAGCACGCCGCGCGCCAGGCCGTCCTGCTCGTGAACTCCGATGAGACACTGCTGTCGCCGGCCCAGTACAAGCAGGTCTACGCCGTCCTCGCCACCGCCTACTGCGGCGGCGTCGCTTCGTAGAGACGCGAGAGAAGACCAGCGACGAAGACGGCCTCAGCTCGATGACGCTTCCAGTCGGCGCCGGCAGATGAGCAGTAGGGAAGGGCGAGGAAGCCTTCGCCGCTGAAGCCGGCGGGAGACCAGCTGCGCCGCTGGGCAGATCACCGCGCGACACCAGGCGGCGGAAGGGCCGGGGCGGGCTCCTCTCGAGGAGGCGCCGGCGGAGTCGACCCGGCGACGTGCCGCACCTGGGGTGACGCGTCGCGCGCAAGCGTGCCGACCTTGCGGGCGGCCCGCGCCGCGCTTGCACAGGCGAACTGCATGCCGAAGATGACGCCGCCGATCGCGGCGTCGCCGTAGAGCCCGAGCACGATGAAGCCTGTGAGCACAGCGGCGGCGACGCTCGCTTCCGTCAAGAAATACGACTTGCCGGAGCCCTTCGACTGCACCTGGTTCGGCCCCAGTTGCTGTGGACCAGCCATTGAAGGCAGCTCCGCCGTCGGTCCAGTGGGCGCCCAGGCAGGCAGGCCATTCGCCGCCGCGGCCCCGACGGCGGGTGCCACCGTCAAGCCCAGCGCAACGGCAACGGTCACGACCTTGGGCCTGCAGGGCTTCGGACTGCCGGTCACAGCGATAGAGGGCGAGCATCAGCTGCGCGCGCGGGCGCTCCCGCAGGACGCGCGTCGGCTGCTGGTCGACGAGCTCGGCCTCGAGCCGAGCCGCAGGCTACGCGACCTCGAGCAGGCGATCCTGCGGCAGGACCCTTCACTCGAGCTCGACCGGCCCGTCCACGCCGCGCCGGAAGCGGCCCACGACGACCGGCGGGTCTCCGGCCGCCGGCGGGGCGGCGTCTTCGTCGGACGCGAGGACGAGCTTGCTGCACTGCTGCGGGCGCTCGAAGACGCGCTCGCGGGGCGTGGACGGCTTCTGGTCATCGGCGGAGAGCCGGGGATCGGCAAGAGTCGTCTGGCCGAGGAGCTGGCGGGGGCGGCAGTCGAAACGGGAGCTGCTGTTCTCTGGGGCCGCTGTTGGGAAGCCGGCGGGGCGCCCCCGTACTGGCCGTGGGTGCAGGCGATCCGCTCCTACGCCCGCGAGGCCGATGCTGCGCGTCTCCGCAGCGACTTGGGTGCGGGCGCAGCGGAGATCGCGGATGTCGTCGCCGAAGTACGCGAACAGGTCACTGACCTGCCGCCGTCGCCGCCGATCGACGATCCACAGACGGCCCGCTTCCGTCTGTTCGATGCGATCGCCGCTTTCCTGAAGCGCGTTGCCGGCACGAAGCCGCTCGTCATGGTGCTCGACGACCTGCACTGGGCCGACGAAGGGTCGCTGCGGCTCCTCGAGTTCGTCTCGCGCGAGCTCGCCGAGGCGCCCCATGCTGCTGATCGGCACCTACCGGGACGTCGAACTCTCACGTCGGCACCCACTCTCCCAGACGCTGGCCGAGCTGACCCGCGAGCGCCTCTTCGAGCGCATCGTCCTGCGTGGGCTGAGCCGTGAGGACGTAGCCCGATTCATCGAGGCGACGTGTGGAACCCACCCGCCGCCGGAGCTCGTCGACGCAGTCCACTCGCAGACGGAAGGCAAATCCTCTCTTCGTCACCGAGGTCGTCCGGCTGCTCACTCAGGAGGGAGAGTTGACGCCGGAACGGCTCTCGGGAAGCGAAGGCTGGAGTCTCCGCATTCCCGAGGGTGTGCGGGAAGTAATCGGGAGACGGCTGGATCGTCTTTCCGATCACTGCAACGAAGCGCTCGCCGTCGCCTCGATCATCGGTCGGGAGTTTGGCCTCGACCAGCTGGACAGGCTTCTCGACTACTCGGAAGAGCAGCTCCTGCAGCTGCTCGAGGAGGCGCTGGCGGCTCGGGTGATCGAGGAGGTGACCGGGGCTGTAGACCGCTACCAGTTCACCCACTCGCTGATCCAGGAGACTCTCGCCGAAGAGCTGTCGCTCACGCGGAGGGTGCGCCTCCACGCACGGGTCGCCGAAGCGCTCGAGGCGCTCTACGGCCGCGATTCCGATCAGCACGCCGCCGAGCTGGCGCATCACTTCGCACAAGCCCAGACGCTGCTCGGGCCGGACAAGCTGGTCCGCTATTCGCTGGCAGCCGGGGAGGCGGCGCTCGCCACCTCTGCGCACGAGCAGGCACTCGCCCATTTCGAGCGTGCGCTCGCGGCGAAAGGCGACACCGAGTCGGACGCCGACACCGCTGCCCTCTATTTCGGGCGGGGGCGAGCGCAACTGGCGGCGCTCCCGAGATATGAGCTCGAGCCGGCCTCCGACAGCCTGCGACGCGCCTTCGACTACTACGTGCAGGCCGGTGACATCAGTCGAGCCGTTTCGGTTGCCGCC
>JBKOVL010000149.1:0-24006 GCA_046723895.1 Actinomycetota bacterium | reverse complement strand
CCGACGTGGAGGAAGCAGGCGGTCAGCAACCGCCACCAGTCGCCGTTGGCGACGGCGGGGCCGTACAGCAGCCACTTGTCGAAGAGGCTGCCGCCGGGATCGTTGATCCCGGAGCCCTGGGCGACCGTGATCAGGTAGACGATCACGTTCAGAGCGACGAGGATGCGCGTGACGGGCGCCGGGCTGCGGATCACGATCCCGCGGCGGGCAAGCGGCCGTTGCACCTTCCGCACTGCGGTACGGGTCGCCGCGCGCGTCACGCCCGCGTGATCCGGACAACGCAGCCCGACCGGCGCGAAGGTGACGCAGTCGGTACAGATCGGACGGCCGCACTCCGAGCACGAGAGACCGGTCTCCCGGTCGGGATGGCGATAGCAGGTGGGCACCTCATAGCTAGCGTACCCGTGGCTCATGCGCGTCCATGTCGCCTTCACGCCGCAGGAAGAGGCGGCTGCGCCGCTCGGGATCGTGGTCGACGTTCTGCGCGCGACGTCCTCGATCGCGCAGGCGCTGGCAGCCGGCTACCGGCGCGTTCTCTGCTGCGCGGAGATCGAGGACGCGCGCCGCCTGCGCGAGGAGATCGAGGGCGCGCTCGTCGGCGGCGAGCGGAATGCCGTCCGGATCGAGGGCTTCGACGTCGGCGCCTCGCCGCGCGAGTTCCAGAAGCCCAGGGCGGAGACGCTCATACTCTCGACCACCAACGGGACGCAAACGATCCTCACCGCGGCCTCGCGATGCGACGAGGTCGTGCTCGGCTCGCTGCTCAACCTCGGTGCGGTGTCAGAGCACGCGCGTGGGCTCGGCGTCGACACGGCGATCTTCTGCGCGGGGTTCAAGGGAGCGTTCGCGCTCGACGATGCGTACTGCGCGGGGCGGATCGTCACGCTGCTCGGGGCCGACCGCTCCGACGCCGCGATCGCGGCCGAGCTCGTTGCGGGAGCGTTCCCGAATGCGCACGAGGCGCTGCTCGCGCGCACGTACGGGCCGCCCGGCCTCGAGGAGGACATCCTGTTCTGCTCACGCGAGAGCGTGCTGCCCGTCGTCCCGCGGTTCTCGCGGATGCTCGGCCCCGCGGCCGAGATCGTCACGTGAGAGACGAAGCGGGACACAAAGGCGGCAGCGAAGCCGGCGGCCTCGGTGCAAGGCGATGTCGCGGCGCCGCAGGCGCCGGCTACCGGTTCGCATTCGGGCGGCCGCCCGCGGTCGCAGCCGAGGCGATGGTGGCGACGAGCCAGCCGCTCGCGACGCGCGCCGGGCTGCGTGCGCTGGAGCGCGGCGGGAACGCTGCCGACGCGGCACTGGCCGCCGCCGCGGTCCTGTGCGTGACCGAGCCGATGTCGACCGGGATCGGCGGCGACTGCTTCGCTCAGGTCTGGCGAGACGGCGAGCTGGAGGGGCTGGATGCCGCCGGGCCGGCGCCGGCGTCGGCCGAGCCGGTACCCGTTGAGCAAGACGGGCCGCGGTCGGTGACCGTGCCCGGCGCCGTCGCGGGATGGGCGGCGTTTGCGGAACGGCACTGCCGGCTCGGCCTCGACGGCTGTCTCGCCGACGCGATCGACGCGGCCGAGGGCGGGTTTGCCGTCGCAGCCCGGACCGCCGCAGCCTGGCAGCTCCACGGCGGGCCGCTCGGCGTGCCGCCGGCCGTTGGCGACGTCGTCTACCAGCCCGAGCTCGGCGTCACGCTGCGGGGGATCGCGGAGGAGGGGCCGGCGGCCTTCTACTCCGGCGAGGTCGCGGAGGCGATCTGCTCGGTCTCCTGGCTGGAGGAAGACGACCTGGCGTCGTTCGAGCCGCGCTGGGTCGAGCCGCTGCGACTCGAGTACAAGGGCACCGAGGTCTGCGAGCTGCCGCCGCCGACGCAGGGCGTCTGCGCGCTCGAGGCGCTCGGCCTCCTGGAGCGTTCCTCGCCCAGCCTCGCGAGCCAGATCCGCTGCGTGCAGCTCGCGCTCGAGGACGCCCTCGCCCGCGTGCGCGACGGCGCGGACGTGGGCGAGCTGATCACGCCGACGTACCTGGACGCGCGGCGTGGTCGCGCCTCGGTGACCGAGCCCGCGGGCGGGACGGTCTACCTCTGTGCCGTCGACGGCGATCGGACGGCGGTGTCGTTCATCCAGAGCCTCTTCGAGGGCTTCGGGTCGGGGCTCGTCGCGCCCGGTACCGGCGTCGTCCTGCAGAACCGCGGCGCGTGCTTCGCGGTCGGCGGCGAGGTCGAGCCTGGACGCCGGCCCTACCACACGATCATTCCCGGGATGCTGCTCCGGGACGGCGCGCTCTTCGGGCCGTTCGGGGTCGTGGGCGGGTTCCTCCAGGCGCAGGCGCACGTGCAGCTCGTCTCGGCGATGGTCGACGACGGGCTCGATCCGCAGGCTGCCCTCGACCGGCCGCGCTTTCGCGTCGAGGGCGACTCGGTGCGGCTCGAAGAAGGGCTCTGGGAGCGCGAGCCCGACCTACAGCGGCTCGGCTACCGGACCGTGCGCGACACCGACACGTTGGGGTTCGGAGGGGGCCAGGCGATCGTCGTCAGCGGCGAGGCGCTGATCGGCGGTTCCGACCCACGCAAGGACGGATACGCCGCGGGCTTCTAGTCGCGCGGTCGGGAGCAAACCCGTACGGCGCCGGCCTGAACCCGAGCGCTAGATGCTGGCCCCGCGGATCTCGAGCACCGTCGCCTGCCAGGCCCCGCGGGGCGCCTGGACCTCGACCGTTTCGCCGACACGGACCCCGAGCAGCGCCGTGCCGAGTGGGGAGGATGGGGAAGTCCTGCCCTGACCGCCGAGGCCCGAGATCTCGACCTCTATCCGGGCTCCGTCGCCATCCTCGATCACGACGTGTGACCCGACCGAGACGACGTCGGGATCGCCCCCCTCGACGATCTCGGCGTCCTCGAGCCGGGCGCGGAGGATCGAGATCTTCCGCTCGAGCAGTCCCTGCTCGTTCTTCGCCGCGTGGTACTCGAAGTTCTCGGAGAGGTCGCCGTGACCGCGCGCGGCCGCGATCGCCTCGACGATCTCCTTGCGGCGCGGCCCCTCGAGCTCGGCGAGCTCGGCGAGGAGCTGATCGCGCTGCGCGGCGGTCAGGTGCTCTCCCACGCCACGAGCCTAGCGACACGTGAATGATCGGGCGGGTAGGTTTGTTCCAGGTTGACAGGGGAACACGTGTTCGTGTAGAACATATGTTCCCATGATCGCCTGCATCCTGATCCCCGGCTTCGAGCTTCGCGCGGCGCTCAGCGATCGGCCACGGCTCGGACTGCGGCCTGCCGCGCTCGCACCGTTGCCCGGCACCCAACCGCTGCTCGGGCCCGTCACTCCCGCGGCCGAGGCGGCGGGCGTGCGGCCCGGGATGCGCCTCGGCGAGGCGCTCGCCACCTGCCCGTCGCTCGTTCTCGTCGAGCGCGATCCCTCCGGCGTGGAAGACGCGTGGGAGGGGATCGTCCGCCGGCTCGAGGACGCCGGTTTCGCCGTCGAGCAGATGGAGCCCGGCTGCCTCTACTTCGAGACGCGCGGCGTCGAGCGGCTCTACGGCGGGGTCGCCCAGGCGCTGAAGCGTGCGCTCCGGGCCGTCGGCGCCTCGTGGGACGCCTGCGCGGGGGCGGCCGACCGGCGATTCGCCGCGCTCGCCGCCGCCGCGATCGCCCGCCCGGGCCAGGCGCTCGTCGTCTCCGACGACAATGTCTCTGGGAAGGGGGCGCAGGAGTTCCTCGCGCCGCTGCCGCTGACCCTGCTCCCGCTCGAACACGAGCGGCGTGAGGAGCTCGAGCGTCTCGGTGTGAAGAAGATCGGACAGCTTGCCGGGCTGCCGGGCGCTGCCGTTGCCGAACGATTGGGGCCGGACGGCCGGCACGCCTGGAGCCTGGCGAGGAACGAGGATTCGACGAAGGTCCGGGCCCGGAGGCCGCCGGCGGAGATCGCCGAGCGGCTGGAGTTCCCGGAGGCGCTCGGCAACGAGCTGACCCTCCAGCGGGCGCTCACGGCACTGCTCGACCGGATCCTCGCCCGCTCCGAGCGCGGCGGGCGAGAGATCCGCAAGGTCGCGCTCTCGGCGCGGCTCGTCGGCGGGGGCTCGTGGCGGCGCACGGTGACGCTGCGTGAGGCAACCGCGGAGCACCCGGGGTCAAAACACAGCGTTCTGCGGGCGGCGCTGTTGCCGAAGCTTGCGGAGCTCCCCGCACCCGTTCTCGCCCTCGGCCTCGAGCTGCTCTCGTTGTCGGAATCGAACGGCCGCCAGCTCGCGCTGGTGCGGCCGGAGGGGGACGAGCGCAGGAGCCGTCTCCGGGAAGGCCTGCGCCAGGTGCGCGCGAGCGCGGGTGCAGGCGCAGTCGCCGGCGTCGTGGAGGTCGCGCCCTGGTCGCGGATTCCCGAGCAGCGGGCACTACTCGTCCCGCGCGACTGAACGAGCTCTGCCGCCCGGCAAGGCTCAATGAGCCGCGGCCGGCGCTCGTCGAACAGCGCGTCGATGGTGCTCCGGTCACCGTGAACCGCCAGCCGGTCGCAGTCGTCCGGGAGGAGTGGCGCGTTCTCGACCGCTGGTGGACCGAGGAACCGGTCAGCCGCCGCTACTTCGAGGTCGTCCTGGAGAGCGGCCAGAACGTCATTGTCTTCCGCGACGAGGAGCGCGGCGGCTGGTTCTCGCAGCGGGGTGCTTGAAGGAACGGGGCCGTGAGTGGCCGAGCTGGCAGACATGGACGTGCGGGGCCTCACCCCCGAGGAGATCGAGGTCGCGAAGCTGGCCGGACAGGTCTACCTGCGGTTCAAGCAGCTGCCGCAGGCGCATCCGGCCGATCTCGGCGAGGTCGCCTTCCACGTGCACGCGATCGGCCGGATCGTTTTCGCTCGGGCGGCGATCCGAGCCCACCCCGAGCACTGGACCTTCAAGTGATATCGCCGGCAACGACGGGCTGTCACCCGCCGGCGGTGCGCTGCGCGAGCGCCTGCCTAGCGTCTCCGGACGCTCTCGGCGAAGCCGGCGTCGGGACCGTGCACGTTGAGGAAGACGAGACGCCTTCCTGGGTTCTGGACGCCGTGGCGGATGCCCGGCTCGGCGGCGTAGAACGAGCCGGCGGGCGCGTGCACGACCTCGTCGCCGCACACGAACCCGGCCTCACCCTCGAGCCCGAAGAACGTGTCGACCTGGTCGTCGACGTGCGTTCCGATACCGGGCCACTCCGGCTCGACCTCCAGCCGGAACACGGAGACCTCGGGCAGCTCGCCGAGGATCGTGATCGCGCGGTCTTCGCGCTGGAATCGCTCCCCGCCGCCGGGCGGCGTGACGATCGCGTCGGATACGGGACGGCCGCCGTCGTCCGGTGGATCGAACGAGTCGAAGGGCTCGCGCGTGCGCAGGTAGTGGGCGAAGCCGCCGTCCGGCGCGTGGATGTTCAGGAAGCGCGCCTCGCCCGGGCCGTCGTTGTCGAAGCTGTGGACCACGCCGGTGGGGATCAGCACGAGCGTGCCGGCGGTCGCGACGACGGGCTCCTGCTCGGGCCCGAGCCGAACCGTGATCTGGCCGTCGAGGACGTAGAACCCGTCGCTGTGCTCGCGGTGGACGTGCGGCTCTGCGCCGCGCTCGCCCTCGCCATAGCGGAACCAGCTGAGCGTGAGCAGCTCGTGCGCGCAGAGCAGACGCAGCTCGCGGTTCGGCTTGTCGGTGATCGGCTCGCCCTCGCCGGGGCCTAGGAGCCGGGCATGGGATACGTCGAGCTGCACGCTCACTCAGCCTACTCCTTCCTCGATGGGGCATCGCAGCCCGAGGAGCTGGCCGCGCGGGCCGCCGAGCTCGGGTACGAGGCGCTCGCGCTCACCGACCACGACGGCGTCTACGGCTCGCTCGAGTTCGCACACGCGGCCAAGGCGTTCGGCGTGCGGCCGATCACCGGCGCGGAGGTAACGATCGGCGTAGGCTCGACGGAGCCGACGAAGAGCGGAGGTGCCGGCTTTGCCGGCGCCGGAGCGGGAATCGAAGGCGGTGCCCATGTCACGCTTCTCGTCGAGACGCCGAAGGGATACGCCAACCTCTGCCGGCTGCTGACCGAGGCGCACGCGGGCACCCGGCCGAAGGAGGGCGCGGAACCGCTTCCGCCGACGCTCCCGCTCGAGTCGCTGCTCGAGCAGACCGACGGCCTCGTCCTCCTGTCCGGCTGTGCACGCCACGGTCTGGGAATCTCGAGCCCGAACGACGCCGCCCGCGTGGCTCGCGCGTTCCCCGACCGCTTCTACGTCGAGCTGCAGCGTCCGTACGAGCGCGGTGACACCCGCCGGAACGCGGCGCTGCGCGAGCTCGCCCGCGACCTAGGCGTCCCGACGATCGCGACCGGCGACGTCCATGCGCACCATCCGCGACGGGCGGCGCTCCAGGATGCCCTCGTCTCGATCCGCTGCCGCACCTCGCTCGAGGGCTGCGAGCCGGAGCGTCGCGGCAACCACGAGAGCGTCCTGCTCCCGCCGGAGGAGATGTTCGACCGCTTCCCCGGCGACCGCGACGCCCTCCTCCGCACCGCCGACCTCGCGGCCGCCTTGACCTTCGACCTGACCGAGGAGCTCGGCTACCGCTATCCGGACTTTTCGGACGGGTTCGAAACACCCGACGCCCAGCTGCGAAACGTCTGTGAGCAGGCATTTTCGACCCGCTACCCAAGTAACAGTCTGTTACAAGGCCGGGCGCGGCGGCGGCTCGACGAGGAGCTGGCGCTGATCGCGGAGTTGAAGCTCTCCGGGTTCTTCCTGCTCCACTGGGAGGTGCTGGAGCTCGCCCGCGAGGTCGCCCTCGAGGTGCGCGGGCGTGACTCGCCGCGGCACGCGCTTCCGCCTGGGAGAGGGCGCGGGAGCTCGGTCGGCTCGATCGTCTGCTACCTGACCGGGCTCTCTCACGTCGATCCCGTCGAGGCCACCCTCTCCCTCGGCCGCTTCCTCAACCGCGAGCTCGTCTCGGCGCCGGACATCGACCTCGACTTCCCGCGCGACATCCGCGAGAAGCTGATCGTCCGCGCGACCGACCGCTACGGCCACGAGCACGCCGCGCTCGTCGCCAGCTTCTCGACCTACCACTCTCGCGGTGCGATCCGCGACCTCGGCAAGGCGCTCGGCCTCCCGTTCGCCGAGCTCGAGCGACTCGCGCGGATCACCGAGGGCAACCCCCACCGGGTTGCGGAGGAAGTCGCGAAGCTGCCGGGCGACCACACCTCGTCACGCTGGCGGGCGCTCGGGGAGCTCGCGCACGAGATCGGCGGCCTGCCGCGCCACATCTCCCAGCACCCGGGCGGGATGGTGATCTCCAGCCGCCCGCTCGTCGAGCTCGTCCCCGTCCAGCCGGCGGCGATGGAGGGGCGGCAGATCTGTCAGTGGGACAAGGACTCGTGCGCGGATGCCGGCTTTCTGAAGATCGATCTGCTCGGGCTCGGAATGCTCTCCGCGGTCGAGGACTGCGTCGATCAGATCGCGCGCCTGCGCGGCGAGCCGATCGACCTCTCGCGGATCCCGCTCGACGACCCGGCCGTCTACGAGGAGATCCAGCAGGCGGACACGGTCGGCGACTTCCAGATCGAGAGCCGCGCGCAGATGCAGAGCCTGCTGCGGACCCGCCCGGAGAACCTCGACGACCTGACGATCCAGGTCGCGCTCGTCCGGCCGGGCCCGATCCAGGGCGGCGCCGTCCACCCGTACATCGAGCGGCGCCAGAAGCTCCGCGAGGACCCGGACTTCGTTCCGCCGGTCGACCACCCGTCCCTGGCCGAGCCGCTCCGCGAGACGCTCGGCGTCGTCGTCTTCCAGGACCAGGTGCTCGAGGTGGCGATGGCGCTCGCCGGGTTCACCGTCGGGGAGGCGGAGGGGTTGCGGCGGGCGATGAGCCGGAAGCGCAGCGAGGAGGCGATCGAGGCGCTCCGCCCGCGGTTCGTCGAGGGCGCGCACGGGCGCGGCGTGGCCGAAGAGCTCGCGAACCGCGTCTACGACAAGCTCGTCGGCTTCTCGGGGTTCGGGTTCCCGAAGTCGCACTCGGCCGCGTTCGCGCTGCTCGCCTACCAGTCCGCCTGGCTCCGGCACCACTACCCGGCCGAGTTCCTCTGCGCGCTCCTCAACGCGCAACCGATGGGCTTCTACCCGCCTGCGAGCCTCGTCCGCGACGGCCAGCGGCGGCGGGTGGAGGTGCGGCCGCCCGACGTCAACCTCAGCCCCGCGACGTGCGCGATCGAGGACTGCGCGGTGCGAATCGGGCTCGGTTACATCCGCTCGGTCGGCGAGGAGGAGGCGAAGGCGGTCGCGGCCGGCCAGCCGTACGCCGACGTCGCCGACCTCGCGCGGCGCGCGCCGGTGAACAGGGCGGCGCTGGAGGCGCTCGTCGCATCGGGCGCGTGTGACCGCTTCGGCCCACGCCGCGAGCTCCTCTGGCGGGTCGGCGTCGTGCCGCGGCCGCAGAATGCCGGCGGCGGCAACCGCCAGCTGGCGCTGCCGCTCGAGCCGACCGCACCCGTCCCTGAGCTTCAGCCCGAGACCGAGTGGGAGGAGATGCTCGCCGACTACGGGATGACCGGCCTCTCCGTCGGCCCCCATCCGCTCGAGCTGCTCCGTCCGCATCTCCCGGTCGCGACACTTTCGAGCCGCGAGCTGCGCGACCACCCCGCGACCACGGTCGCGGTCGCGGGCATGGCGGTCGCCCGGCAGCGGCCGGCGACGGCGAACGGCGTCGTCTTCATGCTGCTCGAGGACGAGTTCGGGCAGGTGAACCTGATCGTGCCGCCTCCGGTCTACGAGCGGTTCCGCCCGCTCGTCCGCGGCGAACCGCTGATCCTCGCCCGCGGGAAGCTGGAACGCTCCGACCGCAACCTCAATGTCCTCGTCAGCACTCTCGAGTCCCTGGGTCCGCTGGCGCGCGAGATCGCCGGGGAGGCCGAGGTCCAAAGTGCACTCCCCCGGGCACATCACTTCGGGCACCGATGAGAGCTCGAGGCTTCTTGCGGGACGCATCGGGGTACGACGCGTCCGGTGAGAATCGACGGCTATGCGCCGATCCGCGACTACGCGGCCATCGGAGACGGACGCACGACCGCGCTCGTCGCCCGGGACGGCTCGATCGACTGGCTCTGCCTTCCGGACGTCGACTCCCCACCCGTCTTCGGGCGTCTCCTCGACGCCGAGCACGGCGGCTGCTTCCGGCTCGAGCCTGTCGAGCCGTTCGAGGCCGAGCGGGCCTACCGTAACGGCAGCAACGTCCTGGAGACGAGGTTCCGAACGGCGTCGGGGACCGTGCGCGTCACCGACGCGCTCACGCTCGCCGATCGGACGATCTGCTCGCCGATGCGGGAGCTCGTCAGGTGCGTGGAGGCGGTCGAGGGCCGCGTGCCCATGGGCTGGGCGATCGACCCGGCACTCGGGCGGCATCGGCACCCGCGAATCGAGCGCCGGGCGGAGCGGATCGTCATCGTGTCGGGCCGCGATGCGCTCGCGGTCGGGGCCTGGCACGCGGGCGAGCCGCAGATCCGCGGGCGGGCGATCAGCGGTGAGTTCGTCGCGAGCGAAGAGCCGGCCTTGATCTCCCTCGCCTCGGCGCACGGGGAGCCGCTCGTCTACGTCGGGCCGAAGCAGGCGGATCGCTCGCTCGCGCGCACCGACCGGTTCTGGAGCGACTGGAGCGCCCGCGTGCAGTACGACGGCCCGTGGCGCGAGCAGGTCGTACGAGCTGCGCTCGTGCTCAAGCTGCTCGTCTACTCGCCCTCCGGCGCGATCGTCGCCGCGCCGACGACCTCGCTGCCGGAGCAGATCGGCGGCGTGCGGAACTTCGACTATCGCTACGCCTGGCTGCGCGACGCGACCTGGAGCCTCGAGGTCATGCTCACGCTCGGCTTCCAGGCTGAGGCGGAGGCGTTCTTCTGGTGGTTCATGCATGCCTCTCGCCTGAGCGAACCCCGTCTGCGCGTCCTCTACCGCGTCGACGGCGGGGTCCCGCGGGGGGAGAGCGAGGCCGAGGGCCTGCCGGGCTACCGCGGCTCCCGCCCGGTGCGGATCGGAAACGGCGCCGCAGACCAGGTGCAGCTCGACATCTACGGCTCGTTGCTCGACGGCGTCTGGCGGTACTCGCAGCAGGGTGGGCACGTCGACAAGGACACCGGCAAGGACATCGCCGCGATCGCCGACTACGTGACAAAGGCCTGGGAAGAGCCCGACAACGGGATCTGGGAGTCGCGGTCCGAGCCGAAGCACTACACGCAGTCGAAGGCGATGTGCTGGCTCGCGCTCCACCGCGCCGGTCAGCTTGCCGAGCAGGGCCTGATCCCGGATCGTCGCAAGCGCTGGCAGCCGGTGGCGGAACGGATCAGGGACTTCTACGAGCGTCACGGCTGGGACGACGAGCGCGGCAGCTTCATCCGCGCGCCTGACATGCCGACCCTGGACGCAAGCCTGCTCACGCTGTCGCTGCTCGATTGCCAGGACGCTCGCGGCGAGCGCATGCTCGGCACGATCGAGGCAATCCGTCGCGAGTTGGCGGACGGGCCGTTCGTCTACCGCTACCGGGGTGAGGACGGCCTGCCGCCGGGCGAGGGCGCGTTCCTCGCCTGCTCGTTCTGGCTAGCGGCGTGCCTTGCACGCGCGGGCCGGGTCGACGCGGCGACGGAGCTGATGGAGCAGCTCATCGCGTCGGCGAACGACGTCGGGCTCTACGCGGAGGAGATCGACCCAGCGACCGGCGATTTCCTCGGCAACTTCCCGCAGGGCCTGAGCCACCTCGCGCTCGTCAACGCGGCGACGGCGATCGCGGAGGCGACCTCGTGATTCTCTGGGGCTCGCTTGCGGGAGGTCTCGTCGGGACGGTCGTCCTGACGAGCGGGCTGCGGGTCTCGCAGGAGATCGGCTGGACGCGGATGGATCTGCCGCTTCTGCTCGGGA
The DNA here is from genome assembly GCA_046723895.1 of Actinomycetota bacterium. Taxonomy (GTDB): domain Bacteria; phylum Actinomycetota; class Thermoleophilia; order Gaiellales; family Gaiellaceae; genus DATBLE01. The sequence goes on along the minus strand of JBKOVL010000149.1, from coordinate 13,132 downwards.
CGATGTTCAGCGACGACCGCAGCCGGGCGAGCGTCGTCGGCTATGCGGTCCACTTCGCCAACGGACTGATCTTCTCCCTCGGCTACGCCGGAATCTTCTATGCGGTCGGGCGCGCAGGCTGGGACATCGGCCTCGTTCTGGGGGCGGTGCATGCGCTGTTCGCCGGCGGCGGCCTCGTCACCGTGCTGCTCCCGGCGGTCCACCCGCGGATGGGCACGCACTGGACGGACGCCGAGGAGACGCCGATCCTCGAGGCGCCGGGCTTCATGCTCCACAACTACGGCCGCGCGACCGCGATCGTCACCGTCCTCGTGCACCTCGCCTACGGGACGATCGTGGGCGCGTTCGCTGCCGGTTTCTAGGTGCTATACCCAGAGCTGCCAGCGGAACTTCTGGCAGCCGCAGTCCTTGTTCTTCACGCCGCACTCGCGGCAGTCCCAGTACTCCCACCAGATCCAGCGGAGGTGCTGCACCTCGAGCACGATCATGCAGACGATCGCGAACAGCAGGAAACCGGCGGACACTCAAACAGGATCGCATCCTTGGCGGAAACTCGCAATGGGTCGTCCGGCCCATTGCCGGGAGGCCTAGAGGTTCAGCCCGAAAGGGGGAAGGCGGCGCGAGACCTCGGAGTCGAACGCCTGCTCGTACGCCTCGGACTGGTCGGGCTCGAGCGTGCTGGCATAGGTCTCGCGGATCTCCCGGAGCGCGTCGCTGCCCTCCTCGACGAGTTCCAGATAGACCGCATACCGCTCCTCCGCCTCCTCCGGCCCGGCGCGGTCGTACGCCCGCTCGGCCTGCGCGCAGGACTCGAGCAGGTCGGCGTAGTCCTCGCGGAACATGGCGAGCTGGCGCCCGATCAGGTCTTCGAAGCGTCGCATCGGAGGTCGTACAGTAGTTGCCCGTGCTGATCCGTAGCTGGAACGTCTTCCACGGGAACAGCTCACCGCCGACCCGCCGCTCGTACCTGAAGGAGATGGTTCGGCTGGCGAGCGCCGACGGTCCCGACGCCCTGTGCCTCCAGGAGGTCCCGGTCTGGGCGCTCCCCCGCCTCGCCGGCTGGAGCGGTATGCGCGTGCTGGGCGATGCCGCCCGCGGGCCGAGGCTGCCGCCGCCGCTCGATCGGCTCCTCACAGGGGTGAACACGGGTCTCTTCCGCTCGCTCTTCACCGGGCAGGCGAACGCGATTCTGCTCCGGCTCGAGCTCGGCGTGCGGGAGCGAAGCGTCTTCGCGCTGAACGAGCGCAGCGTCCTCGGGATCGGCGCCGGCGAGCGGCGGATCTGCCAGATCGTGCGGCTGGGGCGCCCGGCCGCGGGGACGCTCGTGCTCGCGCACCTGCACGCGACGCACACGCCCGGTTATGCCCAGGCTCAGGTCGAGCGCGCGGTCGACCACGTCCTCGAGCTGGCCCAGCCGGACGAGCCGATCGTCCTGGCGGGCGACTTCAACCTCATCCCGGACCTGCGTCATCTCGGCTTCAAGGAGGAGCGCTCGGGGATCGACCACGTTCTCGTTCGCGGCGACGATCCGTCTCCCCTCCACGTATGGCCCGACGAGCGGCGTCGCCTGGACGGCATGCTGCTCTCAGACCACGCTCCCGTCGAGCGATCCTTAGCGTGAACTTCGACCAGGCCCGTGCCCAGTTCCCCGTTCTCGAGCGTTTCGCGTTCCTGAACACGGGGTCGATGGGCCCGCTTTCGCGACGCACGCTCGAGGCGATGGCCGAGCGGGAGCAGAGCGACCTCGAGCGCGGCCGCGGCGGCAAGCCTTACATCGAGGGGATGCTCGCACTGCGCGACGATGCGCGCACCGCCCTCGCGGGCGTCATCCATGTCGATCCGGCCAACGTGGCGCTGACCGCTTCCACGACCCAGGGCTGCAACATCGTCTTCGCGGGGCTCGACCTCGGGCCCGACGACGAGATCGTCACGACCGACAGCGAGCACTTCGGCCTGCTCGGCCCGCTGCAGGCCTCCGGTGCGCGGGTGCGCGTTGCGCGGATCCGCGACCGGCCGCCGGAGGACGCGCGCGAGGCGATCCTGGCGCAGGTCGGCGAGCGGACGCGGCTGCTCGCGCTCTCGCACGTCTCCTGGCTGACGGGCAACCTCTTCCCGATCGAGGAGCTCCAGGAGGAGACAGGGCTGCCGCTGCTGGTCGACGGCGCCCAGTCGGCGGGGTCGATCCCGGTGGAGGCGGCCCGGTACGACTTCTACACAGTCTCAGGCCAGAAGTGGTTGTGCGGACCGGACTCGACCGGCGCGCTCTACGTCCGCGACCCGGAGGCGCTCCGGGTCGCGCTGCCGACGTACTTCTCCCAGCTTCGCCACGACGAGGCGGGCGCCTACACCCCAAGGGAGGGCGCGTCACGCTTCGACGCCGGCTGGATCCCGACCTCGTCGCTCGCGGGCCTCGGCGCCGCGATCGAGCTCGTCCCGCACTGGGCCTTCCACCACGCCTCGGAGATCGCCGCGCGCTGCTACACGATGCTGGCCGAACGCTTCCAGGTCGCGACCGCGCCCGGCCAGGCCGGGCTCGTCTCGTTCGTGCCCGGTGTGGATCCGGCCGGTGTCGCCGAGCGACTCTACGAGGCGGGCGTCGTCGTCCGCGACATGCCGAACACTCCGTGGGTGCGCGTCTCCTGCGGCTGGTGGACGAGCGACGAGGATCTGGAGCGCCTAATGGCCGCTCTCTGAGTCCCCGCCGGGCGCTACCCCGGGAGCCCGAGCTCGGACGCGATCGGGCGCATCGCCTCGATCACGTTCGCAATGTGCTCGGACAGCTCCAGCCCGAGCAGCTCGGCGCCGGCATAGACCTCGTCCCGGTGCACGCCGGCGGCGAACGAGGGCTGCTTCAGCTTCTTCAGCACCGAGCGCGACTCGAGCGTCGAGAGCCCTTCGGGCCGCACGAGCGCACACGCGTGGACGAACCCCGAGAGCTCGTCGCAGGCGAAAAGGGTCTTCTTCAGCGGCGTATCGCGCGGAATGGCGAGGTGCTCGGCGTGGGAGAGCACGCCCTCGATCACGACCTCCGGATAGCCCTCGTCGCGGAGGATCAGCGCGCCGTCCTGCGGGTGCTGGTCGAGGGTGGGGTGGATCTCGTAGTCGAAGTCGTGCAGGAGCGCAGTGACGCCCCAGAGCTCCTCGTCCTCTCCGTCCCGGCGCGCGTACCAGCGCACGGAAGCCTCGACCGCGAGCGCGTGACGCAGGAGCGCCTGGCTCTTCGTATAACGGGTGAGGGTGTCCCAGGCCTGCGCCCGGGTCGGTTCCGGCATGTCCGCTAGCCTACTGCGATCGCCGCCTCGGTCCTCACCCACGAGCTGACGGAAGCCTTCGTCATCGAGGGCGGGCATCGCCTGGCGGGGACGCTGAAGGCAGCCGGGAACAAGAACGCCGCCTTGCCGATCCTGGCCGCGACGCTCCTCACCGGTGAGCCGGTGACGCTCTCGAACGTGCCGCGGATCCGGGACGTTCAGACGATGCTCGACCTGCTCGACGACATCGGTGCGGAGGTCTCCTGGACGGGGCCGAACGAGGTGCGGGTCGTCGCGGCGGAGGCGTCGAAGCACGAGCTGGATCCGGTGCTCTGCCGCCGGATGCGCGCGTCGTTCCTCCTCGCCGGGCCGCTGCTGGCGCGCTTCGGCCGCGCCAGGGTGCCGCCGCCCGGAGGCGATGTGATCGGCCGGCGACGACTCGACCCGCATATCCACGCGTTCGCCCGGATGGGCGCGGAGATCGACGTCCGCGACTACTACGAGATGCTGGCGGGGGACGGCCTTCGCGGCGAGCACATCTTCCTGGACGAGGCCAGCGTGATGGCGACGGAGAACGCGGTCATGGCCGCTGTGCTCACATCCGGCGAGACGGTGATCGGCAATGCCGCCTGCGAGCCGCACGTCCAGGATCTCTGCCGCTTCCTCGTCTCGCTCGGGGCGCAGATCGAGGGGATCGAGTCGAACGTGCTCCGCATCCACGGAGTCACGTCGCTCCGCGGCGGCGAGTGGCGGATCGCTCCCGACCACATCGAGGTCGGCAGCCTGATCGGCCTCGCCGCGATGACCTCGAGCGATATCACGATCGCGGACGCGAACCCGATGGACCTCGTCTCGATCCTCCCCGGCTTCCACCGGCTCGGGGTCAGGGTCGAGATCGAGGGCACCTCGGTGCGGGTGCCGCCGCGGCAGCAGCTGGTCGTCGAGGACGACCTCGGCGGGCACATCCCGAAGATCGAGGACGGGCCGTGGCCGGCGTTCCCCGCCGACTTGACCTCGATCGCGCTGACCGTCGCGACGCAGGCCTTCGGAACGGTGCTGATCTTCGAGAAGATGTTCGAGAGCCGTCTGTTCTTCGTCGACAAGCTCGTCGGGATGGGGGCGCGCATCATCCTCTGCGATCCGCACCGCGCCGTCGTCACCGGCCCGGCCCAGCTCGTCGGGCAGCGCATGGAGAGCCCCGACATCCGCGCGGGGATGGCGATGCTGCTCGCGGGCCTGTGCGCCGAGGGGCGGTCGACGATCGGAGCCGCGCGGCAGATCGACAAGGGCTACGAGCGGATCGACGAGCGCCTGCGCTCGCTCGGTGCCCGGATCGAGCGCGTCGAGGCCTAGCGCCGACCGCAGCCAAGTAACAGTCTGTTACAAGGCTCGGAACCGCGTGAAGTGCCTGCACGTACCGGTATTCCGGAGCGCACATGCCAAGTAACAGACTGTTACTAGGTCAGACGGTCACGCCGAGCTCGCCGGGGCGCTGGAAGAACAGCGCGGTAGTGCTCCGCGTCCAACCGCCGGCTACGACCTTGACCGGCGGGCCAACCGGCCTCACGTGCCGCTACTGCCAGTACTTCTCGACGACCTCTTCGGGACGAGCGCTGGCGTCATCGGGGTCGCGCCCGGCCTGGCGCAGCGCCCGCCGCTGCCGGAGCAGGTCCCAGCACTGGTCGAGAGAGACCTTCAGCTCCTCGAGCCGTCGCCGGTCGCCGTCGGTGGCGTTGCCCGCCGACTCCCGCTCCCAGAGCTCGTGCTCCTCGGCGACGAGTTGCTCGATCGTCCCGTGAATATGCTGATCGTCCATCAGGCCTCCTTTCACGGCAGGCTACCGACCCGGAACGTCGACAGGCCTGCGATACCCTGGTCGAGGGATGAGCGCAAGCGGTCAGACCGAGCAGATCCGGGTGCGCGTCCAGGTCGCCGGCCAGGGCCGGTCGAACGTCGACACCGGCCTTCCTGTGCTCGACCGCCTGCTGGCCCTTCTCGCCGACTACGCGGGCTTCGACGTGGTCGTCGCGCTCGCGCCGGGCGACACCGCACGGGATGCGGTCGCTGCCGCGTACGGGCTCGGAGAGGCGCTCTCGCACGAGCTGCGCGCTCCCCACGCACGTGGCTACGGCTCCGGGGTGCTGCCCGTCGACGAGGCGCTCGCCCACGTCGTCCTCGAGGTATCCGAGCGCCCTGTGCTCGCCTCGAACGTGGATCTCTCCGAGGCACGCGTCGGCGGGCTCGACAGCGACCTCGTCACCGACTTTCTTCGCCGCTTCGCCGAAGGTGCGGGGATCACCCTGCACGTGCGCCTGATCGCCGGCGACGACGCCCAGCACGTCCTCGAGGCGATGTTCAAGGCCCTCGGGGTCGCACTCGCACGCGCCTGTCGTCCCCGAAAGGAGTAGCGATGGACAAAGGGGCGGTCCGCACCGAAGCGGCGCCGGCGCCCTTCCAGGGCGCACCGTACTCGCAGGCCATCCGGGCCGGGGGGCTCGTCTTCGTCTCCGGCCAGCTCGCCCTTCGCCCGCGCTTGCACGAGATGGTCTCCGACACGATCGGCGAGCAGACCGAGCAAGTCTTCGCGAACCTGAAGGCGATCCTCGAGGCGGCGGGGAGCGGGCTGGAGCGGATCGTGAAGACGACCGTCTACCTGCGCAACCTGGACGACTTCCAGGGAATGAACGAGGTCTACCGGCAGTACGTCGGCGAGCTGCCGCCCGCGCGGGCGACGATCGAGGTTTCGGCGCTCCCTTCAGGCGCGCTCGTCGAGATCGACGCGATCGCGCTCGGCTAGGCTCGGGCGTGCCCACGTCCAAGGGATCGATCGCCGAGGAGCTCCGCGACGACCCGCGTCTAGCGCACGTGCTCGAGGCGATCACCGAGTCCGACGACCGAGGCGAGCCCGTCTACATCGTCGGCGGCGCCGTCCGTGATGCGCTGCTCGGGCACCCCAGCTACGATCTCGACCTCGTCGTCGAGGGCGACGTGCCCGCATTCGCTCGTCGGCTGGCCGAACGGCTCGGCGGCCGCGTCCAGACTCACGCCGCCTTCGGGACGGCGGTGATCGAGTACGAGGGCGGCGAGATCGATGTCGCGACGGCACGCACCGAGACCTATCGCGCCCCGGCGGCCCTTCCGGACGTCACCTTCGCCACCCTCGAGGAGGATCTCGCCCGCCGCGACTTCACGATCAACGCGATCGCCGCGTCGCTCGGCGCGGACGACTTCGGGCGGCTGATCGACCCGCACCACGGCCGGGCGGATCTCGCGACCGGGACGATCCGGGTGCTCCACCCGCGCTCGTTCCTCGACGACCCGACGCGCATCTTCCGCGCCGTCCGCTACGAGAACCGCCTCGGCTTTCGGATGGACGAGGAGACGGAGGCGCTCGCGCGGACTGCCCTGGAGCAGAGCATCGCGGCGCACCTCTCCGGCGAGCGGCTGCGCGACGAGCTGGTCGCGCTGCTCGATGAGGACAACGTCACGCACACGATCGAGCGGCTGGGCGACCTCGACGCGGCCCACGCGTTCCACACGACGGTCGCCACCGACGCCGAGACGCGGGACCTGGCGGCTCGGATCGTGGCCGTCGCCGACCAGCTTGCTCCGGAGGCGCCGCGCTGGCGTCTCCGGCTTGCGGTCCTCTTCCGGCGGACGCCACCGGGCGAGCTCCGGAGCGCGCTCGACGAGTTGAGCGTGGCGCGCCGGGACGAGGAGGCGATCGCCGACGCGGTCGTCCACGGGCCTCGTCTGGCCGATGAGCTCCAGGACTCGCCTGATCCAGCGGCCGTGGTCGCGCAGGTGGAGCCCCTCGCGCCGGACGCCCCCTTGATGGCGCTCGCCCTGCGCGACGTGCCTCTGCTACGCGACTGGTTCACGCGGCTGCGGGCGGTGCGGCTCGAGATCACCGGCTCCGACCTGGCAGCGCTCGGGCTGAGCGAGTCGCCGCGGGTGGGAGAGGTCCTCGCCGAGCTACGCCGACGCAAGCTGCGTGGCGATCTCGACGGGCGCGAGTCGGAGCTGGCGGCGGCCAGAGAATTGATCAGTGGCTAGGAACGTGCGCCCGTGACAACCGCACTCCCCCTGATCCGCTGGGATGCGCCCGGTCCGTACCTCGCTGCGTTCTCGACCCGGGTGGGCGGCGTCAGCGAGGCGCCTTTCGACACGCTCAACCTCGGGAAGCTGACAGCGGACAGTCCCCGGCACGTGGCCGAGAACCGCCTGCGTCTCTGCAATGAGGCGGGCACCGAGCCGGAGCTCCTCTGCTTCGGGCGTCAGGTGCACGGGCCCCTCGTCCGTCGCGCCGACGGGCAAGGGGAGCACGGCGACGGGCTATGGACGGACGAGCCCGGCAAGCCGCTCCTCGTCTTCACCGCCGACTGCCTCCCGGTGGCGCTCGCCCGCGCGAACGGAAGCAGGCCCGCGATCGCCGCCCTCCACGTCGGCCGGCGCGGCCTGCTCGCCGGTATCGTCGAGGCGGCCGCCGCCCAGCTCGGCCGGAGCGAGCTCGCGGCTGTGATCGGCCCGGGAATCGGGCCGTGCTGCTACGAGGTCGGCGAGGAGGTCGCGGAACCCTTTCGCAGGCGGTTCGGGGCTCGGATCGTCCGCGGCGGCAAGCTCGATCTCTGGGGCGCGACGGAGCAGGCGCTTCGCTCCGCGGGAGTCGGGGCCGTCACCCGCGTCGACCTCTGCACGGCCTGCAACCCCGACCTCTTCTTCTCGCACAGGCGCGACGGCGTGCAGACCGGACGGCAGGGCCTGATCGCGTATGTCACCTGACCAGATCCGCGCGCGCTACAAGCGGATCCAGGAGGAGGTCGGGCCTGCCGTCACGGTCGTCGCGGCGACGAAGTACGTCTCGGTCGAGGACATGACGGCGCTCGTCGAGGCGGGCGTGGGGGTGGTCGGCGAGAACCGTGCGCAGGACCTGGAGGCCAAGCACGCCGTCTACGGCGACGCGTTCCGCTGGCACTTCATCGGCCACCTACAGAGCCGAAAGGCGAAGGTCGTCAACCGGATCTGCGAGCTCGTCCACTCGCTCGAGTCCGAATCGGCGGCTCGGCGCCTCGAGATTCCGGCGCTCGTCGAGGTCAACCTGTCGGGCGAGGAGACGAAGTCGGGGGTCGCGCCCGAGGAACTCGGTGCGTTCCTCGCCCTCTACGGCGACGTGCGCGGCCTGATGACGATGCCCCCGCTCGCCGACGATCCAGAGGCCTCGCGCCCGTACTTCCGCCGCCTTCGCGAGCTCGCTCAGGCCCACGGGTTGCGCGAGCTCTCGATGGGGACGAGCCAGGACTACCGCGTCGCCGCGGGGGAGGGGGCAACGTACGTCCGCGTCGGCTCCGTCCTCTGGGCTGCCTAGAGAGTTCCCGCTGTCGCGTTACCATTTCGGGCGGCATGGGCTTTACCGACCTCTGGAATCGCACGCTCGTGTACTTCGGCATCGCCGAGGAGGACGAGTACTGGGACGAGGACGGCTACGCCACGAACGAGGAGCTCGAACGCACCTATAGTGAGCGCCCGAACGTGCGTCGCCTGCCGCGCCGTCGCCGCGGCGAGTACGAGGAGTGGAGCGAAACCGGCGAGACCGCCCCGCAGTCCGCGGCGGTCGCGGACGACTACGTGCCGCCGCCCGCAGCCGTACCTCAGCGGGGGAGGCGGCTCGAGGCGGCGCCGAGCCCGAGCGCGCGTGTCCACCTCGTCGTCCCGCGCGGCTTCAACGACGCCCAGCAGATCGCGGACAAGTTCAAGGAGGGGATTCCGGTCATCCTCAACCTGCAGACCACCGACCAGGAGCTCTCCAAGCGGCTGATCGACTTCGCGAGCGGCCTCACCTACGCGCTCAGCGGCGGCATGCAGCGCGTCGCCGACAAGGTCTTCCTGCTGACGCCCCGAAACATGGAGGTTTCGGCGGAGGAGCGCGCGCGGCTGCTCGAACGCGGCGGCTTTTTCAACCAGGCCTAGTCGCGTGGGGGAACCCCTGGTTCCCCACGAGCCCCCTCCTTGCAGGCGGCTCCGTGCCGCCCTGTCGTCTGAGCCGGCGAAGGACAAGGAGGATCCGACGTTGCTCGAGCCGTTGTGTGCCTCTCGCCAGGCAAAGCCCGGCTTCGGCGTGCAATTCCGGGGCGCCATCACAGCGTAGGAAAGCGCCTGCCCAGGCCGAAAAGCGGCTTGTGGGCGCAGCGATCGCCACCTTCGGCCTACTTGCAGACACGGTCTCGACGGTGCAGGACTTCGTGGCGGTCTTCTTCTACGTCTACATCCTGCTGATCTTCGTCTACGTCCTGACGTCGTGGATCCGGCTGCCGTACTCGCTGAACTGGCTCCAGCGCTTCCTGTACGACACCTGCGAGCCGTACCTGCGGATCTTCCGCCGGATCCTGCCGCCGCTCGGGCCGCTCGACGTGTCGCCGATCGTCGGCGTCCTCGTCCTCGTCGGCGTGCAGCAGCTCGTCGTCCGGCTGATCGGAACCCTGCACTGAGAAGGGAGGAGTCTTATGTCCTACACACCTGTAGAGATCCGGCACGTCCGGCTGAGACGCAGCCTGATCGGCGGCTACCGCCGATCGCAGGTCGACCGGCTGCTCGAGGAGATCACCGAGAGCTTCGAGACCGTTTGGCGCGAGCGCGCCGACGCGAGCGACCGCGTCGAGCTCCTCGAAGAGGACCTGAAGCGCTTCCGCGAGCTCGAGGGCCTCCTGCGCACGACGCTCGTCTCCGCCGAGCGCGCCGCCCACGAGTTGAAGGACCAGGCCAAGCGCGAGGCGACGACGATCGTCTCCGAGGCGCAGGCCGAGGCGCGCACGATCACGCGTAAAGCCCGCACCGAGCACGAGATGCTCACGGCCGAGGCCCGGCGCATGCGGCTGCTGCTGCACGCCGCGCTCGATGCGCTCGAAGAAGCGCAGGACACCGACGAGAGCGGCGAGCCATCGGAGTCGGAGGTCCGCGAGACGAAGGCCGCCTAGTCGCTCCCTATACTTGAGGTCGAATGGCCGAGCTGACCACACGTCTCCGCCTGCGTGTCTCGCCGGGCGCCCGGCGCACCGAGCTCGCCGGCCGCTACGCCGACGGCTGGAAAGTGCGCGTGAGCGCCGCGCCCGAGCGGGGCCGCGCGAACGAGGCCGTCGTCGACCTGCTCGCCCGGCGGCTGGGCCTCGATCGAAGCGACATCTCGCTCGTCTCGGGGCACGCCGCCCGGGACAAGGTGGTCGAGCTGCGCGGTCTCGGGCGAGCCGAGGCCGACCGGAAGCTGTCGCGGGGGCAGGACCAGTCCAGCCCCCGAGGCTCGTGATCGTGAGCGCCGTAGTAGACACAGAGCACTTCCGCCAGCGGCTGCTTGCGGAGCGGCAGCGCGTCATCGGCGCGATCGAGAACCTTCACACCGAGAACCCCGGCTCGATCGCCGACGAGACGGACGAGCCGACCTTTCAGGACAACCATCTCGGAGACATCGCAACGGCCACGTTCGACCGCGAGATGGCGAGCTCACTCGAGGAGAACTCGAACCACGTCCGCAAAGAGATCGACGCCGCGCTCGCCCGGATCGACGACGGGACGTACGGTCTGTGCGAGCGCTGCGGAGGGCCGATCGGCGCCGAGCGGCTCGACGCACTCCCGTGGGCGACGCTCTGCATCGAGGACAAGCGGAAGCAGGAACGCGCCTGACCGAGCCGACCCGCAAGAGCGAGTTCAGGCCCGGGTCCCGGACGGACGGGCTCGCGCCGATCTCGGTTGCCGCCCGCTCGCTCGCCGCGCGGCCGGTGCACTGGGCGAGCCTGGCCGCGGTCGTGAGTGCCGCCGTCGTCGCCGACCAGCTGACCAAGCACGTGGTCGCGAGCGAGGTCGCGCTCGACGACGAGGTCAAGGTCCTCGGCCCCTTCACGATCCACCACGTCCAGAACTCGGGGATCGCGTTCGGCCTGTTCGCGAGCGCCACCGCGGCGGTGATCGTGCTGACGGTGATCGCGGTCGGGTGGATGATCGGGTACTTCGCCCGCTCGGGCGCACGCCATCCGCTGCTGCCGGTCGCGGTCGGGCTCCTGATCGGCGGGAGCCTCTCGAACCTGGCCGACCGCGTCCGCCTCGGCCACGTGACTGACTTCCTCGACTTCCGCTACTGGCCGGCCTTCAACCTCGCCGATAGCTTCATCGTGATCGGCGTGGCCGTCCTGCTCGGCGCGCTCGTCGTCGCCGACCGTCCGCCGCGCCGGCGGCGTATCTCCAACGCAGCTGCGCGTTCCTAGCTCGGCGGCCGGGATACGACTCGACCGGCTCCTGGCCGAGCTGCCGGAGGTCGGTTCCCGCGCCGCTGCAGAGCGCTTGCTCACGGCGGGCTCGGTCACGGTGGACGGCGCCGTTCGCGCGAAGAGCCACCGGCTCTCCGGCGGCGAGGAGCTCGAGCTCGATACGAGCGCGCTGGCACCCCCCGAGCGCGAGCATCCCCCGCTCGACGTCCGAGTCGCCTACGAGGACGAGCACCTGCTCGTCGTCGACAAGCCGGCGGGGCTCGTCGTCCACCCGGGCGCCGGTCACCCAGTGGGCACGCTCGTCCAGGGCCTCCTCGGCCGGGGCCTCAGGGGGGGCGATCCTGAGCGTCCGGGGATCGTCCACCGCCTCGACCGGGACACGTCCGGCCTACTCGTCGTCGCCCGGACGGAGGCTGCCTACGAGGGCCTGCGCGCGCTTGTGAAGAGCCGGAAGCTCGAGCGCGACTACCTGGCGCTCGTGCGCGGCCGGCCGCGCTCCCGCAGCGGGCGCATCGAGGCGGCGATCGGCCGTGACCGCCGCGAGCCGACGCGGATGTCGCTGGACACGGATAGGCCCCGATCCGCGGTCACGCACTTCGCGGTAGTCGAGCTCTTCCGCGACCACGCGTTGCTCCGGGTCAGGCTCGAAACGGGGCGCACGCACCAGATCCGCGTGCATCTGGCCGCGATCGGCCTACCGGTCGTCGGCGACCCGGTCTACGGCGTTCACGAGGAGCCCTTGCGGCGCCAGTTCCTCCATGCGGCGCGGCTCGCATTTCCGCATCCGGTGACAGGCGAGCGCGTCGAGGCGGTCTCGCCGCTTCCCCCCGACCTCGAATCCGCGCTCGAACGCGTTCGCGGGTAGCATGTTCGTGTTCCGAACCATCGACCCGGCGGAGCACCCGGGCGGCGGTGCCGGCGCTGTGTCTCTTCTTCTGACCCAGTGGAGGTTCCGCCCAGGCCCGCCGGCTGTAAGGCAATCCAACCGAAAGGGGAAAGCACACGTGCCTGTCGTCTCCATGCGAGAGCTCCTGGAGGCCGGGGTTCACTTCGGCCACCAGACCCGCCGCTGGAACCCGAAGATGCGCCGATTCATCTTCACCGAGCGCGGCGGGATCTACATCATCGACCTCCAGCAGACAGCGGCCCTGCTCGAGGAGGCCTACGAGTTCGCGAAGAACGTGGCCGCCCGCGGCGGCTCGATGCTCTTCGTCGGCACCAAGAAGCAGGCCCAGGACGCGGTCGAGGAGCAAGCGAAGCGCGTCGCAATGCCGTACGTCAACCATCGCTGGCTCGGCGGCCTCCTGACGAACTGGAGGACGATCTCGGACCGGATCGAGCGCCTGCACGACCTGCGCCGCCTGCACGAGGAGGGCCAGCTCGACCTGCTCCCGCCCAAGGAGCGGATCGCGATGCTCGGCGAGCTCGAGAAGTTGCAGGCGAACCTCGGCGGCGTGATGGACATGAAGCGTCAGCCGGACGCGATGTTCGTCCTCGACCTGCGCAAAGAGCAGCTCGCCGTGCGCGAAGCGCGACGGCTCGGGATGCCGATCGTTGCCCTCGTCGACACGAACTGTGACCCGGACGAGGCCGACTACGTCATTCCGGGGAACGACGACGCGATTCGCT
>JBKOVL010000208.1:0-2788 GCA_046723895.1 Actinomycetota bacterium | reverse complement strand
TGATCGCCGTCTCCGCCCCGCACCGCAGCGCCGCACTCGCCGCCTGCAAGGAGGCCATCGACACGCTCAAGCAGACAGTCCCGCTCTGGAAGAAGGAGGTGTACGAGGGCGGCGAGGAGTGGATCGGGCGGGGCTCCTAGTAGCGTCGCTGATGCCACACCCAGTGCGGGAGGCATCCGAGGGTAAAGAGGCCCTCGCTACGATCAGGGCATGGAACGCCTAGCGCACCCCGGCTGGTGCGAGAACCTCGTCAAGGCCTCGTCCCTGGCCCCTCGCGAGCGCGTCCTCGTCGTAGTCGACGAGCCGCTCGTCGCCGAGGGCGCGCAGCTCGCGACGGCGGTCGAGGACGCCGGCGGCGAGCCGCGAGTCGAGCTCTGGGCCGGCCGGCGACCGCTCGCCGAGCTCCCGCCGGCGGTCGCCGAAGGCGCGCAGCAGGCGGACGTCTCGTTCTTCCTCTCGCAGGCGCCGCGCCCGGACGAGGCCGCCACGCGCTTCAAGCTGCTCGAGGCCGTCACCGCACACGGCGGGCGGCAGATCTTCATGGGCTTCGTCGACGGCGCGCTGCTCGCAGGCGAGCTCTCGGAGCCCCCACCGCAACTGGCCGAGCCTGCCGGCCGGCTGCTGGCCGAGATCGATGGAGCGGAGACACTGCGGGTGCGCGGCCGCGCGGGGACCGACCTGCTGTTACAGATCGCGGGGCGTCCGTGGAAGACCGACACCTCGCCGCTCGCGCCCGGCGAGGGGGCGAACTATCCCGGCGGCGAGATCTACGTCGCACCGCACGCAGACGGGGCCGACGGCGTGCTCGTCGTCGATCTGACGGTCCCGTACACGGTCGAGGGCCTCGTCGACGAGCCCGTCGTGCTCCGGTTCGAGCGCGGCCGCCTGACCTCGATCGCGGGCGGCAGGGCGGCGTCGATGCTGCGGAAGATCGTCGAGCAGGCGGGAAGCGGCGGCGACGTGATCGCCGAGCTCGGCATCGGCCTCAACCACGCGCTCCGCCCGCGCGGCCATGTGATGCTCGACGAGAAGGCGGGCGGCACCGCACACGTCGCGATCGGCCGGAACACGGGGCCATACGGCGGCGACAACGAAGCGACGATCCACGTGGACTGCGTCTTCTCCGCGCCCGAGCTCGAGGCGGACGGGCGGGCGATCCCGATCCCGTGACCATGGCTCGCCTGCGGCTCGCTCCTGGTTCCCGTCGAAGCCCTCCGCACGGTCATCCGGCGGAGCCCGCCAGATGACCGACCTTCAGCCAGAGCTTCCCGAGCGCGACTATCGGCCGATCCACCCCGAGCCGACCTGGCGTGTGATCGCGCGCAAGATCTGGGCGCCGATCGCGGTCCTGCTCGGGCTGATCGCCAAGTTCGGCTTCGCCGTCGCGAAGTTTGGCTCGATCTTCGTCGCCGTCGGCGGCTACGCGCTGATCTGGGGCTGGAAGTTCGGGGTCGGCTTCGTGCTCCTGATCCTCGTCCACGAGCTCGGCCACTTCGTCGAGGCCCGCCGACGCGGGTTCGACGCGGCGCTGCCCGTCTTCATCCCGTTCTTCGGGGCGTACGTCGCGATCCGCGACGCGCGGATGAACCCGTGGCAGAGCGCGTGGATCTCGCTCGCCGGCCCGATCTCCGGCGGACTCGGAGCCGCGGTCTGCTGGCTCGTCGGCGAGCAGCGCGACTCGCCGCTTCTTCAGGCGCTCGGCTATGTCGGTTTCCTGCTCAACCTGTTCAACCTGATTCCGATCGGGTTCCTCGACGGCGGCTCGATCTGGCGGTCGATCCGGACGATGCGCCTCGGCGGCACGCCCGGGAAAGCAACGACGATCATGCTCGTCTACTTCGGGCTCGCCGCGCTGCTGCTCGCGGGGATGGTCGGCGCGCACGTCCCGCAGCACCGCCTCTAAGCCACATGGCGATCGACCAGCGCATTCTCGAGCACGAGACCACTGCGCTCGACGCGCACGTCGCGCTGATCGCCGACGAGCTGCGGATCGGCTTCGAGGCGGTCGACCGCGTCCCCCGGCCCGCGGTGACGGTCTTCGGCTCGGCACGGATCGGCGCCGCCGGCTACGAGTACGAGCATGCCCGCGCGTGTGGGCGCGCGCTCGCGGAGGCCGGCTTCGCCGTCGTCACCGGCGGCGGCCCGGGAACGATGGAGGCGGCGAATCGCGGCGCGAAGGAGGGCGGCGGCTTCTCGGTCGGCTTCAACATCGAGCTTCCCCACGAGCAGAAGTCGAACCCGTACCTCGACCTGGCGCTCAGCTTCCGGCACTTCTACGCGCGCAAGGTGATGCTCGTGAAGGCCGCCGAAGGTTTCATCCTCTTCCCGGGCGGCTTCGGAACCCTCGACGAGCTGTTCGAGTCGCTGACGCTGATCCAGACCGACAAGGTGCGCCAGTTCCCGGTCGTGCTGATCGGGAAGGCGTACTGGGGCGACCTGCTGGCCTGGATCGCCGACGAGCCGCTCGCAAACGGGATGATCTCGCCCGAGGACCTCCACCTGCTCCACGCGACGGACGACGTCCAAGAGGCCGTTCAGCTGATGCGCGACTGCTGGGAGCGGCGGTGCGCCGAGCCGACGCACGAGCTCGAGAAGGCCGACGCGCAGTAAAGGGGGCTACCCCCACCCCGTGACACCGGGGCACACCATGGCCGCCGCCCGCACTGGAAGGCACCCTTTGGCCGTGAGCGTCTTCCGCCCCCTCGTCCAGGCTCAGACCTACCGCGACCTGCTCTTCGTCGCTGCGGGCATCCCGGTCGCAGCCGTCGTGCTCGGCGTCGTCATTGCG
>JBKOVL010000111.1:0-4858 GCA_046723895.1 Actinomycetota bacterium | reverse complement strand
GCCTCGGCGCTTCCGAGCCTTCGGACCGCCACTTCGCAGCGTGGCCATGTCGTCGTCTCCTTCTCGCTCGGCGAGCTCGCGCCGGGGCGCATCGTCGTAGCCGTCGGCCCTGCGACCAGGGCCGACGGCAGGCTCGTGACGGCAAACATCCGCCTCGACGAGCCGCTGGGTCCCGTGCAGACGGCGACCGGCTACCGGGCACGGACGAGGCACGTCCTCTCACCGGGGACGTACTTCGTGCAGGTCTCGGGGACCGTGCCCGGCCTGGACTGCATGAAGCTGAAGCCGTGGCAGTGTCAGCAGGACTGGTCGAACCTGCGGCGCGTCCGGGTCCCGCGCCCGTAGACCAAGACGAAGAGCGCCCCGGAGGGCGCTCTTCGGTCGAGGTCCTGGGGTCGGCTAGGCCGGGCAGGGGTTGGAGCTCAGGATGTTCCGGAAGTTGTTCGTCCGGAGCCGAATCGCCGGGTTCGGGTTCGGGTAGAAACTGAACAGCAACGGTCCGAACTCGGCCGCCGAGTTCCCGCCGAACGTGTTGGTCGTGCCCTTGATGTCGGGCCCGCCGAATTGCCACACGCAATGCCCGCTCGGGGTCTGCGTCGAGGTCCCGGTCGTGTAGATCGGGTAGAAGTTCGACCCGGGCGGCGGGTTCACGCAGTTCGCGCCAGTGAACCGGTCGCAGCTTCCGCCGAAGTCGGCTGCCTCGATCCGGGGCAGGTCGGCCTCGAAGGCCACGCGGTCGTAGTTCTCGGTCCCGTTGAAGAGCGGGCTCGTGAACGTGATCGCCCTCGGGTGGTACTTCTTGTCCTGCCCGCGGTTGGGATTCGTCCCCGGCCACACGGGCTGGTACGAGACCCCGTCGAAGTCGGTGTCGGTGGCGAGGCAGCCTCCGATCCGGACCAGCAGCGAGGCGGCCGCGCTGAAGCAACCGTCGTCGTCGCCGTCCAGCGCGCCCTCGTTGTTGCTCAGGCACTCGCCGCCTTCCTTCGCGACGGCCGAGCAGTACTCGAAGTGCCCGATCTCGTCCGAGGCGGCGACGTTGTAGGTGTGCGCGGCCCACGGGACGCGCGTGTGCTCGCTCGCGGTCGCGTACATCGGGCGGAACGTGTACGGGGCCTGGTGGCAGGTCGCCGAGGCCGGCTCGTACAGGACCTGGGCGAAGCCGTTGGCGGCACTGGCCGTCATCGAGCCCGTCCGGCCGGTGGTGAGATCGTGGACGATCACCGTCAGGCCGGCCGCCCCGTCGTGGATGTCGACCGTGAGCTTGTCCCCTGGGCTCAAGAACAGGTCGGTCGCCGAATTCGGCGTGAAGGTGGCCGCCGTCTGGTCGAGCGGCCCCGGAGGCGCATGGGGCACTCCGCTCTTCGTGAGGAACGCGAAGTTCGCGGGCTCGACTGTGACCTTGCCCAGGCAGTCGGCGTTGTTGGCGACGCCGGTGTTCTGGTCGGAGTTGAAACTGAAGATCGCCATCGCGGCGCACCACTTCGTGGCGCTGCAGCTGACGCCCGGAGGCCAGGGCACCCAGCCGGGCGGGTAGAACTGCAGCTCGAGGAACGCTGTGCCCGGATGGTGGCCGATGTAGTCGGAAGCCGCCGGGTCCGTTCCGTCGAAGATGTTGCTGTCGCTGTCCGGCGCGCACGGGTCGTGCGTGAACTCCGGCGCCGACTGGTTGTCGCACAGCGCCATTCCGAACCAGTAGGTGGGATGCAGTTGGAAGTTCCAGGTCCCCGCGGTGCCCGCCTGGTTCGGACGCACCTTCGACTCGGTCGGAAGCCGCAGGTTGTAGAGGTTCGAGTTCCCCGAGCCCGGCGTGTTCGAGTAGAAGAGCAGCGAGGGCTCGTCGTGCCCCGTGTACTCCCCGCCGTAGCCGATCGAGTCGGCCACCTCAGCGCACAACGAGTACGGCTCGCTGCAGTTCATCGACGCTGCCCGCGCCGATCCGGTAAACAGGCCGAGCAGCAGCAGTGCGGCCGCCGCTGCCAAGGACCCGCCAAGAAATCGTCTCATCTGTTCCTCCCTCTGACCCATGGTTTGGCGTCTGACCTGCCCGTCAGGCCGGCAAGAGTCTGTACGGCTCATGACCAAGGTGTCAAGGCCGCGAGCGCGCGAAGTCCGGCTCGCATGCCGCCGACGCCGCCGAGCGGCCGCGTTACTCGGGCGGGCCGTAACGCTGCCACTTCCCGTACACCTCCAACACGGCCTGCACGTGGTCGGGCAAGGAGGCCTGAAGCTCGCGTTTGCGACGCTGTAGCTGGCGGCGCTTCATCGGTACGTGGCGAGGCGAGCCGGCGAGAACGGCGAGTAGGGCGGCGTCGGGCATCGTCGCCTCGTCACCCAGGAGCGTGTCGCGGACGAGGCGGTAGGCCTCCTCCTGGGCGCGCCGGTCGATGATCTCGAGATACGGCTGGCGCAGGAAGACCTTCAGGAAGCGCCTCCACACCAGTCGGGCCTGGCCGGACGCCTCCAGCTCCTCGCCGATCGCGTACTGCGCCCACGGTGCCGTCCCCCGCAGCCACTGCTCGACCTTCGCCGGCTTGGGCTCGGCCGCGACCTCGCGCGCCAGTCGCTCCAGGGCGCCCTCGCCGGGCGAGGCGCCGGGACGGAGCCTGCCCCGCTCGACGAGGACGACCCGCTCGAGCGCAGCCTCCGAGACGAGCGCGCCCGCGCCCAGCCGGTAGAGGTCGTCCGCCGTCTGCCAGCCCCCGCCGCCGAGCCTCACCGACGCCAACAGGGCGTCGCCCCGGATCGAGTGTGAGCTCACGCCGACGGCGAGATCAAAGGCGGGCGAGAAGGGAGCAAGGGCCGGGCAGGAGCATGCCCGGCCCTTGTCGCTTTCAGTATCAGATGCCGAAGCCGCTCCGCGGCACCGTGGCGAGCACTTGCTGTTGGTAGTAGATGGGGCCGCCCTCGTCGGCGGTCACGTTCGAGGGGTAGTGCGTCGAGACCATGAGCGCGTAGATGTTCCGTGCCGAGATCGCGAGCGCGAAGTAGTCGCCGATGAAGCCGCTGCCGTTCGGGCACGGATCCCGCGCTCCCGCACACGGGTACTGCGAGAGACCGCCGAGGTGCTGTCCCGGCTGTTCCGGATCCCAGGTGAACTGCGAGATCCGCACGTTCGAGCCGACCGGCACCGCCCCGGCGCCGCTGTCCTTGTAGGCCTGCAGCGAGGTGTCGATGCAGAAGTTCGTCCGGCCGACGTCGGCGGGGAGGACGCTCGGGTCGGCGGGGCACGCTGCGCGACGGTCGTAGAAGGCCACAGCGACAGCGCCGTTCGGACCGGCCGCGGCGGAGGGCTGGAACTGATCGGTCGGGGAGCCCGGTGCGTCCACGTTGTCGTTGACCACGACCGGCGTCGTCCAGTGTTGGCCGCCGTCGATGGACTGCGTGAACTTCACGTCCGCCTGGCCGACGACCGGATCCCAGTCCTCGTAGGTGAGGTAGAGGTGGCCGGGGTACGTTGGGCTCGCGGCGAAGTTCTCGACGATGCCGCTGCGAAAACGCGTGTTCGGGTACACCTCGCCCGGAGGAACGGTCGCGGTGGTGACCGGGACGAAGGGGCCGAAGGTGCGCGCATCGTCGGTCGAGCGGGCGACGTAGATCGTCGAAGGCTTTTTCCCGTCCGGCGGGAACGAGACGACAGAGACGTAGACGTTCCCCGCGGCGTCGATCTCGGGGTAGACCTCGGTCGCCCCGGCGCCGACTTCTGAAGGCGGGGTGATCGTGACCGCCTTGTCGAAGGTCTGGCCGCGGTCGCGGGAAACCGCCATCCGCACCTTGATCCCGCCGCCCGACGAGGAGCCGTTGAAGACCGCCCAGGCCGCGTAGACGTGATCCTGGAACTGGTTCCCCACGATGTGGTTGACCGCCACCCACTGCTTGTCCTCGACGTGTCCAGCTTGCTTGGCCGAGGCGCTGTTCGGCGGCTCGAGCGGCACCCCGCCGTTGCCCTTCACCCAGTGGCGGCCCATGTCGTCGCTGTAGGAGATGTCGATCTCGCCGTCCGGATGGAGCTTCGTCGCGTCGAAGAACGAGTTGAACGGCAACATCGTCTGGTAGACGCGGCCCTGGGTGTCGAAGTCGGCGTTCGGGTCGGTCGTGTCGGTCCAGCTCGGGGGCATCGCCTGCGTCCCGGTCGAGACGCAGTCGTAGCCCTGGACCTGGTTGTTGCCCGACGGCGTTCCGCCGAGGATCTGGTAGGCGCCGAGGTAGAACATGTAGAAGGTCGAGTACTTGTCGAAGAAGAACTTCGACGTGCCGACCAGATTCTCCGTGCCTGGCTCGACCGCGAGCCACGACTCCGAGTGGTTGGCATTGAACGGCCCCGCACGGCACGTACCCGCCTCGGGGACGCGCGAACCCGCCGGCACCGGATAGCCGCCCCCCGTCATCGGCGAGCTGGCGACGACGTTTGAGCCGACGCTAGCACCCCAAGAGGGGTCAGCGGCCGTGCCGGCGATCGGCGCGACCGCGAGCACAAGAGCAGCCACCCCGAACGCCACAAGCGCCGCAAGAATCCGCTTCATTCGTCCTCCTTTCGCCCACCCAGGCAATAGCGTTCGCTCCCTCGCGTTTCTGCGAGGGGGGAGCATGACAAAGGGAGTACTTTCGCCGCTCTCGCTGCTCGCGGCCGCGCTGCCGTACACGGGCGGTGCGAGCTCACTCCATCACTGAGAGAGCGACCTTGCCAACGGTCCTCCCGTCCTCCAGAAGCCGGTGAAACTCTGCCGCTCGAGCGAGTGGCACGACGTCCTGGACGTGTATGCGCATGCGACCTTCCACGACGGCTGCGACCGCACGGTGCAGGGCAGCACCGACCTGCTCAGGTCGGACGGCACTGAAGGCAGCGAGATTGAAGCCAAGC
>JBKOVL010000043.1:0-14867 GCA_046723895.1 Actinomycetota bacterium | reverse complement strand
CTCGATCCGGCCGCTCGGGTCGACCAGCTCGAGCGCGAGGTACGACGAGCCGCTCTTCGTGTGCAGCCGGCGCTTGCGCGCGACGGCGTACACGCCCTCGACGACGCGGTCCTGCGCCAGGTCGGCGATCGAGCTCACGGCGGGAGTCTAGGCTCGAGGGCGGATTGCTAGGGTCCACGCGTGGCCGACGTCAAGCCGTTCCGGGCGCTGCGCTACGACGAACGCCGGACGGGGCCGCTCGACTCGCTCGTCGCCCCGCCGTACGACGTGATCTCGGCCGACGACCGCGAGGGCTATCTGACCCGCAGTCCGTACAACGTCGTCAACCTGACCCTGCCCGACGACGAGGCCAAGGCGGCCGACCAGCTCGCCGAGTGGCAGGACGAAGGGGTGCTCGTCCGCGACGACGAGCCTGCGTTCTGGTGGCTGTCGCAGGAGTACGTCGGTCCCGACACGGTTCCGCGCCGGCGCGACGGGCTCGTCTGTGCTCTGCGAGTCGAACCGTACGGGACCGGCGCCGTGCTGCCGCACGAGCGAACGCACGCCGGGCCCAAGGAGGGACGCCTTCGGCTGCTTCGCGCCCTGCGCACGCAGGTCGAGCCGATCTTCCTGCTCTACGACGGCATGTTGACGGGGCCCACGGGCGAGTCCCTCATCGATGTCGAACTGGACGGCGTCCGCAGTCGACTCTGGCGGTTCGACGGCCTCCTCCCCGACTTTCGCGACGCCCGCCTGCTGATCGCGGACGGTCACCATCGTTACGAGACGGCCCTTGCCTTCCACGAGGAGGACGGCACGGAGGCGAGCGCATGGCTGCTCGCCGTGCTCGTTCCGACCGGGCAGAAGGGATTGACGATCTTTCCGACCCACCGGATCGCGACCCGGACGAAGCCGCAGCCGGCGCTCGAGCCGCAGCCCGACGGAGACGAGCGCGCGCTCGCCGAGGTCTACACACGCCAGGGGTCCGGCTACCTCTACGGCGAGCGCGGCGAGCTCGACACGGAGCTCGTGGCGCGTTACGCGCCGGAGGTGCGGTACACGCCGTCCGCCGAGGAGGCGCGGGCGGCCGTCGACTCGGGGGAGGCCGAGGCGGCCTTCCTGCTCCGTCCGCCCACGGTCGAGCAGGTCGCCGCTGTCGCCGAGGCGGGCAAGACGATGCCGCAGAAGAGCACGTTCTTCTACCCCAAGCTCATCTCGGGGCTGCTCTTCCTCCCACTTGACTGATTGGCTCTCGCTGTGCCGCGCGGCGGTCGAGGACGTGCGCCGCGTGCTCGCCGAGCGGCCGCGCCGCGAAGACCGGGAGCCTGTGGTGGGCACCGGGATGGGGGGCGACGAGACGACCGCGATCGACGCGGCGGTCGAGCGGATCGTCGTCGCGCGCTTCGACGCGGCGCACGCCGACTTCACGCTCGTCTCGGAGGAGCTCGGCGTCCGCGCCGGCGGGGATACGCGGGTCGTGCTCGACCCGATCGACGGCTCGATCAACGCCAAGCGCGGTCTGCCGTTCTTCTCGCTTTCGGTCGCCGTCGCCGAGGGCGGGACGATGGACGACGTCGTCTTGGGGTACATCTACGACTTCGGCACAGGCGACGAGTGGACCGCCGAGCGCGGGGCGGGCGCCCGCCTGAACGGCGCGACGCTCGACGGCGAACGACCGAAAGACCGGATCGAGATCCTCGCGCTGGAAGCGACCCGCACCGACCTCGTGGCGAGGCATACCCCTCCGCTCGTCGGCCTCGTCCACCGTCTGCGCATCTTCGGCTCGCTCGCGATCTCGCTCTGCCACCTCGCCGACGGCCGCGTCGATGCGGTCTGCTCGCTGAAGCCCGCGCGGTCGGTCGACATCGCGGCCGCGCAGCTGCTCGTGCGCGAGCGCGGCCTGGCGATCGAGCTGCCCGAGCAGCCGCCCTTCTCCGCGGCGCCGCTCGACCTCGAGGGGCGTTCACGCGTTGTCGCCGCGGGAACCGACGAGCTGTGCATGCAGATCGCAGCGGCGCTGTCCGCATAGGCTGCTCCGGCTGGAACTACAAGCACTGGCGCGAGGTGGTGTACCCGAAGGGCCTCCCGGCCTCCCGCTGGCTGCAGTACTACGCGACGCTCTTCGACACCGTCGAGGTGAACACGACCTTCTATCGGCTGCCGAGCGTGAAGGCAGTTGCGGGCTGGATCGAGCAGACCCCGCCCGAGTTCCTGTTCGCGGTGAAGGCGAGCCGATACCTGACCCACCTGAAGCGGCTGACCGACATGGGCGAGCCGGTGCGCCGGCTCTACGAGCGGGTCGACCCGCTCGTGCGGTCGCCGAAGCTCGGCCCGGTGCTCTGGCAGCTGCCGCCGAACCTCCCGCGCGATGACGAGCGGCTCGCGCACGCGCTCTCTCACCTTCCGCCCGGCCGCCACGCCTTCGAGTTCCGCCACCCGACCTGGTTCGCCGCGGAGACCTATGAGCTACTTCGGCGCCATGGCGTTGCGCTCGTAATCGGCGACGATCCCCGGCGGCCCTTTCAGACCCGCGAGTTGACCGCGGGCTTCACGTATCTCCGCTTCCACCACGGCGGCGGCGACGGCAACTACTCGCACCGGCAGCTCGGCGTTTGGGCACGCCGGATCGACGAGTGGCGCGCCGAGATCGATGTCTACGCCTACTTCAACAACGACTGGGGCGGCTTCGCGGTCGAGAACGGCCTCTGGCTCAAGGAGCGCCTCAGTGGGTAGCGCCGGGCACCCGCCGTACAGCTGACGCACACCGGGGAATAGCATTGGCCGGGTGAACCCCCGGCTCGCTGCGCTTTGCGTCGCCGCGCTCGCGCTTCCGATCTCGGCGGGCGCCGCGTCCGGGTTCAGGGCGACGTTCACCGCGCCCACGCACACGCCGACCGTCAACGTGAAGTGGTTCTACACGGTGCACGCGACCACGCCGACGGGCAGGCCGGTGCGGGCGACGATCACCTCCGAGATCGTCGACCCATTCGGCGGCGTGCACCCGGTCGAGTTCGGCTGCTGCAAGCGCAACGTCACGAACCGCCCGTTCACCGGCACCTTCCGCGACTACGTCAGGTTCCCGCCGGAGGCGAAAGGGGTCAAGCTGAAATTCCGTGTCAGCGTCAAAGCGCTCGGGGGCAAGCGCGTGCTGAGTTATTGGGTCAAGCCGAAATGACCGCGCGGAACGGCGGCGCCGAGGTCGTCGTCGATCACGTCTCCCGCTCGTTCGAGGACGGCCGGATCGCGGCGCTCGTCGATGTGTCGTTCCGGGTCGAGCCGGGCGAGTTCGTCGGGATCACGGGCCCGTCGGGGTGCGGCAAGAGCACCCTTCTGAACCTGATCGGCGCCCTCGACCGGCCGACCTCCGGCGAGATTCTCGTCGGCGGCGACCGGGTCGCCGGCCTGGACGGCGCACGCTACCGGGGAAGCGTCGTCGGCTTCGTCTTCCAGTTCCACAACCTGATCCCGACCCTGACCGCGGTCGAGAACGTCCAGCTGCCGATGTTCGGGCACGAGCTTCCGCGCAGTGCCCGCGTCAAACGCGCCCAGCTCCTGCTAGAGGAGGTCGGCCTCTCTCACCGGGCTGCGGCCTACCCGCCGACACTCTCCGGTGGCGAACGCCAGCGGGTCGCGATCGCCCGTGCGCTGGCGAACGAGCCGCGCCTCCTGCTAGCCGACGAGCCGACCGGCGCACTCGACTCGACGACCGGCGAGCAGATCGTCGAACTCCTCCAGAGTGTGCGCGCGCAGCGGGGGACGACGGTGCTGCTGGTGACGAACGACCCCGACGTCGCCACCGCCGCCGACCGCATCCTGCGCATCCGCGACGGGCGGATCGAGGATCCTACTCCCGCCGCAGCGCCTCGATCGGCGTCAGGCTGATCGCCCGCCACGCCGGGTAGAGCGCGCCGAGCAGGGCGACGCCGAGGGCGAACGCGAGGCCCCAGGCGAAGACGCCGCCGGTGAAGTCGGCCCCGGTCAGGGTCGAGAGCGAGCTGTGCTCGGTGAAGAGCACCGCCGCGCCCCAGCCGGCCAGGAGGCCGATTCCGAGCGCGATCAGGCCGATGCCGACCGCCTCGCAGACGATCAGAGCGGCGATCCGCGCCGAGCTCCAGCCCACAGCGCGCATGATCCCGATCTCGCGCACGCGCTCGAACACAGCCATCGCCATCGTGTTCGTCACCCCGATCCCGCCGATGATCAGCGCGAGGAGCGAGAAGATCCAGCCGGCGGTGACGATCAGGCGGCTGGAGGTGTCGATCTTCACAGCCTGCCCGGGCTCGACAACCGCCGTCACGCCCGGGAAATTGCGCTCCAGCCGCTTCGCGACCGCCTTTGGCGTTTCGCCGAATGAGACGATCACGCCGAGGGTCGTCACCTCGTGCGGCCGCTGCGCGATCGCCTGCACGGTCTTCAGCGGAAGGACGACCGCACGGTCGACGAAGGGGTTGCCGCTGTGGAAGATCCCGGCGACGCGGAAGCTTCGCCGACCGGCCCGGACGCGCCCGCCCACGCGAAGCCGGTAGATCCGCGCTGCCCCGTCGCCCACGAGCGCCTCCTCGCCGACCGGCCTGCGCCCCGAGATGACGACGAGCCTCCGCTCGGGGAACTCGCCCGGCACGTACCCGAACAGGAGCGAGGACTCGCTTCTCTCGACCGCCCCGACCAGGAGGAGGATCCGTGCCACCCGCGAGACCCCCTTCGTGCTGCGCACGTTGCCGGCGAGGCTCTCGGGGAGGAGCGACCGTGTCAGGTCCGAGGCTCCGGTCTGGAAGAGGCCGAAGTCGGAGCGCCCGACGTGGATCAACTCTCCCGCCGTCCGTTTCACGCCGTTCGTGATCGACAGCAGCGCGACGATCAGCCCGACGCCGATCGCGACTCCGGCGACGGTCAGCGCGGTGCGCACTTTCCGCCGGAGCAGGTTCTTGAGCACGAGGCCGGGCCACGTCATCGCACCTATCCTCCTCGAAAACCGTGACGCGCTTTTCGCCAAGCTGCGATGTACCAGGTATGAGACGCAACCCGGCGGACGCGACGGACGCAGAGCTGCTTGCCGCGCAGGACGCCGATGCGTTCGCCCTGGTCTACGACCGCCATGCGAAGCAGATGTTCGGGTGGGCACGGGCGCGGGTCGGCGAGCACGCCGCCGACCTCACGGCCGAGGTCTTTGCCCGAGCCTGGCTGAGCCGGGACAGGTTCCGAGACGAGGGCGATGGCTCGGCACTGCCGTGGCTCTTCGGGATCGCTCACAACGTCCTCCGCGACTCGCTGCGCAAGCGCCGGATCGAAGACGCCGCACGTGCGCGACTCGGCTTGCCGCGTGCAGTCGAACCGGATCCGGAGTACGAGGCGGTCGAGACTCGAGCCTCACTGCCGAAGGAGGCAGTGCCGGCGTTCGCCTGCCTCCCAGCTGCCGACCGGCGGCTGCTGTGGCTACGAGTGGTCGAAGAGCGGCCTTATGGCGAGATCGCAGCTCGGCTGCGCTGTACGCCTGCAAACGCGCGCGTTCGCGTCTCGCGTGCATTGCGCCGACTCCAGTTGACACTAGGAGGTAGCTGAGATGAACGATGTTCCCGCGGGCCTGCGCCTGTACCGCAACCAGCTCCGTGACGCGGTCGCGCACGACCTCGCCCGACGCGTCGAATCGACGCGGTCGGTGCCGCGCTTGGCTCTCCGCCTGGCAGTCCCCACCGCGGTCGTCACCGGCGCTGCAGTTGCCCTGGTCGTGTTCCTGACCGGTGGGCCGCAGGCCTCTTCTGCGGACGCTGCGATTCTGCGCCACGTCGCCACGGCGCTGACCGCGCCCTCGGGGACCATCCTGCACGAGCGGGCGATGGTCACCGTGGCGGGGCAGGCGCCCGCCCGGTACGAGCTCTGGGCGGAAGCCGACTCGCCGTACGCGTACCGCGTGGTCAAGTTCGGCCACGAGGGTACCTGGGACGGAACAGCCTTCTCCGCATATGACGCGACCTCGAACACGATCGTCCGGAACGACGAAGGGGCCGGCTCGTCCGGGCGCAGCGCGCCCGACGACCCTGCGGCCGTGTTCCGCTCCCTCGTCGAGTCGGGCGACGCGAAGATCGACGGGGAAACGACCTTCGACGGCGTCGCCGCCTACAAGCTCACCGTCAGCGGTGCCGCACAGCAGTATCTGAACGGGACGGTGTTCGTAGCGAAAGACGACTACCGCCCGCTGGAGATCGAGACGACCACCAACGGTCGGCTCGGTTCCGGCACAGAGACGATCCGGTTCCAGATCCTCGAGTACCTCCCCGCGACGGCGGCGAGCCGTGCCCTCCTCGACCTCGCCGCCCAGCACCCTGGCGCGCAGATCGTCAGCACGCCCTCTGGTGGAAAGACCACTACCACCTCCAAGTAGCGCCTGTCACTCGGGTGCGCCGCCGGGTCGGGCGGCGCACCCGCTGGATCGTGGCGTTTTGGCTACGCTCGGTGGCATGGAGCCCTCTCGCGACGCGATCCTGGAGGCGCTCGAGCACGTGATCGACCCGGAGCTGAGGCGGCCGGTCACGGAGCTCGACATGGTCCGCGGCGTCGAGATCGACGGCGGCGACGTCTCCGTGACGATCGCGCTCACGGTTGCCGGCTGCCCGCTGCGCGACAGCTTCCAGAGCCAGGTCGTCGAGCACGTCGGCAAGGTGCCCGGCGTCGAGCGCGTCCGCCTCGGCTTCGACGTGATGAGCCCGGACGAGAAGGCGGCCCTGTCGGCGAAGCTGCGTGGCGGTGTCGAGAGCCGCTCCAAGGGCATCTCCGTCGACCGCTCGACCCGCGTCCTCGCGGTCGCGAGCGGCAAGGGCGGCGTCGGCAAGTCCTCGCTGACGGTCAACCTGGCAGCAGCCTTCTCGCAGCTCGGCCACCGCGCAGGAGTCCTCGACGCGGACATCTACGGGCACTCGATCCCGCACATGCTCGGCGTCACGCAGCGTCCCGTCGTCGTCGACAAGATGATCGTCCCCCCGGTCAAGGACGACCTGAAGCTGATGTCGATCGGCTTCTTCCTCGAGGACAACTCGCCTGTGATGTGGCGCGGGCCGATGCTCCACCGCGCGCTCGAGCAGTTTCTCTCCGACGTCCACTGGGGCGAGCTCGACATCCTGCTCGTCGACATGCCGCCCGGCACGGGCGACGTCTCGATCTCGCTCGGCCAGCTCCTTCCTCGCGCCGAGGCGGTGATCGTGACGACCCCGCAGCCGCTCGCGCAGGAGGTGGCGGCGCGCGCCGCGATCATGGCCCAGAAGACGAACATGCGCCTGATCGGGGTAATCGAGAACATGACCTCGGAGATTTTCGGCACGGGCGGCGGCGACCGGCTTGCCGCGCAGATCGGCGTTCCGCTGCTGGGTCGGGTGCCGCTCGACACACGGCTGCGCGAGTGCGGAGACGCCGGGGAGCCGCTGGTGTTCGCCGATCCCGAGTCCGACACCGCCGGGACGATCGTCGGGATCGCCGAGGCGATCCACGCGGCCCGTCAGACGTTCAAGCCCCTGACCGTGCTCTCGAGCTAGGTCGGCGGGAGCGCCGCCGCACGCGTGCGCCCCCGCCGTCCGTGGTGACCCCGTCTACCGGTGCTTGCCCTTGGTGTTGGACCGAGCCTCCTGAACAGCCCGTGATTACCCGGACGCGCAGCACCCCTCACCTGGAGCGCGTAAGGATTGTGTGAGAATCGCTCTGTGGAGCCCCCGCTCGCGCGGTTACGCCGGATCGGGTTCTCCGAGGCGGACGCCCAGACGCTCGCCGACCACTTTCTCGATGCCGAGCGCCGTGGGAAGCCGAGCCACGGGCTGTCGCGGATCGACTGGCTCGCGGAGCTCCCCGGTCTCGATCCGGCCGCCCGCCCGCAGCGCGTCGTCGCCGGGCCGGGCTATGAGCGCTGGCACGGCGGCGGCGCGGTCGGCTACCTGACGCTCGCTGCGATCTGCGACGCGCAGCTGGCGGGGCCGCCGGAGCACGCGCGCGTCGTTGCCGCCTCCCGCTGCTTCCCGACCGGCGCGCTCGGCTACTGGGTCCGCCGACTCGCCGAAGCTGGGCTTGCGGCCGCCCTGACCGCGACCTCGCCCCGGCGGCTCGCTTCGCCGGAGGGCGGTCCGCCGCTCGCGGGGACGAACCCGATCGCGATCGGAGTCCCCAGCTCGGACGGCCGCCCGCTCGTCGCCGACGTCTCGATGGGGCGCGTCACCCACGGCGACGTGCTCGCCCGCACCGCGGCGCCGGAGGAACTCGTGCCTTTCGGCGGCGACCGTGCCCATAAGGCGTTCGCGCTCGCAGTCGGGACTCAGATGCTCGTCTCGGCGCTCGCCGGCGAGGAGCCCGGCGCGGTGCTCCTCGTCGCGCGGCCGGAGTTCGACCCGGTGCCGGCGCTACGAGACCTTGCCGACGGGATTCGCCTGCCCGGCGATCGCTGAGATCCGCGGATCGTCGCGAACGGCGTCGAAGTCCTTGTCCCCGGCGATGTATCCGGGCACTGCCTCGGGGTTCAGCTCGGCAGCACGCTGCGCGAATTCGATTCCCTTCTCGCGGTCGCCGTAGAGGAGCTCGAAGCAGGCGAGGTTGTACCAGCCCTCCCAGGCATCTGGATGCGCCTGGACCAGGCCTTCGATCAGCTCGCGCCCGCGGGCGACGTCGCCGCTCCCCGCGTAGGACAGTGCGGCGAAGACCTCCTCCCACAGCGAGGGCTCGAACACCACACCCGGCTTCGCGCCGACGACCATGACTGCGGTCCCGTCCTCGGTTGCTATCGCGCCGCGCTTCGTCCCGGGTAGGGCGTGGACGAGTGTTCCCGCCCGCGCGTCGATCTCGTCGTCGCCGAGCGTGAACGTTGCCCGCCCGCGGAGGACGACGTACAGCTCCTCGTGCCCACCCTGCTCATGGTGCTCCTCGACGACGCGCTCGCCCGTGTCGCCCGTATAGGCGTTCGTCCCGAAGGCCGTGATGCCGAAGCGGCGGCGGATCGGGCGCCACACGAACTCGCCGTCATTGATCGGGAGCTCCTCGAGCTCGTCGATGTGCGCGACCTCGCAGCCCTTCCCGGTCATCGCGCCTCCCTCAACGCCTCCAGCACCACGGGATCGATCTGCTCGATCCCGTCAACGCGCTCCTCCAGATTCTCCTTCCCGGCCCATGCGCGGAGTGCCGCGGCCAGGTCGTCGTCGTAGCCGAGGGCGGCGAGCCGCGTCTGCAGCTCGTCGGCGAGGCCGTGGTCGACCGTCAACCACTCCTCGCGCGGCGTCTCGCCGAAGAGGGCGTCGTGGAGCCGGTAGATCCGGCGCAGCTCCTCGAGCGGCCGCGGGTGGTCGTCGACGCGGAGGTCGACGAGGACGTCGGAGAGGTTCGCGTAGCCGCCGTCCTTCTCGACGACGAGGAGCGCGGCCGACTGCTGGCCGCGGCTGTCCCCGCCTGCCGCCTGTGCCGCGTCGAGACAGTCGAGGAGGCGAACGGGGAGCGGTGTCCCCGGGCTTGCCTCGAACGTCTCGGCGAGGGCGTCCACCGTCTTCGCCGAGACGAGGATGTTGCCCTGGGCCGCGTAGGCCGTGCCGGTGCGCCCGCCTGCCCACGCGATGCATTCGTCACCTGTGTAGCCCGCGGCGCCGCCCTGAGCGTCGACGACGCCGATCTGCCGCTGCGCGCGACCCTCGTCGGCCTCCGTCAGCCGAGCGACGACCTCCTCCGCCGAGAGCCCGTCACGAAGCAGCGCGAGCCCGTCGGGGCCGTAGCGCGGATTCGCGTAGGACTGTGTCGCAATCGCGCCGGCATGCGGCGCCGCCCAGGGCACGACCGAGCCGACGGCGAGGAACTTCGACTGGGTCGCGACGCCCCACTGGCCGGCGTCGAGGTCGCAGGCGACGATCGAGTACGTCACGGCTGCCTAGTCATAGGTAAGCGCGGTCAGATCGAGGTCGAGCAGGTCACGGCGGTCAGCCGGAACGAGCACGCAGGCGACCTCCGGATGGGCGAGCGCGTCCTTCACGCCCTCCGGTGTGTCTGCGTGTGCCGCCACGGGGCGGCCGGCGGCGTGGGCATGTTTCAGCTCGTCGGAGCTTGCGTCCTCGAGCCAGAGCATGTCGTCGGGCAGGTCGAGCTCGCCGTCGACGGCGATCTCCGGGACGCGCCGGCCGGTTGCGCCCAGCCAGCGCCCTCTCACAGCTCGACGGTCTCGCCGGGCTTCGGCGTGATCAGCTCCACTCCGGGCGCGAGTTTCGCGAGCTCCCCCGGCGTCCCGATGAGCAGCGGGAACGTGCCGTAGTGGCAGGGGACGCACCGCTCGACCCCGAGCAGCTCGAGCGCGACCGCTGCTTCGCGCGGGCCCATCGTAAAATGGTCGCCGATCGGGAGCACGGCGACGTCCGGCTCGTAGATGCGCCCGATCAGCTGCATCGACATGAAGACGTTCGTGTCGCCGGCGAAGTAGATCGTGAAGCCGTCCTCGAGCTCGAGCACGATCCCGGCCGGCTCGCCCGTGTAGGTGCCGTCCTCGACGCTGCTCGAGTGGTTCGCGTCGGTGAGCGTCACCTTCACCCCGTCGACGTTCACGGTGCCGCCCTTGTTCGGCGCCTGCGACAAGTCCTTCGGCTCGACCCCCTGCTCGGCCAGCCATCTCCGCAGCTCGACGAGCGCGATCACCGGTGGCCTGAACTTCTGCCAGAGCTCGACCGTGTCGCCGACGTGGTCGCCGTGCCCGTGCGTGACCGCGATCAGGTCGACCCGCTCGGGCTCCTTCTCAGA
The DNA here is from genome assembly GCA_046723895.1 of Actinomycetota bacterium. Classification (GTDB taxonomy): domain Bacteria; phylum Actinomycetota; class Thermoleophilia; order Gaiellales; family Gaiellaceae; genus DATBLE01. Next base: position 4,151 of record JBKOVL010000043.1, on the reverse strand, counting down.
GTCGGGGCACGTGGGCCCGGAGAGCCAGGGGTCGACGTAGATGCGCTTGCCCCCCGGGCTGTCGAGCCGAAACGACGCGTGTCCGAGCCAGGTCAGCGGGACGGCCATCGGTCGCGAAAACTAACAGTGGTCGGCACTCTTGGGGGCTCCTGTCTGGCCGGTGAAACCGAGCAGCCCAAGGACGCCGGGATGCGATGTGCTTCCTACCGGCCAGACGGACAATCGGTCCCCTCAGTGGCGACCACTGTGGAGGAACGTCCGGCCCTGCGGCGAAGCTTGCGTCGTGACGCGTCGGGAGCTCCTGCCGGTGGCGCTCGTTCTCCTCGTCACTATCTGCGACGCCGCCGACATTCCCACACTCTCGTTCTACGTCCTCCTCGCCGCGATACCGGCGATCGTGGTTGCGGGGCTTGCCGCCGTCGAGGAGCGGCTCCAGGGCGCGCTCCCGCACCGGCGCGCGATCGGAATGCTCCACGTCGTCTCGCTCGTGCTGGTGCTCGTCTCCGCCGCGCTCCGCGCTCCGCTCCGTGCCGAGGGCACCGTCCCGCGCGCGGCCCTCTCCGCCGTGATCGCATGCCTCGCCGTCTTCGCGGCGCAGGGCATCCTGGCCGCCCTGCCCGCACTCAGGCGCGGCCTCCGCCTGCGCGCGCCGGCAGTCCCGGAGCCGACCGAACTACCGCTCCCGTAGCCAAGTAACAGTCTGTTACTTGGGCTCGAACGGCGTGAAGTGCCTGCACGCTGGCGTGATTCGCGCGTCGCTGAGCTAGTAACAGTCTGTTACTTGGCTCAGAGGGTCTGGATCGCCTTCTCGGCCAGGTGGATCAGTGACTGCGCGCCGAAGAAGGAGCCGATTGCGACCGCGAAGCACGCGAGAACGCCGAGCTCGAGGATCCGGTCGCGAGGCGGTTGGCCGCCGGCGGCGAACTGCAGCTCGGTGCTCGGGCGGAGGTAGAGTGCGCGGATCACCGCGAGGTAGTAGTAGAGGCCGACCGCTGTAGCGACGATGCCGACGATCACGAGCCAGAGCCAGCCGCGATCGTAGGCGGCCGCGAAGACGTAGAACTTGCCGAGGAAGCCGCCGGTCGGCGGGAGGCCGGCGAAGCCGAGCATGAACGCCCACATCGACGCGCCGAGCAGCGGCCGCTCCCACCCCATCCCCGCGAGGTTGTCGAGCGTCACGTCCCGGCCGAGCTCGCGCTCGCGCGCCGCGACGACGCCGAAGGCGCCGAGCGACATCGCCGAGTAGGGGATCAGGTAGTAGACGAGCGCCTTCGCGCCGAGCTCGTTGTGCGAGGCGATCGCGATCAGCATGAAGCCCGCGTGCGAGATCGAGGAGTACGCGAGCAGCCGCTTGAGGTTTCGCTGCACCAGCGCGGCGAGGTTTCCGACGGCGAGCGAGGCGCAGGCGATCACCGCCACGGCAATCGTCCAGATCGACGCCTCCTGGGGGAAGGCGGTGAAGAGGACGCGTAGCGTGAGCATCAGCGCGGCGACCTTCGTCGCGGCGGACATGAACGCGGTCACCGGGGTCGGCGCGCCCTCGTAGACGTCCGGCGTCCACATGTGGAACGGGGCGGCCGAGGCCTTGAAGCCGAGCCCGGCGATGATCATCGCCAGCCCGAGCAGGAGCAGCGAGTCGTGCGCGAGCCCGTTCGCGCCGACCGAGTCGGCGATCTTCTCGAACTGGAGCTCGCCGGTCGCGCCGTAGACGAGCGCCGAGCCGAACAGGAGCACGGCGGAGCCGAAGCTGCCGACGATCAGGTACTTCAGCCCGGCCTCGAGCGAGCGCTCGCGGTCACGGTCGATCGCGCAGAGGATGTAGAGCGAGATCGAGAACCACTCGAGCCCGAGGAAGAGCGTCATCAGGTTGTTCGCGTGGGCGAGGAAGATCATCCCGGCCCCCGCCGCGGCCAGCAGCGCGTAGTACTCGGCGAGGTGCTCCCGCAACGGCTCCGAGTAGGAGATCCCGACGGCGACGAGGCCGGCGCCTGCGACGATCAGCGCCGCGATCGCCCCGAAACGGTCGCGGCGGACCGCGCCGGCGATGATGCTCTCCCCGTCCGGACTCCGGTCGTACAGGATCGCCGCGGCGACGAACGCGCCGGCGAAGCCGCCGGCGGCGAGCAGCGCGGAGGTCGCGCGGCGCGCGCCCTCAGGGACGAGCACCGCGACGAGTAGGCACGCGCCCGTGACTGCGAGCAGGGCAAGCTCCGGCGAAAGCGCGAACCAGTCGACGGGCGGGCGCTCGATCGCCGCAATCATCCGGTCACCCGGTCAGTGATCGCTGCCGGCCAGGCGGACAGGAAGAGGAGCAGCCCGATCAGCGGGACGAGGATCGCGAGCTCGGCAGGTCGCAGGTCGAGCGCGCTCTCGGACACGGAGGCGCCCGGCTGCCGGTGCAGCACCGCCGAGATCATCCGCAGCACGTACGCCGCCGCGAGCAGGATCGCGACTGCGCCGACCACCGCGTAGAACCACCCCTGCCGGAAGACGCCGGCGAGGATCGCGAACTCACCGGCGAAGGCCGACGAGCCCGGCACCGCGAGCGTGATCACGCCGGTGGTCATCAGCACGGTCGCGAGCGCCGGCCGGCCGCGGGCCATCCCGCCCAGCCGGTCGAATTGTCCGGTCGCCGTGCGCCGTTCGACGGCGCCCGCGAGCATGAACAGGACGGCCGAGAACAGGCCGTGGTTGACCATCTGCAGCACGGCGCCGTCGATCCCGAGGTCGTTGGTCGCGAACAGCCCGAGCGTGACGAGACCGAGCTGCGCGAGCGACGAGTAGGCGACGACGCCGCGGATGTCCGGCGCCCGGAAGGCGAGCAATGACCCGTAGACGAGCCCGATGGCGGCCAGCACGAGGATCGGCGTCCGGAAATCGTGGACTCCGGCGGGGAAGAGCGAGAAGCAGATCCGCAGGAAGCCGAACGCGGCCGTCTTCGAGACCACGCCCGAAAGCACGGCCGAGACCTCGGCCGACGACTCGCGGTAGGCGTCCGGCAGCCAGCCGTGAAACGGGAAGAGCGGCGCCTTGACGATGAACGCGGCGGCGAACCCGAGGAAGATCCAGGAGCTCGCGTTCGTCCCGCCGTCGATCATCGAGAACGTGCCGGCCTGGATGCCGTAGACGATCACCGCTGCGAGCATCAGCAGCGACCCGACCATCGTGTAGATGACGAACTTGATCGTCGCGCTGAGCCGGCCCGGCCCGCCCCATACGCCGATCAGTACGTAGAGCGGGATCAGCATCGCCTCCCAGAAGACGTAGAAGAGCAGCAGGTCCTGCGCCGTGAACACGCCGACGATCGCGCCGGTCAGGAAGAGCATCAGCCCGTAGTACGCGCGCGGCCGGTCACGGCGCGCCCAGACCCCGTACGCGATCGCGGCCGCCAATACGACGACGGTCAGGCCGACGAGCCAGACCGAGAACCCCTCGAACATTCCGACGTGGTACGAGACGCCGAGATCGTCGAGCCAGGTGAGCTTGCTCGACTCCTGCAGGCCGCCCTGGTCGAAGTCGAAGCGCACGAGCGCCTCGATCCAGAAGCCGATCTCGAACAGCGCGACAAGGAGCGCGGTCGGCGCGATCCAGACGCGCGGCATCGGCACGAGCCACACCAACAGCGCACCGCAGAGCGGCAGCAGGATCAGGACGTCGGTGATCCAGCCGTGGGCGCTCACGCCCCGCTCCACCGCCGGCAGAGCCTGCGTCTCCGCTCGCTGACGAACTCAGTCGAGCCCACGCTCATCGCACCGCCACGAAGACGAGGACGAGGACGGTGACGCCGGCGGCGAGCGCCAGCGCGTATGAGCGAACGAGCCCGGTCTGGAGCGAACGGACGCGAGAGGCGCTCCAGCGCGCGAGCGAAGCGATGTTCGCGATCGATCCGTTCACGAGCGGCACCTCGACGACCCAGTAGAGAGCCTTGGAGAGCGCAACCGTCGGCCAGTAGAAGAGCGCGTCGTAGAGCTCGTCGAAGTAGAACTTGTGCTCGAGGATCGGCGACGGCCTCGGCGCGTGCGCCCGGTGCGCCGAGTAGATCCACCAGGCGAGTCCGATCCCGGCCGCACCGACGGCGACCGCGGAGATGCTCGCGACCGCCTCCTGCGTGTTGCTTGCCTCGACGAGCGGCTGCGCGACGGGCGCGAGCC
>JBKOVL010000007.1:0-11011 GCA_046723895.1 Actinomycetota bacterium | reverse complement strand
CGCCGGCGCGCTGCTGATCACCGGGACCGCGGCAGGCACGGGCGCGGGAGCGCTGATCGGTTGGGCGGCCGGGTCCGTCGGCTACGGCCTGCTCGCCGGCGCGTTTGTCGGCGTCCCGATCGGCATCGTCGCGGTCTACCTCCGGTACCGGAGGGCGTTCTGATGCCGTCCGCGCTGCTCACGCCGCGGGCCGAGCCCGGACATCTCTTGCCGGCGCTCGCGGGCGGCGCCGTGCTGGTGCTCGCGCTCCCGGTCTTCCTCGTCGCCGGCTGGCCGATCAAGGGCTGGGCGCTGGCGGCAGTGCTCTACGCCGGCGTGCACGTGCTCGACTTCGTGATTGGCCGATCTCGCGTCGGGAACGGAGCTCGGGTGTTCGGCGTCTTCTTCAAGTCGATCGGCCTGCTCGTGGTGCTCGTCGCCGCAGCTTCGTCCGACGAGGGCCTGGCCGTCGCGGCCGCCCTGACCTACGCGCTCGCCTACACCTGCGAGCTCGGCCTCTCGCTCGCCGTCTACTACGGAAAGGCGCCGACCCGATGATGCGCCGTGCGCTCGTTCTCGCGACCGCCGCGCTGCTCTTCTCCGTGCTGCTTTTTCCCGGGGCGGCCCTCGCGCGCGGGGAGTTCGACCCGACAACGGAGTTCGAGCAGCACGAGTGGGTCTCGATCCACCTCGGCAGCCTGAACCTGTCGATCACAAAGGCCGTGGTCTACCTGATGATCGGCACGGTTTTGACGATCCTCCTCGGCCTCGGGCTGATGCGCTGGCGCGTGACCTCCGGCCAGGAGGTCGGCCGGCGGCAGTCGGTCGGCGAGCAGATCTACGAGATCGCGGAGGTGCAGGTCGCCGAGCAGGGCCTGCCGACAAAGGCCATCGGCCGCTGGTTTCCCTACGTCGCGACGCTCATGCTCTTCATCTGGGTCGTGAACATGCTCGGGTTCATCCCGCTGCCGATCACCGGCGAGACCTGGCACGGGATTCCCGTCTGGGGCATCTACGCGGCGACCTCCTCGCTCTCGGTCACGCTCGCGCTCGCGCTGCTGACGTTCGTCTTCACGCACTTCGAGGGGATCCGCTGGAACGGTCCGGTCAAGTACTTCAAGAGCTGGATCCCGGACGCGCCGAAGGGCCTGCTGTTCCTGATCGTGCCGCTCGAGATCCTCGGTCAGTTCATGCGGCTGATCTCGCTCAGCGTCCGTCTCTTCGCGAACATGCTCGCGGGCCACATTCTGATCCTCACGTTCATCGGCCTGATATTCATCCTGGAGTCGGTCGCCCTGGCCGTGTTCGTGGTGCCGATCGCGACGGTCTTCTACATCTTCGAGGTCGTGATCGTGGTCTCGATCCAGGCGTTCATCTTCGCCGCCCTGTCAGCCATCTACATCGGCTCGGCGATCGAGCCGGAACACTAGGAGGAAGCACAATGCTCGCTGCACTTCTCGCCGCCACGACCGGCGACGTCACGAAGGCCGGCAAGGCCATCGGCCTCGCGCTCGGCGTCGGCCTCGGCGCGCTCGGCGCCGGCGTCGGCATCGGCAACATCTTCGGGTCGATGATCCAGTCCGTCGCCCGCCAGCCTGAGCTCCGCGGCGAGCTCCAGGGCATCCAGTGGCTCGGGTTCGCGCTGACCGAGGCCGTGGTGTTCTACGGCCTGCTCGGCTCGATCCTCGCCTTCGTCCTGGTCTAGCGATGCTGCTCGCCAGCAACGCCCTGATCAAGGTCACCCCGGGGTTGATGATCTGGACGATCGTCTGCTTCCTGATCGCGCTCTTCGTGCTGAAGCGGTATGCGTTCGGCCCGATCCAGCACGCGATCGACGCGCGGCGGGAGCGGATCCGGGGGTCGCTCGAGGAGGCCGACCGGGCGCGCGAGGAGGCGCGGGCCCTGCTCGAGGAGCATCGCAAGCTGATCGCGCGGGCCAAGACCGACGCCGAGGCGATTCTCGCCCAGGCGCGAAAGGAGTCGGACGCTCAGCGCGAGCGTGTCCGCGAGGAGACCGATGCCGACCGGCAGCGGCGCCTGGAGGAGACGAAGAAGCAGATCGAGGCCGAGACCCAGCGCGCGCTGGAGCAGATCCGCGCCGAGGTCGCCGACCTCACGGTCATCGCGACCGAGAAGGTGACGGGCAAGGTGCTCGACCGCGACGACCATCGGAAGCTGATCGAGGATGCGATCGGCGACCTCGACTTCTCTGCGCTGGAGCGGAACGACTAGGGGCTCGGTGAGCGTCGTCCACCGCACGTACGCACGGTCGCTCTTCGAGGCCGCGAAGGAGGCCGGGCGGCTGGGCGAGGTGCGCCGGCAGCTCGCCGACTTCGTCGAGATGATCGACACGGTGCCCGAGCTGCACGCGATCCTGCGCAACCCGCAGCTCGATCGACGCGCGAAGATGGCTGCGGTCGACGCGGTCGCCGGCAACTCGGACCGGCTCGTCCTCAACCTGTTGCGGCTCCTGATCGAGAAGGGGCGCGCCGGCGAGATCGACGAGGTCGGGGAGGAGTTCGACCGGCTCGCGTCGCGCGAGGAGGGGGAGCTCACCGTCGAGCTGACGACCGCGTTCGAGCTCTCCGAGGACGAGGCGCAGTCGATCGTCGGCCAGATCGAGAAGGCCTCCGGCAGGACCGTCGAGGCGACGCGGTCGGTCGACCCCGACCTGATCGGCGGCATCGTCCTCCAGGCCGGCTCGCTGCGCGTCGACGGGAGCCTGCGCGGCCGACTGGAACGCCTCGAGAGAGAATTGGTAACGAAAGCCTGAGCGAAGGGAGGAAGGAGGGGCCCGTGGGGAACCACGGGTTCCCCCACGTTATGAAGCTACGTCCGGAAGAGATCACCGCCATTCTCAAGGAGCGGATCAAGGAGTTCGAGGTCGAGACCGACCTCGCCGAGGTCGGCACGGTGCTGCAGATCGGCGACGGCATCGCCCGCGTCTACGGCCTCGAGAGTGCCGCGTCGTTGGAGATGCTCGAGCTCGAGCACGGGGTCACCGGGATCGCGCTCAACCTCGAGGAGGACAACGTCGGCGCCGCGCTGTTCGGCGACTGGGAGAAGGTCAAGGAGGGTGAGCCGGTCCGCCGCACCGCCCGCGTGGCGAGCGTGCCCGTCGGCGAAGCCCTGATCGGCAGGATCCTCGACCCGCTCGGGAACCCGGTCGACGGCGGCCCGCCGCTACAGGCGTCCGAGACCCGCCCGCTCGAGTTCAAGGCCCCGGGGGTCGTCGACCGCCAGCCGGTGAAGGAGCCGCTCCAGACGGGCCTGAAGGCGATCGACTCGATGATCCCGATCGGCCGCGGCCAGCGCGAGCTGATCATCGGCGACAGGACGACCGGGAAGACGGCGATCTGCGTCGACACGATCCTCAACCAGCGCGGCCAGGACGTGATCTGCATCTATGTCGCGATCGGCCAGAAGGCGTCGACCGTCGCGCAGGTCTACGAGAAGCTGAAGGACGAGGGCGCGATGGAGTACACGATCATCGTCAGCGCCCCCGCCTCGGAGGCCGCGCCGATCAAGTGGATGGCCCCATACGCGGGCTGCGCGATGGGCGAGTACTTCATGTTCGACGGGCGGCACGCGCTGTGCATGTACGACGACCTCTCCAAGCACGCGGACGCGTACCGGCAGATGTCGCTGCTCCTCCGTCGCCCGCCGGGTCGCGAGGCGTACCCCGGCGACGTCTTCTACCTGCACTCGCGGCTGCTGGAGCGGGCCTGCAAGCTCTCCGACGACCTCGGAGGAGGCTCGCTGACCGCGCTGCCGATCATCGAGACCCAGGCCGGCGACGTCTCCGCCTATATCCCGACGAACGTGATCTCGATCACGGACGGGCAGATCTTCCTGGAAAGCGATCTGTTCTACTCCGGCGTCCGGCCGGCGATCAACGTCGGCATCTCCGTGTCGCGCGTGGGTGGCAACGCCCAGGTGAAGGCGATGCGCCAGGTCGCCGGCCGCCTGAAGCTCGACCTCGCCCAGTACCGCGAGCTCGAGGCCTTCGCCCAGTTCGGCTCGGAGCTCGACCAGGCGACCCAGCGCACGCTCGCCCGCGGCGAGCGGATGGTCGCGACGCTGAACCAGCCGCAGTACGAACCGTGGCGGGTCGAGGAGCAGGTGGTCGCGATCTTCGCCGGCATCCACGGCTACCTCGACGACATCCCGGTCGACCAGGTGCCGCGCTTCCAGGGGGAGCTCCGCGAGCACATGAGGACGGAAGGGTCGATCCTCGCCGAGATCCGCGATCAGAGGGAGCTGTCGGACGAGCTGATCGAGAAGCTGCACGCCGAGATCAAGCGCTTTGCGAGCATGTTCAACGTCCAGGAAACCAGCGCGATCGTCTAGGACAACGTGGCGTCGGTCCAGGACCTGAAGCGCCGGATCCGCTCGATCCGGAACACGCGCAAGATCACGAAGGCGATGGAGCTCGTCGCGAGCGCGCGCCTGCGCCGTGCGCAGGCGCGGATCGAAGCGATGCGTCCCTACGCCGACCGGATGATGGAGCTGATGACCGGCACCGCCCGAGCGAGCTCGTCCGTCCGGGGGCTGCCGCTGCTCCAGCGGCGGGATGACGTCCAGGCGGTCGCGATCCTGCCCCTGACCGGCGACCGCGGCCTGGCCGGCGCGTTCAACGCGCAGGTGCTCCGCCTCGCCTTCGCGCTGGGCCGGCGGCTCGAGACAGAGGGCGTGCACGTCCGCTGGCTCGTCGCCGGCCGCAAGGGAGCCTCGACAATCCGTTTCCGCAGGCTCGATCTGCTCCAGGCGTGGACGGGGTTCAGCGACCGGCCGGCCTACGCCGACGCCCAGGCGCTTGCCCACAAGGTCGCGGAGCTCTACGTCGAAGGCGAGGTCGACCGCGTGGTCGTCGTCTACAACCGCTTCGTTTCGCCGCTCGTCCAGGAGGTCGTCGAGCAGGACCTGCTCCCGATTCCGGAGCACGTGCTGGAGGCCGGCGAGGAGGAGGAGGAGGACGAGCGCCGCCAGGGGCTCCTCGGTGACTTCATCTACGAACCGGAGCCCGACGAGATCCTCGAGCGGCTGCTCCCCGTCTACGTCGAGACGGAGCTCTACCGCGCACTGCTCGAGTCCGCCGCGTCGGAGCAGGGCGCGCGGATGACGGCGATGCGGAACGCCTCGAAGAACGCCGGCGAGCTGATCGACACGCTGACGCTCGCGATGAACCGCGCCCGCCAGGCCGAGATCACGCAGGAGATCCTCGAGGTGGTTGCGGGCGCGGACGCGCTCACACAGTAGGCCCTATTCGCACTCCTTCAACCCGAGCGCGTGCGCCTGCTTCGTCGCCTGGGCGAGCGCGGCGCGACCCGCGTCGATCGGCTCCTTGATCTCCGAGACGTGGTTGCGCTTCGCGGCGTCCGCGCCCTGCAGGAGGTCGGCGAACGCTCCGCCCTTCGTCGTCAGGAGCCGGCCGTACGCCTCGTCGACGTCCTTCGGCGGCTTCAGCTTCCCGAGCGCCTTCACCTCCTGCGTCCCGAGGTAGGCGAGCCGCTTGATTCCGAGGCCCCACTGCGCGCGGGCCGTGTGGGAGGTCTTCGCGGCGAGCGGGTTGACGGAGGGCACCTGTACCTGGTTCTGCAGATCCTCGAAATGCCGGCAGATCGAGTTGCCCTGGCGGAGGAACTTCTCCTTCTTCTTCGCACTGCTCTCGCCGCCGCAGCCTGCGGCCGCCACGGCGAGTGCGGCGACGACCGCTCCGGCGCTCAGAGACCGTCTCCACATCGACCGGCGATCGTAGCGGAAGGGGTTCTGCTTCCATGTCGGGCGACAAACCGCCGTGACGGAATCGCGTCCTATCCGAAGACAGCTCATTCCAGAGAGAGGTTGACTCGTGCGCAAGAGAGATTTGCTCGACGAAGCACCCGATCCCTGGCAGGCGAAGGAGGCGCTGGAGCGGGCCCTGTTCGAGATCCGCAAGGTGATCGCTGGGCAGGACGTGATGCTCGAGCGCGTGCTCGTCTGCCTGCTCACCGGCGGGCACCTGCTGATCGAGGGCGTGCCCGGCCTCGCGAAGACGCTGACCGTGAAGACGACCGCCGCCGTGCTCGGCGGCTCGTTCAAGCGCGTCCAGTTCACGCCCGACCTCGTCCCGTCCGACCTCGTCGGCACGCGGATCTTCCGGCCCGACCGGAGCGAGTTCGAGACCGAGCTCGGACCCGTCTTCTGCAACTTCCTGCTCGCGGACGAGATCAACCGGGCGCCCGCGAAGGTGCAGTCCGCCTTGCTCGAGGTGATGCAGGAGCACCAGGTGACGATCGGCCACGAGACCCACTACGTGCCCGACCCGTTCCTCGTGATGGCGACGCAGAACCCGATCGAGTCCGAAGGCACCTACCCGCTGCCCGAGGCCCAGGTCGACCGCTTCATGCTCAAGATCCTGGTCGACTACCCTCTGCACGACGAGGAGCTGACCGTCGTGCACCGCTCGCTGGTTGCGGCGCCCGAGCTGCCCCAGGTGCTCTCGCTCGACGAGCTGCGCGCCCTGCAGAAGACGGTCGACCACATCTACGTCGATCCGGCGCTCGTCACCTACTCCGTCAAGCTCGCGTCCGCGTCCCGCAACCCGGCGGAGGTGGGCCTCGAGCAGCTGGTCCCGTACCTCTCGTTCGGCGCGAGCCCGCGGGGACCGATCAGCCTGATCCGCGCGGCCCGCGCGCTCGCGGTGCTCCGCGGGCGCGACTACGTGCTCCCGCAGGACGTCGACGAGCTCGCCAAGGACGCGCTGCGCCACCGGCTCGTGCTCTCGTACGAGGCGCTCGCGGAGGAGCGGACGCCCGACTCGATCCTCGACGAGCTGATCGCGGCGGTCGCGCCCCCGCCGATCGACCTGAGCACGCCGACCGCAGCGTGACTTGATCGCGAAGCGTCTCCGAGTCTCCGACCCGACCCCGTCGCGGCCGGGTCCCGGCCTTTTGCCGGAGACCCTGCTCCGCACGCTCGACGTCAACCTGGCGAGACGCGTGGAGGGGCTGCTCGCGGGCGACTACCGCTCGAAGCTGATCGGCCGCGGCACGGAGCTCGCGCAGCTTCGTCCGTACGACCCGGAAATCGACGACGTCCGGCACATCGACTGGAAGGCAACCGCAAGGACCGGCATCCCGCACGTGCGCGTCCACCTCGCCGAGCGCATCCTCGTCAGCTGGATCGTCGTCGACGCCTCGCCCTCCATGGAGTTCGGCACGGCCGATCGCCGCAAGGCCGACGTCGCCGAAGGGGTTGCACTCGCCATGGGCTACGCGGCCACGCGCCGAGGCAACAAGCTCGGGACGATCGTGTTCGGAGCGAGCGGGACGGCAGCGCTCCCGCCGCGCCAGGGCCGGCCCGGGATGATGGGGCTGATCGCAGGCCTCCGGGGAGTGGCCGCGAGCTCGGGCGGGACGACGCTCGCCTCGGCGCTGCGGTACACGGGGAAGCTCGCGCGCCAGCGAGCGCTCGTCGTCGTCGTCTCGGACTTCCGCGGCGACCGCGACTGGCGCCGGCCGCTGCTCGAGGTCGCCGGCCGCCACGAGGTGCTCTGCGTCGAGGTTCGCGACCCGCGCGAGCAGGAGCTCACGGACTCCGGCGAGCTGCGCCTGGTCGATCCGGAGACCGGCCGCCAGCTGCGCGTGAACACCTCCAGCGCTGAGCTGCGGCGCCGATTCGCGACCGCAGCCGAAGAGGAGCGGCGGAGCCTCGCCGCGATGCTCGCCGGCGCCGGCGTGCGTCATGCGGTCGTGAGCACGGAGGGGGACTGGCTGCGCACGCTGACGGGCTTCCTGAGGGCGAGGCCGGCGAGAAAATGAGCTTCGCCTCGCCGCTCGTGCTCGTCGCCCTGCTCGCGGTACCGCTCGCGGTGCTCGCCTACGTCGTCTTCAACGGCAACCGCATCCGGTACGCGGAGCGGTTCACCAACCCGGCGATGCTGCCGAACGTCGTCGACCGGAGCCCCGGCTGGCGCCGCCACCTCCCGATCGCGCTGCTCCTGCTCGGCCTGACGGTGATGCTCGTCGGCGCCGCGCGGCCGCGCGCGCTCGTCAGCGTCAAGCGCGAGAACGCGACGGTCGTGCTCGCGATCGACACTTCCCGCTCGATGGAGGCGATCGACGTCCGGCCGAGCAGGCTCGCTGCGATCAAGACGGCAGCGCTGAAGTTCGTCCGCGGGCTCCCGGCAAAGTACCGGGTCGGCGTCGTCGACTTCTCGACCCAGGCGAGCGTCGCTGCGCCCGCGACCCGGAACCGCGCTCTCGTCGAGAAGGCAATCGACGGGCTGACGCCGGGCGGCGGCACGGCGCTCGGCGACGGAATCGTCACCTCGATCAACGTCGGCCGTGCGGTGCCGCGCGAGCCCGGGCAGCACGGCCGGGCCGACGTCGTGCCGCCCGCGACGGTGATCCTCTTCACCGACGGGCTACAGGAGGGAGGCGAGGTATCGGCGGCCGATGCAGTGCGTCGCGCGATCCGGGTGCGCGTGCCGGTCAACGCCGTGCTCGTCGGCACTCCCTACGGCATCGTTCGCGTCCCGCGCGTCGGCGGCTTCGTGCAGTTCATCCGCGTCCCCGCGGACGCGTCGGAGGTGAAGACGATTGCGAAGCTCTCCCACGGTCGCTTCTACATCGGGCCGCGAAGCGCCGACCTGAAGCCGGTGTACCGCGAGCTCAGCTCCCGGATCGGCAAGACGCCGAAGAAGGAAGAGCTCTCGTTCGCCTTCGCGCTCGGCGCGATCGGCTTCCTGCTCGCCGGCGCGGCGTTCTCGGCGGTCTGGCTGCGGAGGGTCCCGTGAAGTCGCTCGCGGCACTGGCGGCAATGGCCGCGATCTTCACGGTCCCGGCCGCCCTCGCCGTAGGCGAGCAGGCGCCGCCTCGGGTCTGCGAGGGCCTGACCATCTGCAGCCCCGTCGCCGGGCCGTGGGTGGTCGTCCCGGGGCCCGTTCCCCCCGCGCGCACCGGCACGGCGGTCTGGCAGCTCGGCTGCCCGGACGGTTTCATCGGCGGGCTGGACGCACCGGTGGCCAACCCGTGGGTCGAGGTCCGGTTCCCGGGCCTGATGGGGAGCCCGGTCAACCCCGGCATCACGACGCGCAGGACGACCGTCTTCCTCGCGACCTCGGTGGGCCCGCCGGGGCGGCCGTCGAGCTTCATCCCGGTCATCGGCTGCATCCCGGCCGAGGGCGGGCCGCGGACGCCGACGGCAGTGGGGAGCGCGGCCCGGCCCGACCAGGTCGGCCCCGGCCCGATCGTCCGGCGTGTCCGGGTCGTCGAAGTGCGCCGGCCTCGAGTGCGCGCCGGCCTCGCGTGCAAGCCAGGGCAGCGGCTCGTCTCCTCGGCGGCCTCGGTCGGGATCTACACCGCGCTCCATCCGACGCCGAAGCAGCTTGCGAAGGTGCACCTGACCGAGGAGCTGATCCGCGAGCACGTCTGGATCACCGTCACGCGCGTCGGCCTGCCGATGACGATCCCGGTCCAGGTCCAGATCCACGCCCTGTGCACGGGGAGATTCACGTGAGGTTCGACTGGCCGCTCGCGCTGATCGCGCTCGCCGTGATCCCGCTCGCGCTCCTCGCCTACCTGCTCGTCGAGCGGCGCCGCGCGCGCTTCGCCCTCCGCTTCACGAACCTCGACGTGCTGGCCTCGGTGCTCCCCGCGTCCGGCACCGCCCAGAAGCGCCGCTTCGTCCCGCCGCTGCTCTTCGCGCTCGCGGTCGCCGCCCTGCTCGCCGCCGTCGCGCGACCGGCGGTTGCCCGCAACGTGCCACGCGAGCAGGCGACGGTGATCATCGTCCTCGACACCTCGGGCTCCATGGTCGCGAACGACGTGCAGCCGACGCGGCTCGCGGCGGCGCAGGAGGCGGTCAGGAAGTTCGTCGGCAAGCTTCCGGGCCGTTTCCGGGTCGGGATGGTCTCGTTCTCCTCGCAGGCGCGCGTTGCGATGCCGATCACCGACGACCACGACCTGGCGAAGCAAGGCCTCGAGAACCTGAACGCCTTCGGCGGCACCGCGATCGGGGACGCGATCGGCCGGTCGCTCGAGCTGCTCCGGGAGGCGGGCAGAGCGTCCGGCGTGAACGTCCTGCCCGCGGGCTCGAAGACGCCTCCGGCAGCGATCGTGCTGCTCTCAGACGGCGCCCAGAACCGCGGACAGCTCCAGCCCATGGAGGCGGCGCTGCGTGCAAAGCGCCTGAAGATCCCGATCTACACGGTCGCACTCGGCACTCCGGGCGGCAGGATCCGGATCAGCGACGGGGCGTTCTCGACCGTGATCTCCGTCCCGCCGGACCCGCGGACGCTGAAGCAGATCGCGCTCGAGACCGGCGGTCAGTTCTACGCAGCCGCGAGCAGCGCCCGGCTGAACGCGGTCTACGGGACACTCGCCTCACGACTCGCCACCCGACGTGAGTACACGGAGGCGACGAACCTCTTCCTCGGCGCCGGCGCCTTCCTGCTGATCGCGGCCGGCGCGGCGTCGTTCGTCTTCTTGCCGCGGTTGCCGTAACCCTACGACGCGAGCTTCAGCTGCTCGACGACCGCGCTGTCCTCGAGTTGCGGCGTGACGCAGCCGCCGATCGCGTACAGCGTGCCGCCGATCGCGAAGACGGCGAGTGCGTGACGTGGCGTCTCGAGGCCCGGCCCGATGCTCCAGCGGCGAGACCCCGCGTCCCAGATCAGGTACTTCTTCTCGAGCACGACGTGGATCCTGTCGCCGATCACGGCGGCGCCGGCGGTTTCCATCCGCCGTGGCATCCGCGGCCCCGCGCGCCACCTGCGGCTCCCCGGGTTGTAGATCCAGACCCGGTTCGTCGCCTTGCCGGCGGCGTCCTGGCCGCCGATCACCCAGATCTCGCCGCGGAACGCGACTGCCGCGAGCGCGTGGAGCTTCTCCGGCAGCGGGGTACCGGTGCGCCAGCGGTTCTTCGCCGGGTCGTAGACGAAGACGCTCTCCGTGGCGAAGAACGGATCGAGACCGCCGAGCGCATAGATCTCCTTGCCGAGTGGGACGGCGGCGAGGTTCGTGCGCACCTTGGGCAGCGACGCCTTCCT
>JBKOVL010000258.1:0-4817 GCA_046723895.1 Actinomycetota bacterium | reverse complement strand
TCGAGGGCAAGGTCGCGTTCATCACCGGTGGCGGGAGCGGAGTCGGCCTCGGCATGGCCAGGGCCTTCTCGGGCGCCGGGATGAAGGTCGTGATCGCGGACATCCGGCAGGACCACCTGGACGAGGCGATGGCCCAGCTGGACGGCGAGGCGGTCCACCCGGTCCGGCTCGACGTCACCGACCGCGCGGCGATGGCGGCGGCGGCGGACGAGGCCGAGCGCGTATTCGGAAAGATGCACGTGATCTGCAACAACGCCGGGATCAACCTCTTCAACGACATCGGCTCGGCCACCTACCAGGACTGGGACTGGGTATTCGGAGTCAACCTCGGCGGCGTGATCAACGGCGTCGTCACCTTCGTCCCCCGGATCAGGGCGCACGGGGAGGGCGGCCACGTGGTCAACACCGCGTCGATGGCGTCGTTCATCGCCGGGCCGGGAGCCGGCATCTACACGGCGGCGAAGTTCGGCGTTCGCGGGATCAGCGAGGCGCTGCGCTACTCCCTTCCCCAGCATGGCATCGGGGTCTCGGTGGTCTGCCCGGGGCTCGTCGAGAGCAAGATCTACGAGAGCGACAAGGTCCGGCCCGCCGAGCTCTCGACCGACGTCACGCCCGCCGACGCCGAGTTCATGGCACGCCTGCCCGAGATCCACGCCTACGGCATGTCCGGCGACGAGGTGGGCGAGAAGACCCTACGTGCGATCCGCCGCGGCGACTTCTACGTCCTCACGCACCCTGAGTTCCGGAAGGAGCTGCGGGAGATCTTCGACGAGGTGCTCGCGGCGCTTCCCGACGAGGAGGCGCCCACTGACCGACTCCGGATCGAGGAGATGAGGCGGTCGGGCAAGGCGCAGGCGCAGACGGCCTGGCCGGCCCAGCCCGCCTAGCGCCCGGCGAGGTACCGGTGCGCGGCAACGGCCGCGGTCGCGCCATCTCCCGCGGCCGTGACCGCCTGCCCCGCCGAATCGGCGCGGACGTCGCCCGCGGCGAACAGGCCGGCGAGTCCCGTCCGCATCCAGGGGTCCGTCGTGACTCGGCCGTGCTCGTCAAGCGCGACGACGCCGTCGAGCAGTGCCGTGTTCGGGACGCGGCCGACGTGGACGAAGACCGCAGCGACGGGCACGGTCGACGACTCTCCGCTCGCGAGATCCCGTACGCGGACGCCCTCGACACTTCCCTCGCCGAGGATCTCCTCGACGAGGCTGCGGGGCCTGACATCGACGTGCGCGCTCTCCAGCACGCGGCGGCTGTACGTCTCCTGTCCGCTGAAGGTCTCGCAGGAGTGGAAGAGCAGCACCCGTACATCGTGGTGGCCGAGCTCGAGCGTCTCGAGGAGCGCCGAGTCGCCGCCGCCGATCATTGCGACCTCGCGGCCGCGAAAGAGCGGCCCGTCGCAGCTCGCGCAGTGGCTGAGCCCTTTCCCCTCGAACTCCTCCTCGCGCGGCACGCCGAGCTTTCGCGGGCTCGATCCCGTGGCGACGATCACGGCCCGCGCGACCAGCTCACGAGAGTCGATCGCCACGGCCCAGTCGTCGTCGCGCTGTTCGATCCGCCTCACCTCGGCCGGCTCGACCGTGCCGCCCGCCGACACCACCTGCTCCTGGAGCCGGGGGCCGAAGTCGAAGCCGGGGATCCCTTCCGGGAAGCCGGGCCAATCCTCGATCCGCTCCGTGTTCAGGATCGCTCCGCCCATGCAAAGCGGATCCAGCAGCACGGTGCTCCGGCCGTGCCGCGCGGCGAAGAGCGCCGCCGTCAGCCCGGCAGGTCCTCCACCCACGACAGCGACCTCGTAGTCCACCGGCTCCGCCTACCCCCAGACCCGTCGCGCGACCTCTCCGATCAGCTGCAGCTTCGCCTCCTGCTCGTCGAGCGTCATCGTGCGTGCGATCACGTCCGAGGCGAAGCCGCACTGGGGGCTGACCGCGAGCCGCTCGAGCGGCACGTACCGCGTCGCCTCTTCGACCCGCGCAACGAGGTCGTCGGGATCCTCGAGTGTGCCGTCCTTCGTCGTCACCAGCCCGAGCACGACCTGGTGGTGGTGCAGGACGTCGGCGAGCGGAGCAAACGTGCCCGCGCGGTCGCTGTCGTACTCGAGGAGCAGCCGGTCGACGTTCGCGAGGCGCGGGAAGACCTCCTTCGAGATCGCCTCGTAGCCGCCGGTCGCGGCCCACATGCCGCCGGGGGCGTTGCCTCGGCACATGTGCATCGCGCGGGTGACGCCGGTCAGGCCGTCGAAGACCATGTCGTCGAACTCGGCGTCCGCGACCAGTTCGTGCGCCATGTCGTGACCGTGCGCCTCGAACGCCGCGCGGTTGCCCGGGTCGATGTGCCACTGGGCGTAGTTCGGTGCGTCGATCTGGATGTAGTCGCAGCCGAGCTCGGCCAGCCGGTCGATGACGTGCTCCCGGAGGAGACGCGCGACGTCGGCGATGAAGTCGTCGGAGGTGGGGTAGGCGTCCTTCGAATACTCGGGGTGCCAGTAGATCCGGTGCCAGCTCGGCGCCGGGATCGTGTACTTGGCACGGGCGTGGGCGTTCTCCTTCAGGAACGTGAACTCGTCGGCAACGATGTCGCGGTCGACCTCGAGGCGTCGCGTGACGAAGGGCTCCTGCGGCGGCAGGACGGATGTGTCGGCGGGCTCTCCCGCACCCGTCTTCCAGAGGCCACGCCAGCCCGAGTCCGCGTCGAGGAACTCGAAGCCGCTCACGGGCGCGCGGAAGAGCGGGTCCTCGTAGATCGGGATCAGCGCGATCCACCCGTTGCGACGGTACTCGCCGTCCGTGATCGCCTCGATCCCGGCGCCCTCCTGGAGCGGGATCGCCTCGAGCACGGCCCGGTCCTCGACCGCGCGCAGCTCCTCCGCATCGATCGTGCCCGCGCGCGCCATGTCCCGCGCCTCGCGCAGATACTCCGGCCGCAGCAGGCTGCCGACGACATCGGCCCGCACCACCCTTGTTGCCATTCTCGTTGCCATCCGGGCCTCCTCCGATGCTGGGAACTGCCACGGGCAGTCTAGGTCTGCCGGTCGAGGCCGACGAGCAGCTCGCGGAGGAGCCCCGCCAGCTGATTCCGCTTCGAGGCCGCAAGGCCGGCGAGCAGCCGCTCCTCGTTCCGGAGATGAGCCTCGACCGCGCGGTCGACCAGAGAGCGGCCGTCGTCCGTCAGCGCGATCAGCTTGCCGCGCCGGTCGCCCGGGCCCGCCTCGCGCCGGATGAGCCCGCGCGCTTCGAGCCGGTCGAGCCGCTTCGTCATGCCGCCCGTGGTCACCATCGTCGAGCGGCTGAGCTCACCCGGCGTCAGCCGGTAAGGCGCGCCCGCCCGGCGCAGCGTCGCGAGGACGTCGAAGTCCCAGCCGGCGAGCCCGTACTCGGCGAACACACGGTCGAGCTCGCGCTGCGCAAGGGCCGCGATCCGGGAGATCCGGCCGATCACGCCCATCGGGGCCGGATCGAGATCCGGGCGCTCACTCCGCCACTGGTCGGTGATCGCGTCGACCGAATCGCGTTTGGGGGCCACGGGCAAATGATAGCCGGGAAGTTACTTGACAGAAAGCTTTCTCAGAAGTATCTTGCCAGCAAGTCATACGAAGGGGGCACCGACGTAAGTGGGGCGTCAAGCCACGCTCCTATCAGGTCACGCTGGCGCGCCTCGAAGGGCGGCGGGCGACAGAACGCAAGCAGGTCAGGCCAAGAGACTGACAGGCACCGTAAGGGTCAGCCCGCCGCCGGCTCCGAGCCTAACCGGCTGTCCGGTCGACAGCCGGTCCGTGACCGAGAGCATGACACCGAGGGCACCGTAGACGTAGACGATGTCGGCGGGGACGCGACCGCGGGTGAGCACGTGCTCTGCCACACTGGCTCGAATAGTCACGGCACGCCGTGGGTGGCAGCTCGGTTGAGCGCGGGCGATCGCCGAATGGGAACAGGTTGAAGTCCGGAGAACGGAGCGCCAGCTCCCAGTCAAGTACGGCGATGAAGAGGCGTCCGTCGACCTTAATGCCAGGCTCAAAGCAGCTCCCGGTAGAGCTCGAGGTGCGCCGCGGCCGCGGCGTCCCACGTGAGCTCGTCGCGCGCACGGGTGGCACCGTTCCGCGCGCGGGCGAGCGCGACCGAGTCGTCCAGCAGCTCGCGCAGCGCATCGGCGAGCGCCTCGAGGTCGCCGGCCGCGACCGCCCGGCCGGCGCCGTAGGCGCGGACCGGCTCTGCGAGCCCGCCGACGTCGTACACGACGGCCGGGACGCCGGCGCCGAAGGCCCGCAGGAGCGCGCCGGACTGGTCGATCTCGGGCCGGTACGGGAAGACGGCGACGGTGGCTTCGCCGAGCGCGCGGTCGAGCTCTGCCTCCGGAAGGTAGCCGAGCCGCCACTCGACGTGAGGTGCCCGGTAGGCGTCGAGCGGCTCGAGCGGGTCGCCGGCGACGAGCAGCCGCACGCCCTCGACGCGTGCCGTCGCCTCGACCGCGTCCCCGATGCCCTTGTACGAGCGGATGGCGCCGAGCGCGAGAACGGTCGCGCCGTCGTCGGTCCGCTGCGGGTCGCTACGGAAAACGGGATGGGGGACGACGTGCAGCCGCTCGGGCTCTACGCCGTAGGCGGCCAACATCTCGCGGCCGTTCTCGCTGTGGACGACTACCCGGTCGAAGCGGCGTAGAAGCCGCCGCCACAGGCGTTCGCGGCCGGCTGTCCGCCGTGGGAGCAGGTCGTGCGCGGTGAAGACGAGCGGTCCCCGCGGCCGGAAGAGCCCGTCGTCGAACTGAGGCGCGGCGAGCCACTGGACGTGCATGACGTCGCGCGTCACCGCGTGCAGCCACGCCATCCC
>JBKOVL010000067.1:0-6290 GCA_046723895.1 Actinomycetota bacterium | reverse complement strand
GGTCGAGCTCGCCCGCGCGGTCGAGCGTGCCGACCGCGCTGGTGACGCGGTGCGGTAACCCCGTACTCTCCCCCTGATGCGCTCGACAGAGGAGTACCTCGACGGGCTCCGCGACGACCCCCGACGCGATCACTCGCTGCGGGCGAGGAGGACTGGGCGGTTGCGTTCGCCGTGCCGGTCGCGACGCCGGGGCTCAAGCTCTTCTGCTCCGACTTCCTGCACGGAACGGACGATCCGTTCACGCAGCCGATCTCCTCCGGGCGAAAGATGATCGAGACGCTGACCGTCTTCGAGGACGTCTTCGTCCCGTGGGAGCGCGTCTTCCTCGCCGGCGACGTCGGCCGGGCCGACCGCATCGCCCTCGGATTCGTCGAGTACCACCGGCTGACCGCGGTCTCGTACAAGCTCCCGCTCCTCGACGCGCTCGTCGGTCTCGGCTTCGCGCTCGCCGAGGCAAACGGGATTGCCCGCGCCTCCCACGTGCGCGAGAAGCTGACCTGGCTGATCACCTACGCCGAGTCGGTCAGGGCGCTGATCGCGGCAGCATGCGACCGCAGCGGCATCGACGAAGCGACGGGATCGCCTTCCCCGACCCGCTGCTGACGAACATCGCCAAGTGGACGTTCGCGCGCGACTACTACCCGGCCGTCGAGCGGGTGATCGACCTCGCCGGCGGGCTCCTCGTCACCGGCCTCGGCGGCGCGGACTGGGCCGCCGAGCAAGTCCGCCCCTACATGGAGAAGTACTTCGCGGCCGCGGCACCGGCCGAGGAGCGCCTCGCGCTCGTCAACCTCGCGAGCGCGCTGCTCGCCCGCGGCTACGCCGGCTACCAGGGCGTGCTCGCGGTGCACGCAGAGGGCTCGATCGAGGCCGAGAAGCTGATGGTCTACCGCTCGTACGATCCGAGCGCCGCGCGTGCCTATGCCCGCAAGCTTGCCGGGCTCGATTGAGCAAGGCGACTCCCGACTGAGCGACCGTCACCCCGACGCGACGCCGATCACGATCCTGCCGAGGTAACCCCTCGCGCTCCGCGGCCGCTTCGACAGCCGGACGACCGCGCGCGACCCGCCGGCCTGGGTGAAGATCATGTCCCGCGCATGCGGGGTGTCGACCGGGCCGTGGCTCGAGTAGGGCGCCTGCTTGTACACGGCGGCCGTGATCGCCTCGTTGAAGAAGACCTGGCCGGTGTGGACGACGCGGTCGGCGCTGCCGACGTGCACCTTCATGTGGATGTGCGGCGTCCGGCCCTGGTACCAGCCCGGGAACACGGTCAGGAAGCTCGCCTTCCCGGCCCCGTTCGACCGCTGGTGGCCCCGCAGGTAGCGCGTGCTCGACGTCGGCGTCGCATGGCCGCCGGGGCCTCCGCCCGGCCCGCCGCCGGACGAGCCGGAGTCGTAGCCCGAGTAGTTCCCGAGCGCGTCGCAGTGCCAGATCTCGACGTCTGCGCCCTTGATCGGCCTGCAGGTGTTCGCGTTCACGATCGTGAGCTCGAGGACGAGCGGCAGGCCCGGCTTGCCCTCCCGGATGTCCCTGCGGGTGAGCTTGTTGTCGATCCAGTACGGGCCCTCGGTGACCTCGGGCGTGAGGACGCATGTCGCCGTGGTCTCGGCGTCGGCGCCGAGCGCGTCGAGGGCGCGCGCGCCGAAGGCAACTGCGAGGCCGGCGCCGCCGGCTGCCTTGATCAGCGCGCCGCGGCTGAGCGTTCGGTGGTCGGGTTCGATGGACACGGCTCTCCTTCGTGGTCGTAGTCTGCGGCCGACGACCGTACAACCACGACCTGAGAAGATCGTGAAAGCTCATCGGCGCATAGGATCGCCCAGTGCACGAGCTGCTCTCGAAGAAGCCGATCGTCGGGATGATCCACATGCCGGCGCTTCCCGGGGCCCCGCGGAACGACAAGACGATGGACGAGCTCGTCGCCTTCGCGCTCTCGGAGGCGGAGAAGCTCGAGACGGCGGGGCTCGACGCGTGCATCGTCGAGAACGTGGGCGACGTCCCGCTCTTCCGCGATCACGTCCCGCCCGCCACGGTCGCCGCGATGGCGGTGCTCGTCACCGAAGTCCGCCGAGCGACCTCGATGCACGTCGGCGTCAACATCCTCCGCAACGCCTGTACGGAGGCGCTCTCGATCGCCGAGGTCTGCGGCGCCGACTTCATCCGCTGCAACGTCGTGATCGGGGCCTACGTGACCGATCAGGGGATCATCCAGGGCTGTGCCGCCGAGCTGGCCCGCCTGCGGCGCGCGCTCGGCTCGGAAGCGCTGATCTTCGGCGACGTCCACGTGAAGCACGCGCATCCCCTCTTCGACGTCCCGATCGAGTACGCAGCGCAGGACCTCGCCGAGCGCGGCGGCGTCGATGCGGTGATCGTCTCCGGCCCGCGCAGCCCGATCCCGCCGACCTGGGAGCGGCTCGACGGTGTCAAGCAGGCGGTCGAGCTGCCGGTTCTGATCGGCAGCGGGATCGGCCTCGAGAACGTGAAGGAGTTCTACGACCGCACGGACGGAGTCCTGATCGGCGAGCCCGACTTCAAGGTCGGCGGCGTCTGGGGCGGCGAGAGCGACCAGGCAGCGTACGCAGAGGCCGTCCGGCTCTGCCGCGGTTGAACGCGGTGCGCCGGCACCTCACCAGGTAGCTCCTCGGGCCACTCGCAGACGAACCAAAATTCGTTACCATAGGCAATGAAATGCCTGTGATCGTGGTCGATTCTGTCGAGTTGGCGAATCGACTCCGCCCCGTTCTCCTTCACCTCAACCGGCATCTGCGGCGCGAGGCGCACGCTGAGGGGATCACCGGCGGCCAGGCGTCGCTGCTCGCCCAGATCCGGTTGCATCCCGACCTCGGCGCACGCGAGCTCGCGGCGCGCGAGGGCGTCTCCGCGCCGGCGATGACGCGCTACCTCGACCGGATGGAGGCAGCGGGGCTCGTCGTCCGTACGCGCTCGACCGAAGATGCGCGCCGGATCCGGCTCGTACTGACGCCGAAGGGCGTGCGGGCGCTGCGCTCGGTCAAGCGGCGCCGGACGGCGTGGCTCGCCGAGCGACTCGAAGAGCTGTCGGCGACGGAGGTCGCTGCGCTCGACGGCGCGATCGAGCCGCTCTCCCGGCTCGTCGAGGACGAGACGTGACCGCCGCCCTCCTCGCGCTCAACTCCCGGACGTTCTCGAGCATCCGCAAGCACCGGAACTACCGCCTGTACTTCTTCGGCCAGATCGTCTCGACCAGCGGGACCTGGATGCAGGACACGGCGCTGCCGTGGCTCGTCCTCGGGCTGACCCACTCCCCGGTCTACGTCGGGCTGCTCGTTTGCGCCCGCTACGCGCCGTTCATGCTCTTCGGCCTGCACTCGGGAGTGCTCGCGGACAGGTTCGACAACCGGCGGACTGTGATCCTCACGCAGACCGGTTCGCTGCTCGTCGCAGCCGGCCTCGCGACGCTCGCCTTCTCCGGTGTGAGTGAGATCTGGCCCTACTTCGTGCTCGCGTTCCTCGGCGGAGCGGCGCTCGTCTTCGACGCCCCGAACCGCCATGCGCTGACGTTCCAGCTCGTCGGCCGCGACGAGCTGCCGAACGCGGTCGCGCTGAACTCGAGCCTCTTCAACGCAGGCCGGATCGTCGGACCGGCGATCGCCGGTGTCCTGATTGCCGCCGCCGGCGTCGCCTGGTGCTTCGCGTTCAACGCGGCCTCGTTCCTCGCGGTGCTGACCGGGCTGCTACTGATGCGGCCGGCCGAGCTGTACCCGCTCGAGCGACGGACACGGGCGCGTGCGGGCGTGGCGATCCGCGAGGGCCTCGGGTACGCGTGGCGCACGCCGGAGGTGCTTCTCGTCCTCGCGATCACGGCCGTCGTGGCTACGGCCGGGTTCAACTTCCGCGTGCTGCTGCCGGTGCTCGCCTCGAAGACGCTCCATGCCGATGCGGCGGTCTTCGGCGTGCTGTTCGCCTGCTTCGGAGCCGGTGCGTTGCTCGGCGCGCTCTGCGCGGCGGCAAGGAGCCGGGCCAGCTGGCGCGCGGTGATCCTCGGCGCTGCGGGGTTCAGCAGCGCGATCCTGCTACTCGCGCCGGTCCGGAACGAGGCCGTGGCCGCCGTCCTCCTGCTCGCGATCGGCTTCTGCTTCTCGACCTGGACGGCGAACAGCCAGGCGATCCTCCAGCTGACCGCGCCCGATCACCTGCGCGGGCGGGTGTTGAGCCTGTACCTGTTCGCGTTCGCCGGGCTCTCGCCGGTCGGCGGCCTGCTGGCCGGCTGGCTCGCCTCGGTCGGCGGGACGACGCTCGCGCTCGCGGTCGCCGGTGTGGCCGGGCTGACCGCGACCGCGCTGGCGGTCGCCCGCCTCCGCGATCTTCGCCAGACGCGCGGGCGCGCACCCGTGGTCGCGCTCGCCGAAGAAGAGCCTGAGCTCTAGCTCGCCGTCGCCGTCCGCAGGCCCGAGTGGCAGCTCGTCCGGCCCTGCTTCTCGAAGTACTGCTGGTGGTAGTCCTCGGCCTCGTAGAAGGTCTGGGCCGGGACGACCTCGGTGACGACGGGAACCGGCAGCGCCGCCTGGACAGCTGCCTTGGTCTTCAGCGCCGCCTCCTGCTGCTCGGGCGAGTGGAAGAAGATCGCCGAGCGGTACTGGCTGCCGACGTCGGGCCCCTGCCGGTTCGGTGTCGTCGGGTCGTGGTTCGCCCAGAAAATCGCGAGCAGCTCCTCGTAGGGGACCTGCTCGGGGTCGAACTCGACCTCGACCGCCTCGGCGTGGCCGGTCGTGTCGCTGCAGACGTCGTAGTAGGAGGGATCCTCGGCGTGCCCGCCGGTGTAGCCGACGCGGGTCGCCGTGACGCCGGGAATGCGCCGGAACGCCGACTCGACGCCCCAGAAGCACCCGGCTGCAAATGTCGCTGTCTGTGTCATGCCTAATAGTCTCGCAGGCGTCCACTGCGTTACGCTCCGGCCAAGCGACCGGGAGGTAGGCGATGTCGACCGCAGTGACCGCGGCAACGGACCGCGCGGCTATCGAGGCTGCGATGCAGCTCTACATCGACGGGGCGTCGAGGGGCGATCCGGACAAGATCAACGAGGGCTTCCACGAGGCAGCCTGGATGTACGGCCACATCGGCGGCCGGCGCTACGACATGCCGGCAAGCCGGCTCGCCGAGACCGTCAAGCAGATGCCGCTCGACAGCGACGGCAGCTTCAGGGCACGGATCACGGCGATCGAGCAGGTCGGGGACGCGGCAACCGTGCGGCTCGAGGAGGACGGCTGCTGGGGCGCGCTCTCGTTCGTCGACTTCTTCACGCTGGCGAAGATCGACGGGACGTGGAAGATCGTCAACAAGACGTTCGCCCACACCGGCGGGGAGATGCCGGCGAGCTGAGGACGCCCGTTCCGGAGGCAAGGCTCGAACCGTCCGACGCCGGTCTCGTCGCGGCGACCGAGGGCTGGTTCGTCGTCAACGTGCGCGACGCGGCCTGGGTGACGAACCCCGTGCTCGGCGACGCGTGCGTGTTCGAGGGCGACGAGGCGCCGTTCCCGGAGCTCGGCTTCACGATCGCAGTGCTCCGGCCCGGTCAGTCGGGCGGGCGGTACCACCGCGAGGACAACCAGGAGGACTTCCTCGTCCTTCAGGGCGAGTGCCTGCTGCTGATCGAGGGCGCGGAGCGACCGCTGAAGACGTGGGACTTCGTCCATTGCCCGCCGGGGACGGAGCACGGCTTCGTCGGCGCCGGCGAGGGACCGTGCGTGATCTTCATGTCGGGCTCGCGGTTCCACCCTCGCTCGGCCGTCTACCCGCGGAACGAGCTCGCGCTCCGACACGGCGCGGGAGTCGAGCGGGAGACCAACGAGCCGCGCGAGGCATATGCGCCGTTCCCGCCGTGGAAGCCCGGGCGGCCCGAGAGCTTCGCCGGCCTGCCCTGGGGCTGACCCTGCGCCTACAGCGAGCCGCGCGGCGCGACCCACTCGGTCGGCTGCCCCGTGATCTCTGCGATTCGGTCGAAGTCGCTGTCGTAGTGCCAGACGACGACGCCTTCGAGCTCTGCCACTGCAGCAACCAGCAGGTCGGGAATCTGAACGCTTCGGTGGTGGAGGGCCGCCCGGTGGGCTAGTCGCCGCTGGACCTCGAGCGCTCTCTCCCACGCCTCTTCCCCGCAGGCGAGTTGACGCACCGCGCTGAGCCCCGCCGCGATCGCGTCGTAGTGGCTGGCGCTCTCGGCGCTGAAGAGCACCTCCAGCCGTACCGGCGCTGTCGTGGCAATCTGATCCTCGAGGAGCTTGTGCTCCCACGCGTCCGCCACTGCGGGGGCAGCGCTG
>JBKOVL010000116.1:0-9445 GCA_046723895.1 Actinomycetota bacterium | reverse complement strand
CTGCTCCACGTCGTCCGGAACCCGTTCGACATGGTCGCGCGGATCGCGAAGCAGAAGATCCGCGAAGGTAGCGACGAGGAGCGGCGTGCCCGCGCGACCGCGTACGTCGGCCGGCTCGCGGAGATCAACGACGGGGTGATCGCCGCCGGCGAGCACCCGGTGCTGACCGTACGCCACGAGACCGTTATCGAGAGCCCAGAGCGCGAGCTGGGGCGGATCTCAAGGTTTCTCGGCGTCGACGCGGAGGCCGGCTACCTCGAGGCCTGCGCCGCGATCGTCTTCCCTTCGCCACAGCGGACGCGCGACCTCCTGGACTGGAGCCCCGCCCAGATCGCGGCCGTCGAGCAGGTGATCGACCGGCACTCGTTCTTCGACGGGTACGCGTTCGCCGAGTAGCCACGGAAGGTCCGCGTAGCGAGGAGATGCTGATCCCGCGCGTCTTCCACCAGATCTGGGTCGGTCCCGATCCGTTTCCGGAGGAGTACGCCGGCTACCAGCAGACCTGGATCGCCCACCACCCCGGCTGGGAGCTGCGGCTCTGGACCGAGGAGACCCTGCCCGCCGGCCTGAGCCGCACTGAGGTGTACGAGCGCCTGCGTGCCCCGGCGGAGCGCGCAAACATCCTGCGCCTCGAGTTGCTCTTGCGCCGGGGCGGCGTGTATGTCGACACCGACTTCGAGTGCCGGCGCTCGATCGAGCCGCTGATCGAGGAGGCCGAGCTCTTCATCACGCTGGCGAAACCCGGGCGCGTGAACAACGCGTTGATGGGCTCACGGCCCGGTCACCCCGCACTTGCCGAGACGCTGCAGCGGGTCCAGCCGGTCGAGTTCTTCGGGCACGACAAGGCGGGAACCGGCACGCGGTTCCTCGACACGCTGCTGCTCGACCGGCCGGGAGTGACCCTGCTCGATCCCGAGCTCTTCTACCCCGAGACCGAGGAAGGCCGACGGAACGCCTATGCGATCCACCACAAGGCGCGCAGCTGGAAGGACCCCGACCTCCTGCGGATCGACCTCGAGCGGGCCGAGCGGGAGATCGAGACGCAGAAGGAGCTCGCTGCGACGCGGAAGCTCCGTTACCAGCGCGCCGAGGCCGAGCTCGACCGCCTCAGGCGCAGCTTCCCACGCCGCGTCGGGCGGCTTGTGCGCCGAGCCCTGAGCAGAGCGCCCCGACGTGCTGAATGATCTGGACGAGCGACGAGTGACGATCCCGCGCGTCTTCCACCAGATCTGGGTCGGGCCCGATCCCTTTCCGGAGGACTACGAGGCCCTTCAGGAGACGTGGCCCCGGCACAACCCCGACTGGGAGCTCCACTTCTGGCGGGACGACAACCTGCCCCGAGGATTGCGCCGCCCGGAGGTCTACGACACCGCACGCACGCCGTGGGAGCGGGCGGACATCCTTCGCCTCGAGGTCGTTCTCCGCTACGGCGGCGTCCACGTCGACGCCGACTTCGAGTGCCTCCGCCCGATCGATCCCCTCCTCGACGACTCGATCGAGTTCTTCATCGGCTACCGCAAGCCCGGGCACGTGAACGGGGCGCTCTTCGGCGCCGTCGCCGGCCACCCGCTGCTCGAGGAAGGGCTCGCGACGATCGAGCCGCGTCCGGACTGCGCCTACGACAAGGACGCGACCGGCCCGAAGTTCCTCGAGGCGCTCCTCACCGGCCGAGAAGGCGTCCGCTACTTCGACCCGCCTGTCTTCTACCCGCGCACCGCCGACGAGCTCGACCAGGCGTACGCGACTCACCATCGCGCCCGTGGCTGGAAGGACGCCGAGGGCCTGCGGCGCTCGCTCGCGAAGGCGGAGAAGCGCCTGCTCGAGGCGCAGCGCGAGGCGAGCGAGTGGCGGAGGCGCTACGAGGAGGCCGAAGCCGAGCTGGAGCGGCTTCGCGACCAGTAGAGCATCGGATCGTCAGGTTTACGCCGACCTCGGGTCGCTTCCATCCCGCCGCCGAAGCCGGGCTTTGCCCGGCGAGAGGCACGCAGCGGTGCTGGCACCGCTCGAACTGACGCTCGCTGCGACGGCCCCCGTGGCAATAGCACCGCCACACCATCTGCAAGGAGGGGGCGCACGGGGGAACCAGGGGTTCCCCCGTGCAGCGAGCGGAGCGAGCGTCTCACCAGAGCGGGTAGACGGTCGGGTCGTCCTCGTCGCCGGGGAGCTCGTCCTCCTCCGGCCAGTCGTCCTCGGGCCTCTCGTCGTCCTCTTCGTCGTCCTTGCCGCGGAGCCAGTCGAAGATCTTCATCGCCTGACCTCCTTCTCGAGCATGGCGGCTGCAGTGTCGTTTCCGTGGTCGGTCATGTGCACGCGGTCGACGAAGCACCAACCCCGGTAGTCGGCCCGGGAGAGGTCGACGAAGGGAATGCCCGCGGCAGCGGAGCCGTCCTCGAGCGCGGCCGCGTACTCGCCCCAGTAGGTCCCTAGGAACCGCTTGAGCTCGCGCCAGCGGCCCGGCTGGAGCACGTCGAGCGCTGCGAAGAGCTCCTGCTCCTCGGGTGAGGGCTCCTTCCCGGTGTACGGGGCGAGCGGCTGGAGCGCGAAGACGATCTTCGCCTGCACCGGGACGAGTCGGCGCAGTAGTCGCAGGTCGCGGAGCTGACGTCCCGCGGCCTCGGCGAAGGTCTCCGGGGTGGGCTCCGGGGGCCGCGGGCGTGGCGCGGGCTGGGGGGCCGCCGAGGCGAACCGGCCGCGGATGCGCTTCTCGAGCCGCCGGTACGGCCGCACGCGCTTGTGCAGCCGCAAACGCCGCCGGCGGGCGAGCTCACGCCGGAGGGCCTTGTCGCCGACGGAGCCGAGAGGATCGTCGACGAGCCTGGCGAGCCGCGTGATCGGCACGCTCGCGAGCCGGGCCATGTGCGCCTCGTGGTGCATCGGCCCAAAGAGCGGGTCGAGGCCCGGCGCTCCACGCGCGGTCGAGAAGTTGTTCAGCCCGCTGCAGACGACGAACGTGGTCTCCCGGTCCGCGAAGGGGAGCGCGGAGACGAGCTCCTGAGCCGAGTTCGCAGCGCGCAGCCCGAGGTTGACGAACGGCACGCCCGTCCGCCGCCAGAGCGCGGCCGGGAGCGTGCCCGCGTCGTCGGACGCGCCGACCCCGAACGCATACGAGCCTCCGAGCACGAACCCCGCCCCCTCCGGAACGGAGTCGCTGCGCGCCTCCCTGTCGCCGAGCCGAGTCACCCGGTGGCCGCGGGAGTCGGTGGTCAGGGTGGGGGTCGAGAAGCCGGCCTCGGCGGTCGCGGTGACGATCGGCCAGAGCACCCGCTCGAGCTTCCCGTAGGCACGCAGCTGGGGAACGAGCTCCGCGCGGCGGGCCTTGGCCTCCTGCTCGTTCACGGCGCCGGCTTGCGCACGACGAAGTTCTCGAGCACGAGCAGGTCGAGCCCGCTGCGCATGAAGGTCGAGAGCGCGTCCTGTGGGCTCGTGACGATCGGCTCCCCGCGCAGGTTGAACGAGGTGTTCAGGAGCACCGGCATCCCGCCGACCTCGCCCCACCGCTCGAGCAGGCGATAGAAGCGGGGGTTCCACGCCTCGCGCACGGTCTGGAGCCGGGCGGTGCCGAAGTGGTTGACCGCGCCGATCCGTGCGGCGAGCCCGGGCTCGAGCTCGCAGATCAGGAGCATGAACCGCGCCGGGTGCTGGCGCGCCTGCGCCGGCGAGACGAGCGTCTCGGCGAGCTGCTCGGCCGCCGCAGGCGCGAACGGCCGGAACGGCTCGCGGAACTTGATCTTCTCGTTGATCCGCTCCTTCATCTCCGGCCGGCGGGGGTCGGCGAGGATGCTCCGGTTTCCGAGCGCCCGCGGCCCGAACTCGAAGCGGCCCTGGAACCAGCCCACGACCTCGCCGCCGGAGAGCGCCTCGACGGTCGTCGCCAGCACCTCCGCCTCGCCGCTCGACTCGCGGAACTCGATGCCCTCGGTCCGCCCGAGCGCGGCCCCGATTTCCTCGCTCGAGTAGCTCGACCCCCAGTATGCGTGCTCGAGCGGGACACGCTCTGCCCGGCCCAGCTTCAGGTGCTCGACGAGCAGGGCTGCCCCGAGCGCCGCACCGGAGTCGCCCGGAGCAGGGGGGATGAAGAGCTGCTCGATCTCGGTCTCCTCGAGGATCCGCCGGTTCGCGAGCGCGTTCAGGGCCACGCCGCCGGCGAAGCAGAGATTCGGCGAGCCGCTGCGACGGTGGGCGGCGCGGGCCAGGTTGATGATCGCGCGCTCGGTCACCTCCTGAACGCTGGCAGCGATGTCGGCGTAGCGGCGGCTCCGCTCGTCGTCCGGATCGAAGGGCTCGTCGCGCTTCCTCGGCCCCGTGCCGAGCAAGCCAGGCAGCTTGTCGGTGTAGGCCTTCCTGGCGGAGTAGTGGAAGGAGAAGTAGTCGAGGTCGAGCCAGAAGCTGCCGTCCTCGTACGTGCGCAGAACGCGGGAGAGCTCGTCGGCGAACCGTGGCTCGCCGTACGGCGCCATCCCCATCACCTTGTACTCGCCCTCGTTGACCTCGAACCCGAGGAAGTCGGTGAAGGCGGAGTAGAACAGCCCGAGGGAGTGCGGGAAGTCGACCTGGTCGTCGACCTCGAGGCGATGACCACCGTTCGTCGACGCCGCGCTCCCGATCGTCGCCGTCGCCCACTCCCCGACGCCGTCGACCGTGATCACCGCCGCCGAGTCGAAGGGCGACGGGAAGTACGCGCTCGCCGCGTGCGAGAGGTGGTGGTTCGCGCAGACCACGCGGTCGCGCGGGACGCCGGTGAGCGAGGCGAGCCTCCGCGTGATCCCGTGCCGCTCCGTCACCCACTGACGCATCGAGTGCACGAACGCGTCGCGGGCGGGCTTGCCCATCGTCGCGGCGGTCGTCAGGACACGGTTGAACTTGACCCGCGGGTTCTCGTAGAAGGCCACGTAGTCCACCGGGCCGGACTCGAGGCAGAACTCGATCGCGCGCCGCGGGAACGAGGCGTCGTGCTTGATCCGCGTGAACCGCTCCTCCTCCGCGGCGGCGACGAGCGCGCCGTCCTCGACCAGCACGGCGGCAGCGTCGTGGAAGTAGCACGAGACTCCGAGCACGCGGGCCACGGCTACCCCTCGAAGGCGCGCCAGTTGGTGGACTCGGGCCTCCGCAGTGCGAGCCGGTCGCCGCGCAGGCGGAGCACCACGCCGACGGGGCGGATCACGGCGAAGAACAGGGCCCGCAGCACCACGTCCACGCGCGGCAGTGTAGTCAGCGCCTGAGCGCCCGGGCCCGCAGCGTCCCGAGCACGTAACGGATGCGCTCCTTCGGCACCCGGCGGACGAGGAACCGGCGCGTCCGCAGCGCCGTCGCCCGCGCCCGCTGCGAGCTGCGCAGGGCCTCGGCCTCCGCCCGGGCGAACCGGTAGCGCTGCTCCATCTTGGCGAGCTCGTCCTGCGCGATCGCCAGGCGCTGCTCGGCCCGCGTCGCGTCGACGACAAGCTCGGCGGGGTCCTTCCAGCTGCGGGCCGCGTGGTGCACTGCATACGCCGCCGCCGCCGCGGCCGGTGTCCGCGGGTAGAACAGCTCCTCGGGGAAGATTGTCGCTCCCGGATCGCCGGCGACAAGCCGGTTGAAGAAGAGCGGCCCAGTTCCCTCCTTGTCGACAGGCCCGAACGTCGTGCGCGGGCGCAGCTCGCGGATCCCGCGCTCGAGCAGCGGGTGGCCGGCGACGGAGCCGATCAGCGCGTTGTTGACCCGACCCGGCTCGATGTACGCGCAGAAGAACGTCACGCCGTCCAGCAGCGGATCGATCGAGCGCCGGCACTCGAAGTCGGCGTCGACATAGACGCCGCCGTGGCGGCGGAGCAGCTCGAGCCGCAGCATGTCGGATCGCTCCGCCGGTCGGCGAAGCAGCTCGTAGATCTCCTTCCGCTCCAGGTCCTCGGGCAGGTCGTCCTCCGTCCAGAGGCGAAGCTCCCAGCTCGGGTGGTGGCGCGACCACGAGCGCTGATACTCGACGAAGTCGCGCGGGAGCGGATCTGGACCGAGCCAGATCTGGTGGAAGACGTGCGGGATCTCCCGCTCCGGCACCGGCAAAGCCGGCGCCTCCGCTCTTTGGTCGCCTCCGTCGAGCCTACGGCGCATGTCAAGCGGTGAAGCCGCCGTCGACCCGGAGCTCGTGGCCGGTGACGTAGGCCGAGGCGTCGGAGACGAGGAAGAGGAGCGGCGCGGCCAGGTCCTCGATCTCGGCCATGCGCCCGAGCGGGACGCGCTCGGAGTACTTCCGGACGAACTCCGGGTCCTGGCCCCCGAGCACGCCGCCGGGGGAGAGCGCGTTCACGCGGACGCCGTAAGGGCCCCACAGCCGCGCGAAGTAGCGGGTCAGGTTCACAACCGCCGCTTTGGAGGCGCCGTAGGCGGCCGGCTTGACGAATGGCGGCTCGATGTGGTCGTAGAGAGCGGGGATCGGCGCGACCGACGCGTACAGCGAGCCGATGTTGACGATCGAGCCGCGGCCGGCTTCGCACATCGCCTGGCCGAAGACCTGCGTCGCGTTGAAGACGCCCGCGACGTTCACCTCCAGCGTCCTCAGGAACGACGCGTCGCCGGCCGCGCCCGGCGGCGCGTCGATTCCCGCGTTGTTGACGAGGATCGAAGGCGTCTCGATCTCTGCGAGCACACGCTGGAGCGAGACCCCGTCGGTGACGTCCGCCCGGCGGATGCCCTCGCGCTCGCGCACGTCGATGCCGACGACCGTCGCCCCCTCGGCCGCGAGCGCGCGGGTCCACAGGGGGCCGAGGTTTCCGAGTGCTCCGGTGACGACGGCAACGCGGCCTCGAAGGCCGTCAGTGCTCATCGTCGCCGCGCTCGCGGGCGCCGGCGGGGCTGGACCGAAGAGGAGCGGAGGCATAGCTCTCGGCCCGTTCTGCTTGCGGCAGGAGCTCCTCGAGGTGCTCGAACGTCAGTGCGGAGTCCTCGGTGAGCGGATGGCGCAGGACGCGACCGATCACGTTGTCCAGCTCGAAGGGCGGCAGGCCGTCGCCGGGCGACTTCAGCGCCAGGTCCTCGCGGCGGAGGACGTGCCCGGCCGGAAGCGTCGCCGCGGCGACGATCTTCTTGCCCATCTTCGTGATCGGGTCGGCCTCGCTCGGGTGCGGGGTCTTGGTGCCGTCGCCGAGTGCAACCCGCGTGCGACGGAGGTCGCGGACGAGCTTGCGCAGCCCGACCGGCTCGAGCGAGAAGCGATGATCGGTGCCCTTCAGCGCGCGGTTGAGCGTGAAGTGCTTCTCGACGATCCGCCCGCCGAGCACGTACGCGGCCACCGGCATCGCGATTCCGTTGTCGTGCCCCGAGAACCCGACCACGGCCTCCGGGAAGACCTCCCGGTACGTCTCGATCACGCGCAGGTCGAGCTCCCCCCACTCGGCCGGGTAGCCCGCGGTGCACTGGAGGATGCCGATCTGGGGATTGATCTCCGCGATCGTGTCGTGGGCCCGGCGGACGTCGTCCAGCGTCCCGCCGCCCGTCGAGACGATCATCGGCCGTCCGATCTCGGCGACGAAGCGGAGCAGCGGCGTGTTCGTCAGGTCGCCCGAGGCGATCTTGTAGGCCGGCATGTCGAGATCGGCCAGCAGCTCCGCGCTCGTGAAGTCGAAGGCAGTCGCGAAGAAGGTCACGCCCAGCTCGGCGGCGTGGGCCTTCAGCTCCTGGTACTCGGACCGCCCGAACTCGAGCGCCTCGCGGTGCAGCCCGTACGTCGGCCCGTAGCTGTTCTCGTTGTCGTAGGGGCGGTTGTAGGCCTCGTGCGTGTACAGCGAATAGTTGTCGCGCTTCTGGAGCTTGACTGCGTTCGCGCCGCAGGTGGCGGCCTCGGCGAAGAGCTGCTTCGCGTGATCGAGCGATCCCTGGTGGTTGTGGCCGATCTCGGCGATCACCCAGCAATCGGTGTCGTCGGCGATCCGCACGCCGTCGATCGTCAGCTCCCGCGTCCTCACGACCGCCCTAGCGTAGCCGAGGAGGTGACAGGGCTTCCCGATAGGCGGTGGCGGTCAGCGACACCGCGCGCTCCCACGAGAAGTGCTCCCGCGGACGCGCGCGCGCGGCGGTGCCGAGCCGGCGGCGGAGCTCCGAGTCGGCCAGGAGCCGCTCGAGCGCAGCCCGGAGCGCGGGAACGTCCCCCGGCGGGACGGACAGCCCGGTCTCCCCGTCGACGACGAGATCGCGGAGACCTCCGACCGCGGAGGCGACCACGGGCCGACCGTGCGCCATCGCCTCCGCGCACGCCACGCCGAACCCCTCCCGGTGCGACGGGCAGGCGACGACCGCCGCGCGCTCGTAGAGCCGGAGGAGCTCGTCGTGCGGCACCCAACCGAGCGCCTGCGGCACGCGCTCGCGCAGGGGCCCGTCGCCGGCGAGGACCAGGGATAGCCCGCGCGTCGCCTCGAGCAGCTCGAGGACGCCTTTCTCCGTGGAGAGGCGGCCTGCGTAGAGGATATGCGGCGGTTCGTCCGGCTCCTCGACCGTCTCCGGGACGTCCACACCGCTCGGGATCACGCGCACGGTGCGTGCACCGAGCCCGCGCGCCGCCGAGGCGAGCTCCTGCGACGCGCAGATCACGAGTCGCGCGCGACGGAGGATCGCGCGGGCGAGCCACGGCGCGCGGCGGGCGAGCTCGACGTCCGTCCCCCAGAGCTGGACGACGAACGGCCGCCCGGTGAGTGCCGCGACCGCTCCCGCGGGCAGCCAGTGCGCGTGCACGAGGTCGGCGTCGCGCGCGGCGGCGCGTGCCGCACGGACGAACGAGAGGAGCATCGCCGGCAGCGCCGCGACGAGCCATGGACGCCGGCGCAGGTTGCCGACCACGCCGAGGCCGTACGCAATCCCGAAGTGGTGGAACGAGAGCGGCGAGACCACCTCGACGGACATCCCGTGCGCGCGCACGTGCTCGACGGCGTCGGCGACGAACCTTCCGGCGACGTCCTCGGGCGAGCGCGGGTAGGACGTGGTCAGGACGACGACCTTCACTACGGGGCTAGCGTAGAGAGGCGGCCGGGCCGAGGAAGGGATCGCGGGCGGGCGCTTGCGCGCAGGGACGGCATGTCCCACGTGCTGCTCGTCGACGGGCTCGGCGCCGCGCGGACACTCGCCGCTGCGAGCTAGGAGCTCAGGATCAGCAGATCGGTGAAACCGCGCTCGTAACGGTGGGCGACCGTCGCCAGGTCGCCGAGCGGCAGCAGCTCGAGCTTGCCGTGCGGCTCGTGGCGCAGGTCGACGGCGTGCGTGTAGTTCGCGGCGAGCACCGCGCCGAGCGCATCGAGCTTCCCACCGCTGCGCAGCGTCCGCGGGATGAACTCCATCACGATCGGCACCGAGCGCCGCAGGATCGTGCCTGCGCCCTCCATGGTCTCCAGCTCGTGACCCTCGACGTCGAGCCAAAGGAGCCCGATCTGCTTCGGATTCAGCGCGCCGTTGGCCGCAAGCGTGTCGAGCGTGGTCAGGTCGACGG
>JBKOVL010000037.1:0-6289 GCA_046723895.1 Actinomycetota bacterium | reverse complement strand
GCCGTGGCCGGTGCGCAGGTTCGGGATCGTTGACACGCGGCGCCAGAACGGCAGTGACAGCGATCAGGGGCACGTAGCAGACCGCCACGATCAGAAGGACGGGTGGAATGCCGATCAACGCGAGCAGGACGCCTCCGACGGCGGGCCCGAGGATGCGTGAGATGCTCGCCCCGGCGGCGTCGAGCGACACGACGCGGTGGAGGTGCTCGCTCGACGCCAGGCCGTGAAGGAGCATTTGCGATCCCAAGAAGAGGAACGCGGAGGCGAGCCCGTTCGTGAACCCGAAGACGGTGAGTCAAGTCGCGTCAGCCCCGGCTGTGCTGGTCACGCTCGCGAGTGCGAGGGCCCCGATGATCTGGGAGACCAGGGACCCGACGAGCATCGTCCGTAGGCCCCCTGCCGGAGGACGTGGCCGGCGACGAGGCTGGCGATCGCGAAGGCGAAGCCGAACGCGGAGACGACGATCGCCACCATGAAAGCGGAATGGGACTGTTCGTAGGCGACGAAGTCCATGGTGAGGCCGATCATCGTCGCGCCCGCTCGCGCGAGCGATGCGGCCGCCAGCATCGGAGCAAGCCCCGGTACGGCGCGAAACGCGCTCGTTTTCGCTTGTCGAGGCTGCGCCACTGCCCAGGTACTCCGGCATCGCCGTCGAGTCGGTCTGGCATGGGTATCGGCAGGACAAGCCAGGATCTGGAGCCGTAGTCCGATTCACGGGCTGAGCCGTAGATTGACTGCCATGTGGGATCGGGTCGTCGGTCAGGAGCGCGCCGTCGGGCTGCTCCAGCGCGCCGCCGAACGGCCGGTGCACGCCTACCTACTGGTGGGGCTGCGGGGCTCGGGCTTGGAGGACGCCGCGCGTTGCTTCGCGGCTGAACTTGTCGCACCCGACCACGACGAGCGCGTGCAGGACCTCGTGATGCGGGGGATGCATCCCGACGTGGTCGAGTTCGAGCCCGAGGGCAATCAGATCCTGGTAGCCCAGGCCGAGGCCATGATCCGCGAGGCGCACCGGGCACCGATCGAGGCCGAGCACAAGGTCGTCGCCCTGTTCGAGGCCGACCGCCTCAACGAGCAGGCGTCCAACAAGCTCTTGAAGACGATCGAAGAGCCCCCGGCCCGCAGCACGATCCTGCTCGTCACGTCGTCGCCCGACGAGTTGCTCGAGACGGTGCGCTCGCGTTGCCAGCGGATCGACCTCGCGCCGCTCCCGGAGGCCGCGCTGCGCGACGCGCTCGTCCACGACCACGCCGATCCCCAATCAGCGGAGCTCGCGGCCCGGCTGGCCGGCGGCCGCCTCGACCGTGCTCGGGCGATGCTCGGGGTGCTCGGCGACGTGCGACGCGCGTTCGTGACCGTCGCCGCGCAGCTCGACGGGACCGCGGGGTCGGCGATGCGCGGTGTCGACGAGGTGACCGAGGCGCTGCAGGTCGCCGTGGCCCACCTCGACGCGCAGCACGTGACCGAGGTCGACGAGCTGAGCGCCGAGCTCGAACGCGCCGGGTATCCGGAGCGGTCGCGGACTGCGCTGCTCAAGCGGCAGGCCGAGCGTCACCGCCGACAGCACCGCCGTGCCCGGACGGACCTCCTGCTCGAGGGCATCACCGCGCTCGAGTCCGTCTACCGCGACGTACTTGCCGGACCGGACGCACCTCGCCTGAACACGGACCAGCCCGTGCTCGAGCTCACACCGCGGGCGTGCATGCAGGCGATCGACGCGTGCCGAGACGCGCGCGACGCGTTCGAGTTCAACCCGAACGAGACGCTCCTCCTCGAGCGCCTCATGATGCACCTACCGGCGGCGAGAGCTCACTGAGGCCGAGCCGCGTGGCGCACCCCCACGCGCCCATCCCCACTCGGGCGCGCACCCGTTCGGCCACGGTGATCTGCTGCTCACGTGTCGCCTGCCCGGCGTTGGGAGCGAACTCGGTGCCGCCGAAGCTGGACCACGTGTTGTTCGCGACGCCGACGCCACCCGAGAACGACGGTCCCTGCATCGACCAATTGCCCTGCGTCTCGCACGCGGCGATCGAGTCCCAAACCGAATCCCGCGACGACTTCTCGGCCACCTGCTGAGCCGCCGCGTTCGCGAGCATCGCGAGGGGCCTCCTCGCCCGGGCGCGCGCGGCGAGGCGCACCCTCCGTGGGGATTCGAGCCCCGACCACCCAAACCGGAATATCCCGGCCGTAGACTGCGGAGCCCCGCCGGGATAGCTCAGCTGGCAGAGCAGCTCACTCGTAATGAGCAGGTCAGGGGTTCGAGTCCCCTTCCCGGCTCCGACCTCGCGCCGCCCGACGAACCGTTCGCATCAGTCGAGTGCACGCGAAGTCCCCGTCCCCGAAGAGATCGCGTCATAGGTTTCTCAGCGCCCGCGCGCCGCACGAGCTGTGCTCACGGAAGTAAGCCGCCGCCGCCGTCAATGATGCACGTCCCCAGAAGCCCGATCGTGCAGGACGGTTGCGGCGCTGGGGGTGTGGGTGGCGGCGGCGTTGTCGGAGTCGGCACCGGTGGTGTCGGTGTCGGTTCCGGTGCCGGTGCCGGTGCGGGTGTCGGTGCGGGTGCGGATGCCGACGCGGGCCCGGGAGCCGAGGCGCTCGACGCGCGCCCGGGAGCCGAGGCGCTCGACGCGGACGGTGCAGGCGTGCCACCCGACACGCCGCTGGCCCCGACGGGCGCTTGCGAGGGAGCGACCCCGCCCGGTGGCGCAATTGGGCGGTCACACAGAAACTCCGAGGCTGGGTCGACCCGGCCCATGGATCGCAGCCGACGGAGCGGAACCGGGTGAACTTACGACGAATGTCGGGGCTTGCGCCAGATTGCTACCGCCCAGTAGGCGGCTCGATCAGCTGACGTCTGGGATTCGGGTTCCCTTCCTGGCCCGGCGCACGTAATCTCTCGTTGACTTCCCCGCCGGCCCCGGGCCGGCGTCTTTCGCGTCACGACACGCCAGCTGCGGTCGCGCCGCTCTTCCCCGACGGAGGGCTCGGTTCGAGCCCACGACGAGGGAGAGCGACATGCAGATCAAGTCCTGGGTCCGACGCGGCGCGGCTGCGGTGGTGCTCGTCGGCGTCGTCGGCGGTTGCCGCTACGGCCGTTTCGGGCCCGGCGTCTGGGATCGCCTCGCGCAGTGCGAGAGCAGCGGGAACTGGGCGATCAATTCCGGAAACGGGTTCTTCGGAGGTCTTCAGTTCCTGCCGGCGACCTGGGACGGCTTCGGCGGTGGCGCCTTCGCGCCCCGTGCTGACCTCGCCACGCGTGAGCAGCAGATCATCGTGGCCGAACGCGTCCTCGGCCGACAGGGCTGGGGCGCATGGCCGGACTGCTCGCGCAAGCTCGGTCTCCGGTAGGCGGCGACCGGCGCGGTTCGGGGAGGCTCGGTCCTCCCCGGCCGCGCCCTCGAGAAGCGCCTCGACCTTCACGCCGCGCTGATCGCGACACCCGCTCGAGGGCGATTCGACGCCCGGCACTAGCCTTGGCGCATGGCCGACCAG
This sequence comes from Actinomycetota bacterium, assembly GCA_046723895.1. Classification (GTDB taxonomy): domain Bacteria; phylum Actinomycetota; class Thermoleophilia; order Gaiellales; family Gaiellaceae; genus DATBLE01. Next base: position 2,797 of record JBKOVL010000037.1, on the reverse strand, counting down.
GCGGAGTTCGCCGAGCTCGCGATGCCGTACATGTCGGCCCTCTATTCGGCGGCGCTGCGCATGACGCGCAACCCCGCCGACGCCGAAGATCTCGTCCAGGAGACGTACCTCCGCGCGTACCGGGGGTTCGGCGGGTTCCGCGAGGGCACGAACCTCAAGGCGTGGCTCTACAAGATCCTCACGAACACTTTCATCAACACGTACCGGGCCAAGAAGCGCCGCCCGGACGAGGTCGACCTCGACGACACCGAGGACTTCTACCTCTATCGGCGTCTCGGCGGGCTCGAAGCGGCGAACGCGGACCGGACGCCCGAAGCCGAGGTCCTCGACGCCATCCCCGACGAGCTCGTGAAGAACGCGTTGGAGGCGCTCCCCGAGCAGTTCCGCATGGCGGTGCTCCTCGCCGACGTCGAGGGCTTCTCGTACAAGGAGATCGCCGAGATCATGGACGTCCCGATCGGGACGGTCATGAGCCGGTTGCATCGAGGAAGAAGGCAGCTCCAGAAGGCGTTGTGGGAATTCGCGGGGGAGCGAGGTCTCCACCCGGCAGCGGACCCAGCGGGGGGATAGTTGGAAGAGATGGACTGCGACGAAGCGATCGTTCGCATCTACCAGTACCTCGACGGCGAGCTGACGGTGTGGCGGCGGCGAGCGATCGCCCGACATCTCGACGAGTGCCCGCCGTGCGCCCACGGCTTCGATTTCGAGATCGAGCTCCGCCAGGTCGTCGCCACGAAGTGCCGAGACGAAGTTCCTCCCGAGTTGAAGCGCCGGATCGCGGAGGCGATCGGCATCTCGGTCGAGGAAGAGCGGCGCGGCCCCGAGGCCGTTTGACCGACCCGAGCGGGCGATGCTGCTCGCTCTACGATGACGGTGACGTCCGAGTACGCCCGGGAGCCACCGCCTGTGAAGATCATCCGCCTCGCCGCGATGCCGCTCACGATGGTCGCCGCGATCGCCCTCACTGCCGCACCGGCGGGCGCGGGACCGGTGCTCGCCAACGACCGGTACAAGTGGTTCTACTGGGTCGGCCCGCTCCTCATGATCGGCGCGATCCTGTTTCTGCTCGCCCTGGGTGTGGGGTACTACATCAGGGTGCTGCGACCCAAGTACCGCGGGCGCCCGGTCAACAAGTGACCCAGACCGAGACGGCCGCGCCCCCCGAGCCCGTCGACTGGGATCTCGCCGAGCGCGTCGCCCGCCGGTTCGCGGGGCGCGAGCCCATCGCCGCGTCGTACCTCGGGGGATCGCTCCACTCAGACTTCTCGGCGGTCACGACGCAGGCCGAGGAGCTGGTCGGAGACTTCACCGGCTTGCATGCGCCCGGCACGGCATCGGCGTGCGTGCTCGACCGCGCCCAGTGGGTGCACGCCAACGTCGGCTCGATGCGCCGCATGCTCCACCCGCTCACCGAGCGCGTCGCCGAACGGATGTCGCGCAGCCCCGTCGCTCCCATCGGACGGCGTGTGGCGGGCACCGAGATGGGCGTGCTGCTCGGCTTCATGGCCCAACGCGTGCTCGGCCAGTACGACCTCCTCGTCCCGGACGACCCCGACCAGTCCGCGGCGACGGAGACCAACGGCGCCGTCTACTACGTCGGCGCCAACATCCTGGCCCTCGAGAAGCGCTACGCGTTCCGGCCGCGTGACTTCCGACTCTGGATCGCAATCCACGAGGTGACCCACCGAGCTCAATTCACGGCCATCCCGTGGCTGAAGCGGTACTTCCTGTCGCTGGTCGAACAGGCGCTCGCGATCGTCGACCCGGATCCCGGTCGGCTCGTGCAGGCGACGATGCGCGCCGCCGACGAGCTCAGGAAGGGGCGCAACCCGCTCGACGACGGCGGGCTCGTGGCCCTCTTCGCATCACGCGAACAGCGCGGCGTGCTCGCACAGGTGCAAGCGCTCATGTCGCTGCTCGAAGGTCATGGCAACAGCGTCATGAACGAGGTCGGCCGCGCGCACATCGCGGGCCAAGAGCGCATGGCGCGCGTGCTCCAAGCACGACGCCGCAGTCGAGGCGTCTCCGGCATCCTGTACAAGCTGCTCGGGTTCGAGTCGAAGCTCCGCCAGTACGAGGTCGGGGAAGCGTTCGTCGCCGAGGTCGTGCGCGTCGGCGGCCCGCGCGCTATCGACGCCGCATGGCGCGGTCCGGAGTCGCTCCCGACCATGGACGAGCTCGAGCGTCCGACGGAGTGGCTCAGCCGCGTGGCGTGAACTTCACGGATATCGTGGCGCGCGATGGCCCTCGTCCTCGTCGTCGACGACGAACCTGACATTCGCGAGCTCGTTCGCATCAATCTCGAACAGGCAGGGCACCGCGTCGTCACGGCCGCCGACGGAGACGAAGCGCTCGCAAGCGTGCGCCAGGAGCCGCCCGACGCGTTGTTCCTCGACGTGCGCATGCCCGGGACCGACGGTTGGGCCGTCCTCGACGAGCTCAAGGCGGGGAGCCGGCGCGACCTGTCGGAGATCCCCGTGTTCATGGTGACCGCCGCCGACGAGCCCGAGGCGCGTCTCCGCGGCGGCATCCAGGGCGCGCTGCAGTACGTCACCAAGCCGTTCGACCCTCGCGCGCTCGTCGAGCTCCTCGACGAGACGTTGTCCCCCTCGGCGCCGTCCGAACGAGAGCTGCGGCGCAAGGTGCAAGCAGAGTCGCTCGAAGCGCTCGCGCGCTACGAGAAAACGGGCGCGCTCCCCGACGGCGCGCCGGCCGATCCGCGCGTGCGCATCACCCGGCTGGAGCCTTCGCCGACGTCGCCCAGCCCCGCGCCTCGCATCCGTGCCGCGCGCGAGCG
>JBKOVL010000251.1:0-21375 GCA_046723895.1 Actinomycetota bacterium | reverse complement strand
CACGCTCGAGTGCCTCTCGCCCGCGTGCGTGCCGGGACGGACCCTCGCCGAGCGACGGTTCCTGCGGGCGTTCGTCTCCTACCGCTCGAAGGCGGGCCGGGCTCTCCGCCTTCGCGTCGACTGGCCGACCTACCGCGTCGCCACCCGCTTGACGAGCCCCGACATAGGCGACCCGACGGAGCACCTCGACGCCGATACCTCGCTGCCCCCGGTCAGCTACCGGATCGCGCCCGGCATGCTCCAGGCCCTGCTCGCGGCGGTCAGCGCGCTTCTCGTCCTCGCCGCCGCTGTCCTCGTCTACTGCGCGCTGCCGAGGCGGCGGGCAGCAGCCGAGCCCGACCTGCCCCCGATCCAGCGGGCACTGCTCCTCGTCCGGGCGAGCACGGCGAACGGGTACCCGGCCGAGCGGCGGAGGGCACTGGGCGGATTGGCGCGGGAGCTGCGTGCAGAGGGCCGGCGCGACCTTGCGCAGGCTGCGGTCCGACTCGCCTGGTCGTCGCACCCGCCCTCGTCCGAGGCGGCCTCCTCGTTCGCCGACCGCGTCGAGGAGTCGCTGTGAGGCCGTCGATCCCCATCGGCGACATCTCCGCCCTGGCGCGCCCCGACCGGAGGACGCTCGCCGTGCGCGCCGTGCTCGCCGCAGCACTCGCCGGAGCGCTCGTGGCAGCCTGGTTCGCCGCCCAGCCGTCGGGCAAGCGCACAGGGCTGCTCCCGCATGGAAGGAGCCCAATCGTCGCGGTCGACATGTCCTGGAGCGTCTCCTACGACAACTACGCGCAGATCGAGCGCACGCTCGAGGACCTCGCGGGCTCCGGCCGGCGGATCGGTCTCGTCCTGTTCTCGGACATCGCCTACGAGGCGCTCCCACCCGGAACCCCGGCGTCGGAGCTCAGGCCGTACCTCCGCTTCTTCGCCAGGCGTGGTGTGCACAATCCGTGGGCCGACGCGTTCTCGGGCGGGACGCGGATCTGGGCGGCGCTCGACCTCGCCCGCCGGATGCTCCGGCGGGACCGGATCTCCAACGGATCGGTCGTGCTGATCAGCGACCTGGCGGACGCGCCGAACGACCGCCCGCAGCTCGGCCAAACGCTCGCCTCGTTCGCGCGCGAATCGATCCCGATCAAGATCGTCGGCCTCGACCCGACGCCCGAGGACGCACAGCTCTTCCGGGGCGCGCTCGCGCACGGCGGCGGGTCGGTGACGACGCTCGAACCCGTCCAGAGGGTCGCTCGGCGCCGCTCGCGACCGGGCCCCTTTCCGGTTGCCCTCGTCGCCGCCGCCGGCTCACTCGCCCTCCTGCTCGGGCTGAACGAGCACGCGCTCGCGACGCTCTCCTTCGGCCGGAGACGGGCCGCATGACGCGGTGGCGCTGGATCCTGCTCGGCGCCGCAGCGGTCTGCCTCGCCCTCGCCGCATTCGCGGCGATGGCCGCCCGGGACGCCGGCGAGTGGGGAACGGCCTTCCGGACCGGAGACGTCGAGGCTGCTTCGACGGCCCGTAACGCGTCGCCGTCGTGGTCGGTCGGGGAGCTCGTCCCCTTCGGCCTCGTGCGCGGGATCCTCGGCGTGAACGACGACCTGGCCTTCCGGCGTGGGGTCGCCCTCTTCCGGCGGGCACAAACCGGGATCCCGAGCTTCGACACCGGCCTCCCGGGCACCGCGCTGCGCGTACAGGCCGAGGCGCAGCTCGCGCGCGCGATCCGCGCCGACAAGAACGCGGCGCGGGCAGCGGCGGCCGAGAACCTGCTCGGCATCCTCGTCGTGGCCGACTCGACAGTTCCGGGCGGTGCCTCGACGCCGATCGAACGCGCCGTCTTCCAGTTCCAGGACGCGATCCACTTCGACCCCGGGAACGAGCACGCGAAGAAGAACCTCGAGCTGATCTACCAGCTGACCCCGCCGCCGAACAGCCCGACCGGCACGCTCCGGCGCGAGGGCAGGTCTCACTCCGGGGCGAGCGCGGCCTCGCCGGGGCACGGTTACTGATGGGCCCGCTCGCGGAGCTGCAGTTCCTCACCCCGGAGGCGGCACTCGTCGCCCTCGGCGCGCTCGTGCCCCTTGCCGCGCTGGCCTTCGCCGACCGGCGCTCTGGCCGGGTGCGCAAGATGCTCGGGCTTCCGGAGGAGGGCCTCGGCGGCCGCCTGGTCGTGCCGCTTGCCTTGTGCGCCGTCTGCGGTCTGCTGGCGTTCGCCGCCGCACAGCCCGTCCTCCGCACGGAGCACCCGCGGCTGAGTCGTCGCGACGCTCAGGCTTTCGTCGTGCTGGACATCTCCCGCTCGATGCTCGCGTCGAAGTCGGTGGGCACGCCCTCGCGGATCGAGCGGGCGAAGACGATCGCCGACGAGCTCCGCGCCGGGCTCGCCGACGTCCCGATCGGGGTCGCCACCTTTACCGACCGACCGCTTCCGCTCCTCTTCCCGACCGCGAACGAGGGCACGTTCACGGCCACGGTCGCGAAGGCGGTCGGAATCGAGCATCCGCCTCCGCGCGCCGAGTCCCAGACGGTGACGAGCTTCGACGCACTTGGCCCGGTGCCCGGCTCGGGCTACTTCAGCCCGGGGATCCGCCGCCGGCTGCTGCTCGTCGTCACCGACGCCGAGACCGAGGGGTTCGACGTCGACGGCGTCCGGCAGAGCTTCCACGTGCGACCGCCGATTGCGGTCGTCGTCGTGCGTGTCGGCGGGGCGCAGGAGCGCGTCTTCGGCCCCGACGGCGTGCCCGAGCCGGGCTACGTGCGGCCGGCCGCGACCGAGCGCTCGCTCGTGCAGTTCCTCCGCGCGACGCACGGCAAGGCCTTCGGAGAGCACGACGTCGCCGGCGCCCTGCGTGCGGCGCGGTCCGCGCTCGGCACCGGCCCGCGCTCACGGCTCGGGACGGTGTCCGGACGCAAGGAGCTCGCTCCATATTTCGTGCTCGCCGCGATCGTCCCGCTCGGGCTCGTCCTGCGCCGCAGGAACCTCTGAGCACTCGTGCGGATCACGACAAAGGGTGGTGTGGGGATTAAGCTAGTAGGGGGGCTCGGGGTCGTACTCGATGTAGCGGCGCACCTCGCGTGCGCGGTCGGGCGAGGCGAGGCGCCCGACGACGTGCAGGGCCATGTCGATCCCGGCGGAGACGCCGGCGGCCGTGATCACCTCGCCGCTGTCGACGAAGCGGTCGTCCGGCCGCGGCTCGATCTCGTCTCCGAGCGGCAGCAGCTCGTCGAACGCGGTGTGGTACGTCGTCGCCGGGCGCCCGTCGAGCAGCCCGGCGTCGGCGTAGACGAGCGCTCCGGTGCAGACGCTCGTCATCAGCGTGCCGTTGTCCTTCAGCCCGCGTAGCCGCGCCCTGACTCGCTCGTCGCCGAGCTGCGCCCGCGTCCCGACCCCGCCCGGGTAGACGAGCACATCGAGCTCGCGGGCGTCGTTCCAGGTGCGGTCGGGAAGCACGCGCATCCCCTTTGCGCAGGTGAGCGGCTCGGTCGTGTCGCCGACGAGGAACACCTCCACCTCCTCGGGGTGGAGGTACCGCCAGGCCGCGAGCACCTCCCAGGGCCCGACGAAGTCGAGCTCCTCGGCGCCTTCGAACACTGCGATCGCGATCCGCACGGGGCCACTGTAGACGGCCGTCAGAAGTTCGAGAGCTTGCGGAGCCCTCGTGCGCGACGAGCTAGTGTGCTGTCGTCGGTGAGCGCTTGACGGGTCGAGTCCTGCTCGCGGCTGCGTTCGTGGTAGCCGTTGGCTTCCCGGCCGCAGCGTCGGCGACGCCGGCCGTCGCCGCCTGTCGGCCGAGCGCAGCGGCCGGCGGTGGACCTTTCGAGACGAATGCCGCCTCAGCACCGAGACGCTCACGAATCGGGCGCGGCCACGTTCTCACGGGCCGCATCTTGCGGTATCCAGGTTGCGCGCCTATTCGTGGGGCCTTGGTCGAATTCTGGCAGGCGAGCGCGAACGGCCGCTACGACCGGCGCGGCCAGGCGAGCGTCATCACAGGCCGCGCAGGCACATTCAGGTTCGAGGGCCCCGTCCCGCCCGGCGAGGCTGGCAGGCCCCCACATATCCACATCCACGTGGGCGCTGCGGGGTACCAGGACGTCGTCACGACGTACTTCGTGGCTCGCGGTGAGCGGCAAGGGCGAATCACGCTCGTTCTCGTTTCCGACCTGTAGTTCCGGTAGCGGCGGTTGCTCTCGCCGGCTCGCCGCTACGGGATGGTGACGCGTTGCGGCACGACCGGCCGGAGCAGCTAGTCGAGCTCGTTCGCTTGCGCCACGCCCGGCGCGATGATCACGTCCATGGCATTCGGCACGGTGCCTAGCTCATTCCCGCGTCTGAGCAACTCCGGTTACGACTACGCGGGCACTGTCTCGTCGCGGAGCCTGCCGGCGAAGAACTCGAGCGCTGCCTTCGTCTTCGTCTGCGGGTCTGCCGACAGATCAAGACCCTGGCCTTCCAGATAGAGCCTGGTTTCGACCGCTGTCTGGAGCGCCTTGGCCGGCGGGCACTTGGTCGAAAGCTCGAGGATCCGCGATCCGTCCGGGAGCAGCCACATCTCCGCAACGAGCCTGCGCTCCAACTTCGGCGGTGTGAGGACGAGCTTCAGGACGAACACGGGTCCGAGAATGCGAAGATCGTCCAGCACCAGCCCTTCAGGAGCGTAGGCGCCGAAGAACGCGCGCTGTTCCTTCGAAAAGACCTTGCGCAAGGGGCGGTCGCCGCGGACGGCCTCGAGGACGTCCGCGTTGGGAATCTTCCCCTTCATCGAGGCCGAGCAGACATAGCCTCCCGGCATCGCGTCGACTTCGACGTTCATGCCGGCCGATCTGCGGATGTCCTCTGGAAGGTCGTCCGGGACGACCGGGCGAAGCTTCACGACTGAGTCTCCGCTCCGCCCCTGAACCCGCCGCGCGCGCACCGCGACGCCGTTCTGTTGCAGCTGGAGATCGGGCGTGTCGAAGAAGTAGATCTGCCGGATCTCTGCCTCGAGCGGGTCGAGCCCCAGTGCTCCGATCGCCGAGCGGTGCTCGCTCTCGGGCAGCGTCACCTTCAGCTCGACGCTGTCCGCGCTGCGGATCAGCCCGAGCAGCTCGGTCAACTGCTCGTTCGACAGCTCGCTCAACCTCTTCGTCGCACCTGTTGCCATCTCAGCTCCTTTCGCCGAATCGCTCGACGATCACCCCGTGCCGCAAGCCACGGTCGCTCACAGTCAGCGATTCACTCCCGAGTTTGGACATCACCGTCCGGACGATGCAGGCGCCCGCCAGGATCACCTCGGCGCGATTGGGCTGCAAGCCGATGATCTTCCTACGTTCGTCGGCGCCGCGCGTGCGATAGAGCTCGATCTGTCGGTCGATCTCCCCGGCGTCCAGCACTGTCCCCTGCACGACCTCCGCGTCATACGTCACCAGCTCGTGCCTCACGGCAGCCATGTTGGTGACCGCGCCGCCCATCCCGACCAGCCGGTCGGGTGAAGGCCGCCCGTCCAGCCGATCCAGATCGGCGGCGATGCCGTCAAGCGCCTCGGCAACCACGTCTTCGGCAACAGCGCCGTCGAGGCCGTAGCGCTCGGTGAACCGCACGGCGCCAACGTTCACGCTGAAACGCTCGTCGACGTCCTCGTCGTGGCCGAACGTGAACTGCGAGCTGCCGCCCCCGGTATCGAAGACGACGAGTGAGCCGCTGCCCTGGCCGAGCGCGGCTTTCACCGCGAGATAGGCCAACCGAGCCTCCTCCTCGGCCGCGATGACGTCGATTTGCAGGCTCGTTTCGGCCCGCACGGTGTCGATCAGGTGGGCGCTGTTCGACGCCATTCGAAGGCCGGCCGTGCCCACCGCAGCGATTCCTTCGACCTCGTTCTCCGACGCCTCGCGCACCATCGCCCTGATCGCGTCGGCTGTTCGCCGTATCGGCTCGGCTCCCAGCCGGCCGCTCTCGTCCAGCCCTTCGCCGAGCCGTGTCACCTCGGCGCGATCGACGATCGTCCGCCACGCTCCGTCGGCGGTCCGCTCGCCGATGTGGAACTTCACCGAGTTCGTGCCGACGTCGACGACCGCGTAGCGCCGGGCACGGAGCCCGGCGAGCGCCTTGAGCCCGCGAGGGAAGCTCACGTTTGGGAACGAGTCGAGCTCCAGGTCGCGGAGGGTCGCGATCACTCGGCCCGGATCCTCTGACTCGAGTGCGACCGTGCGCGTCTCCCCGGCGTCCGTTCGGAGGTTGGTCAGCTCGGCCATACACCCGCCGATCGTGTACCGCTGTCGGAGCTTGTGTACGCGAACGGCGACTAGATCAGCACTCGGGACCACGAGCTCGTTGACCAGCTCGTCGAGCGTATAGGCGTCGCGTGACAGGGGTAGAACGGCGGTGTCGAGTCTCTCGAGCACCGAGGCAACCTCGGCGGCAAGGATCGGAAACGGCGCCTTCAAGACCGGCACCCATTGCTCGAGCCCGTCGGCGTTCACGTGCTCGAGCTGCTTCACATCCAGGAGCCCGTCGCGAACCTTGACGTTTTCGTCAGCTGTCCTCGAGAGCAGATACAGCTCGTCGCTTTCCTGCACGCGTTCAGGGGACAGCGCGGCGAATCTCTTCTCCGCTGAGCCGAAGGAACGACCGAAAGCCCGCCATTCCCACCGCGGCACGATCGAAGGAGGTGCGGTCTCGCTCCTCAGCGTCGTGTTGGCGTTCATGATCTCCCTAGCTGAGTGGGTGCGATCCAGTTGCCGGCGAGCCTGATCGATCCAGGACGACGCCCTCCGGAGGACACCATCCGCTGAGCGTGAATCTCGTTGCTGAGTGCCACCCTAGTTTCTTTCTCATGCCCCGTCCAAATCTGATCGAGCGGCGTATGACGCGCTTTCTCCGCGAGCCTGTCTCGATTCGCGGAGCCGTGGGCGTGATCGTGACCGCAACCGCAGTGGTCGTCGGCGGCGGCGGAGTGGCGATGCGGCTGCTGGACCATGGTGAGTACTCGAACATCTGGGTCGGGATGTGGTGGGCGTTGCAGACCGTCACCACGGTCGGTTACGGGGACGTCACACCCGAGCATGTCCCGGGACGCGTGGTCGGGGCCTTCGTGATGCTCTACGGCATTGCCTTCCTCACCATCACGATCGCGGCGATCACGTCCACCTTCGTTGCCCGCGCCGAACGTGAGCGGGACGTAGCCGAAGCGCAGGCTGAGCAGGAGGAGCAAGCCCGAGTCGACGCACGCTTCGATGATCTCTCCGGGCGCCTCGACCAGGTCGAGCAGCTGCTCAGGCAGCTGACAGACGGAACTCACGGCCAAAACGCCGGGTAGTCGTAGGCGCCGTCACCCGGCAGACGTCGCAGGCGCTCTCGCCTTCCGGGTTTTCAAGCGGCGGGGCGTTGCAGGGGTTTTCGACATGGGCCGTGAAGGATTCGAACCTTCGACCTTGGGATTAAGAGTCCCCTGCTCTACCAGCTGAGCTAACGGCCCCGCGGGCTGCGTAGTGTAGCCCGAGTGAAAGTGTTCTCGGTCGTCGGGAACCGGCCCCAGTTCGTCAAGTCCGGGCCGGTCTCCGAGGCGCTGCGGGAGCATGGGATCGAGGAGGTCGTGCTCCACACAGGGCAGCACTACGACGCCGAGCTGTCCCAGGTTTTCTTCGACGACCTCGGGCTCGGCGAGCCGCGGTACCGGCTCGAGGTCGGCGGTCTGCGGCGCGAGGAGATGCTCGAGGCGCTGCGGCCCGGACTTCGCGACGCGATCGCGGCCGAGAAGCCCGACTGGGTGCTCGTGTACGGAGACACGAACTCGACGCTCGGCGGCGCTAGGGCGGCGGCGGAAGGCGGCGTCGGGCTCGCGCACGTCGAGGCCGGCCTGCGGAGTCACGACGACTCGATGCCGGAGGAGCACAACCGGATCGAGACCGACCGCCTCTCAAACCTCCTCTTCGCCCCCGACGAGCGCTCCCGCAGGATCCTCGAGGGCGAGCGGGTCGCGGGGCGGATCGAGGTCACGGGAGACGTGATGGCAGACGCCTGTTTCCGCCTTGCCCCGATCGCACGGGAGCGATCGTCGATTCTGGACCTGGCAGGGGTCAGACCCTTTACATATTGCGTCGCGACGCTGCACCGCGAGGCGAACGTCGCGCAGCCGCGCCTCGGCCGGATCTTGCAGGGGCTTTCCCACCTCGCCGAGCCTGTGATCTTCCCCGCGCATCCGCGGACAATGGCCGCAATCGCCGATCTCGGGGGTCAGACCCCTGACAATGTCCGTTTGGTCCAGCCGCTCGGCTATCTCGACTTTGCCGCGCTCGCGTCGCAGGCGCGTGTGATCGTCACCGACTCCGGAGGCCTGCAGAAGGAGGCGTACTGGTACGGCGTCCCGTGCGTCACCGCACGCCCCTCCACCGAGTGGGTCGACACGGTCGAGGCTGGGGCGAATGTGCTCGTCGACGACGACCCCGACCGCCTGGTCGAGGCCGTCCGGACCGCGCGCATGCCGCAGAGACGGCCCTCGCTTTACGGCGACGGGCAGGCCGCCGGGCGCATTGCGGCCGCTCTGTACGCTTCGACGCCGGAATGAGCACCTACGACATCGCCGTCATCGGCGCCGGCTACGTCGGCATGCCGCACGCTCACGCCTTCGCGGAGGCGGGGAAGAAGGTCGTCCTCGTCGACCTGATCCCCGAGCTCGTCGAAGCGATCAACCGCGGGGAGAGCCACATCAGCGACGTCCCACCCGAGAGGCTGAAGCCGCTCGTCGACGCGGGCCGGATCAGCGCCTCGACCGACTTCGGCGTCGTCGCCGACGCGGACGCGATCGTGATCGCGGTCCCGACACCGCTCTCCCGCCAGCGCGAGCCCGATGTGTCCGCCATCGAGAGCACGGCCCGCAACATCGCTCCCCACCTGCACGAGGGACAGCTGGTTTTGCTCGAGTCGACCACATATCCCGGCACGACCCGCGACGTCCTCCAGCCGCTGCTCGAGCAGGGCAGCGGTCTGAAAGCAGGCACCGACTTCCATCTCGCCTTCGCGCCCGAGCGCGTCGACCCCGGCCGGACCGACTTCACCACGAAGACGACCCCGAAGATCGTCGGCGGCATCAACCAGGCCTCCACGGAAGCGGCCGTAGAGCTGTACGAGTCCGCCGTCGACGAAGTCGTCCGGATGTCCTCGCCGGAAGCCGCAGAGCTCACGAAGCTGCTCGAGAACATCTTCCGCTCGGTCAACATCGCTCTCGTCAACGAGCTCGCCCGCCTCTGCGGCCGGATGCAGATCGACGTCTGGGAGGTGATCGACGCCGCCGCAACGAAGCCGTTCGGGTTCATGAGCTTCAAGCCCGGTCCCGGTCTCGGCGGCCACTGCATCCCGATCGACCCCTTCTATCTGACCTGGAAGGCGCGGGAGTACGACTTCACGACCGAGTTCATCGAGCTCGCCGGGAAGGTGAACCAGTCGATGCCGTACTACTGCCGCTCGCTGATCTCGCAGGCGCTGAACCACGGCGCCGGCAAGTCGCTCGCCGGCGCGAAGCTCCTGATCCTCGGCGTGTCCTACAAGCCCGATATCGGCGACATGCGCGAGTCGCCGGCGCTGAAGATCATCGAGCTGATGCGCAACGCGGGTGCCGAGGTCGCGTACCACGACCCGTTCGTGGCCAGCCTCCCCGAGCTGGGGCTCGTCTCCGCCCCGCTCGACCCGAAGGCGCACGACTGCGTCGTGATCGTCACCGACCACTCGGCGATCGACTACGACCAGCTGGTCGAAGACGCGAACCTGGTCGTCGACCTCAGGAACGCGACTCGGCAAGCCCGTAACAGCAAGGTCTGGAAGCTGTGAAGGTCGGCGTCGCCGGCCTCGGCTACTGGGGCCCGAACCTCGCGCGCAACTTCGACGAGCTCGGCGACCTTGCCTGGATCTGCGAGATCGAGGGCGAGCGCCTCGCCGCCTTCGCGATCAAGTACCCGGACGCAGACCACACGTCGTCCTTCGAGGAGATGCTCGCCGACGACTCGCTCGATGCCGTCGTAATCTCGACCCCGGTACCGACGCACTACGAGCTCGCGAAGCAGGCGCTGGAAGCCGGCAAGCACGTCCTCGTCGAGAAGCCGCCGGCGATGCGCGGCGTCGAGATGGACGAGCTCGTCGAGCTGGCGGCCGCGCAGAACCTCGTCCTCATGCCCGGCCACCTGCTCCTCTACCACCCCGGGGTCCAGAAGCTGAAGGAGCTGATCGACGCGGGCGAGCTCGGCGACGTGCTCTGCGTCTACGGCAACCGCCAGAACCTCGGCATCGTTCGCACGAACGAGAACGCGCTCTGGTCGCTCGGCGTCCACGATCTCTCGGTGATCCTCTACCTGCTCGACGAGGAGCCCGAGGCGGCGATCGCGCACGGCCGCGACTTCCTCACGGACGGCGTCGAGGACGTCGTCTTCTGCTACCTCCGCTTTCCCTCCGGGAAGATCGCGCACATGCACCTCTCCTGGCTCGACCCGCACAAGATGCGGCGGATGACCGTCGTCGGCCGCGACAAGATGGCTGTGTTCGACGACATGGAGCTGGAGCGCAAGGTGACGGTCTACGACAAGGCCCCGTGGAAGAGAGCCGAGACCTACGGCGAGTGGCAGACCCGGAGCGGCGACATCTTCATCCCGAAGATCCCGACCTCGGAGCCGCTTCGGCTCGAATGCGAGCACTTTCTGCGGCTCGTGGCCGGCGACGGCGACCGGGAGAAGGTCGCGCAGGACGGCGCGATGGTCGTCCGAGCGCTCGAGCGGCTGACCGAATCCCTCCGTGGCTGAAGCGGACGTCCATCCGACTGCGGTCGTCTACGAGGGAACCGTGCTCGGCGAGGGAGTGCGCGTGCTCGAGTACGCGGTCGTCGGCAAACAGCCGACGCTCGGGCCGCGCTCGACCGCCAGGCGCGACCCGCTTCCCCCGACCACGGTCGGCGACGGCACCGTGATCTCGACGGGGGCGATCGTCTTCGCCGGCTCGACCATCGGCGTCGGCTGTATCGTCGGCGACCAGGCCTGCATCCGGGAGCGCGTCACGATCGGTGACGACGTCGTCGTCGGCCGGGGCTCGCTCGTCGAGAACGACACGACGGTCGGCCGCGGCACGCGCATCCAGGCCGACGCCTACATCACCGCCTACTCGACACTGGAGGACGACGTGTTCATCGCGCCGTGCGTCGTGACGACGAACGACAACTTCATGGGTCGCACGGAGCGGCGCAAGGAGCTCATGAAGGGCCCGACGATCCGCCGTGGCGCCCGGATCGGCGGCGGGGCGATCCTGCTCCCGGGGATCGACATCGGCAAGGAGGCGTTCGTCGGCGCCGGCGCGATCGTGACGAAGGACGTCCACGCACGGACGATCGTCTACGGGAGCCCCGCGCGACCGATCAGGGACGTGCCGGAAGACGAGCTGCTACAGCCCTGATCGAGGTCTCCGTGATCGGACGAAGAATCAGGATCGCCTCATCCGCTCCCGCCGTCTCGAGCCCCGCGAGGTGGGTGGAAAGGTCCTGCGGCGCGACCCCCACGTCGGAGCGCGGCCGCTTGACCGCGTCCCGCTCGAGCTCCACGAGCACCGCTGCGCTCCGGCGCACGTCGTCCGGGTCGCGCCCCGCGCGGGACGCAGCAGCGGAAATGCGCGCATTCAACGCCGCGAACCCATCGACCGTGTTGCCGTAGGCCGAGTACCAGGTATTCCACCAGTCGACGTGCGGGAGCGCGATCGAGAGCATTCGCTCGCCGCTCGACCCGATCATCAGCGGCACGCGGTACTCCGGCCAGCGCACCTCGCGCTCGACCTCAGGCAGCTGCACACCGACGCGGAGACTCACACGGGCGACTTGGCGATGTGCAGCCGGTACTGCCCCGAACCCGGCGAGGGAAGCTTGACCTCGACGTAGTACCACCCGCTCTGCCGGGCCCGGTGGAGGAAGTGCTCGTCGGAGGAGCCGGCGTGCACGGACTGCGTCAGACGCCGTGCCTGCAGCTCGGGCGAGAGCCCCTCCACTCGCTGTGTCCCCGGCCGCCAGAGGACGAGGCTCGCGTCGCCGCCCACCGGCCCGTGGAGCGTGACCGCGACGGTCTGACCCTTGCGCAGACGGACCTTGTACACATCGATCTGGTCGTCCCAGAAGTCGAGGGTGGCGGTGACGTCGATCGAGCGGCCCCAGAGCGCGAACGCCCGTGCGCCCGCATCGTCGTTGGACTCGTAGCGGTCGGCCGGCGGAATCGGCCCGGCAAGCGCCCTCAGCGCTGCGCTGACGTCGAGCTGACCCCAGCCGCTGTAGGGATCGCGCAGCAGCGGGCAGCGCCTGCATCCACTGGCGTCGTTGACGTCGACCGCGGAACGCTCGAGCAGGGTCGAGACCTGGTCGGGGGTGAGTGTCGGCTTGACGGCGATCAGCAGGGCGGCGGCTGCGGAGACCTCGGCGGCCGAGTAGGACGTCCCTTCCGCCGCACGGAACTCTGCAGGCCCGCAGATCGAGTACCCCTGCTCGGCGCACGCGGGCCGGGCCGCTGTGAGCGCGCGCGGCAGCGTCGAGACGATGTTCACGCCCGGTGCGGCGATGTCGTCGAAGAACGCGTCCCGGTTCGAGAACGCCGGCACCGACCCGTCCTGCGCGAGCGCGCTGACGCCGATCACGTGCGGCAGCGCGGCCGGGTAGCTGGCGAGGTCCCACGGCGTCTTCGGGGCCTGGTCGCCGTTCCCGACGGCGGCGACGAGGACAGCGCCCTTGGCGTAGGCGTACTCGATCGCGTCCTGCTCCACCGCAGAGTAGGTGTCCTCGTTCTTGTTCCGGGAGCGCAGCCCGCCGAGGCTGAGGTTGATCACGCGCGCGCCGTTGTTCACCGCCCACCGGATCGCCTTCGCCTCCGCCCTCGGCGAGATCGTCCCATCGGAACGGACGACCTTCGCGACGAGCAGCTGGGCTGAGAGCGCGATCCCCGAGATCCCCTGGCCGTTGCCCGTCGCCGCCGCGATGATCCCGGCGACGAACGTCCCGTGGCCTTGATGGTCGGCGACGTCGCCGCCGACGAAGCTCTGCGCACGCGCCACCTTCCCGGCGAATTCGGGATGGTCGAGGTCGATTCCGGAGTCGACGATCGCGACGCGAGCCGGCGCGAGCACGGGCGGCACATCGGGCCAGAAGTCGAACGCGTGGATCTGGCTCAGGTACCACTGCCTCGACGCGAGCGGATCGGTCGGCGTGAAGCCAGACGCGGCCGCCGGGAGGGCAAGCGCGGCCGTGACGAAGAGGAGGGCGACACCTCTGATCACGAGCCGACCACGACGCGAAGGGGGGAGCCCTTGACCGTGCCGGCCGCGAGGCGGTACTCCGTCGTCGCCGTCGGCGTGACCGCGACCGAGAACGACGAATCGGAGCCGACCATCAGCGCCGGCCCGGCCTGCCATACGCCTCCGGGCCCGCGCTGCTCGAGCGTCACGCCCTTGACGAGCTCGGCGCGGCCGCTCAGCGTCACCGGGGACCCCTGTGCAACCGGCCCCGGCGGACGCGTGAGCATGAGGAGGCCGACGCGGATCCAGCCCGACCGAAGCCCGAGCGCGCGACGGAGGTCGCCGTCGCGCAGCGGCACGTCGCCGTCTCGGCCGATGGCGATGACGAACCGCGGTCGGCCGGTGGCGGGAACGGGACGCAGCGCGAGTAGGCCCGGCACGCCAAGCCGGTGCGCCGCAGTCGCAGCCCGAACGACGACCGGCCCCCACGTGTGCCAGGGCGAGGCCGTGTCGTATGGATCGGGCACGGAGACGAGGTAGGGCACGGGCTTGAAGCCGGCGAAGACGTCGGCGATCGAGGCGGTCATCCCGCCGGAGCTCGAGAAGAAGTACGTCGTCGCGACCTTGCCGTCGTACATCAGCACCTGCCGCTTCGTTGCCGCGACCGCCTGGTCGCCGACCGGCGTCTCGGTGGCGATCCCGCCGTAGACCTGGTCGCGGGTGTCGGCGAAGAGGTCGAACGCGGCGCCCCGCCTGTGGGCGAGCGCGTAGGAGCGGGCGGCGACCGCCTGGGCCTTGACCGCCTCGAGGGGCCAGTCGCGAGGCATCTCGTTCGAGACGACGCCCCGGACGTACGAGTCGAGCGCGACCGAGTTGACGACCGAGAGCGACTTGCCCTTCGCGGACACGATCAGGTCGCCGCGCCACGGGTGCGCCAGCCACAGCGCACTGGTGCCGGGAACGAACCGTACCGGGCCGGGGAGCGCCTTCGCCGGCGCATGGGGCGCGAGCTTCACCTTCAGCGCCGGGGTCAGCGGGTAGTTGCCCCCGGGGAGCTGGTGCCTGATGCCCTCGCCGTCGACAGCGGTGAACGGGTCGCTCGAGGAGACGATGATCCTCCGCGCCGAGCCGATCAGCAGCACCTTGACCTTCGCGGCCGGCGCGAGGGCGAGCGCCGTCCCTGGATAGAAGTGCGCGAGGATCTTGTCGTAGGCGACGCCGTGCGCCGCGTAGCCGTACGCACCCCACTGCGGCATGCCGACGCCGTGACCCCAGCCGTGGCCGGTGATCACGAAGGTGGTGACGCTGACCGGAGCCGGGCCCTGCGGAGTAGCACCGGCGGGGCCGACGAGGGCGGCCACGGCGACAAGCACGAGGGCGAGACGGCGAGCTGGCATGACGACCGGCTGGGAGACCCAGGCTAGCTGACTTTGCCCCAAACCCCCTAAATCCTTTACAGCTGTTCCGGTTTGGCAGGCCGGAGCACGGGCAAGCGACGAGTATGGCGGTGGGTTCGCCCACGCTCCCAGCCAGGTACCGCGACGCCCGCCCGGTCGGGCGCGGCGGCATGGCCGAGATCTATCGCGCACACGATGCCGAGCTCGGCCGACCGGTCGCGGTCAAGGTCCTCGCAGAGCACTGCGCCGAGGACGACGACATCCGACAGCGGTTCCTGCTCGAGGCGCGCGCGGCCGCGCGGCTCTCGGGCGACCCGCACACGGTGACGATCTACGACGTCGGCGAGACCCGGGGGCGTCCCTACCTCGTGATGGAGTACCTACCAGGAGGATCGCTCGCGGCTCGGCTCGCAGCCGGCCGGGTCGACGAAGCCCTCGCCCTGGAATGGCTCGAACAGACCGCCCGAGCGCTCGACGCGGCGCACGAGCACGGCGTCGTCCACCGCGACGTGAAGCCGGGCAACCTCCTGCTCGACCGCGACGACAACGTCTACGTCGCCGATTTCGGGATCGCCCGGGCCGCCGGCGTCGACTCCAACACGCAGACGGGGGTGATCCTCGGCACGGCCGGCTATCTCGCCCCCGAGCAGGCGGCAGGCGGCCACGCGACGGCGGCGTCCGACCGCTATGCGTTCGCGGTGGTGGCGCACGAGCTCCTCACCGCCACGCGGCCCGGGCCCACGCCGTCCACCGAGCTGCCCCCGGCGGCCCGGCAGGTCTTCGCCCGCGCGCTCGCCGAGGACCCGGAAAAGCGGTTCGCGTCGTGCCTCGAATTCGTCGCCGCGCTGCGGGCCGCGGTCGCACCGGCCGCCGCGACCGCACCGACCGCCGTCACGGTCCGTCGCCGGAGCCGCCGGACGCCGCTCGCGATTGCGACCGCGCTCGCGTTCGGCCTGCTCGCCTTCTTGCTCTCGGCGGCACTCACGACTGGAAACGCGGCCAAGCCGCCCCCGACCGTCGTGCAGACGGTGACCGTGCCCGCCACGCGACCTGCCCGGGCGGTCGTTCAGCATGCTACGCCCACCGCGTCTGATGAGCGCCGGGGCAAGCATCACGGGAAGCACCGCGGGCGGGGGCCGAAGAAGGAGAAGAGAGAGAAGGACGGCGAGGGTTAGCGGAGCCGCTCGGCGTACTGTTGCCGGTAGTACTCGCGGTAGGCGCCGGACTTGATCGGCTCCCACCACGCACGGTGCTCGCGGTACCACTCGACGGTCTCTGCGAGCCCGTCCCCGAGCAATGTGTTCGGAGCCCACCCGGCCGCACGCAGCTTCGCATCGTCGAGCGCGTAGCGGCGGTCGTGGCCCGGCCGGTCGTCGACGTGACGGACGAGCCCGGGATCGGCCCCGGTCAGTTCGAGGATCCGGCTCGTGATCTCGAGGTTCTCGTGCTGCACGCCGCCGACGTTGTACGTCTCTCCGGGCGTGCCTTCGCGGAGGACGAGCTCGACTGCGGCGCAGTGGTCGCGGACGTGCAGCCACTCGCGCTGCTGGCGGCCGTCGCCGTAGACCGGCAGCGGCTCGCAGTCGAGGGCGTTCGTGACGAAGAGCGGAATCAGCTTCTCGGGATACTGGTTGGGGCCGTAGGTGTTGGCGCCGCGGGTGACGCAGGCGTCGATGCCGAAGGTGCGCACGGCCGCGAGCACCTGCAGGTCGCCGCCCGCCTTCGAGGCCGAGTACGGGCTCGACGGGCGCAACGTGTCGTCCTCTTTCGAGCTCCGGCCTTCGGGCACGTCACCGTAGACCTCGTCGGTCGAGACCTGCACGAGCCGGATGCCTGCGTCGCGCGCGAAGCCGAGCAGCACGTATGTGCCGAGCACGTCGGTCTCGATGAACTCGGCGGCCCCGAGGATCGAGCGGTCGACGTGGGTCTCGGCGGCGAAGTTGACGATCGCCTCGGCGCCCGCCCCGGCCTCGGCGACGGCCTCCGGGTCGCAGATGTCGCCCTCGAAGAACTCGACGTCCGCGCCCTCGAGGTTCGTCCGGTTGCCGGAATACGTGAGCTTGTCGAGCACGGCGACCTCGTCGCCGGCCGCGGCGAGGCGCTTCGCGAAGTGCGAACCGATGAAGCCGGCGCCGCCGGTGACGAGCACGCGCATCGCGCGACAGCGTAGACATACCCGGGCGGTGAGGAGGTGGGCGCGCATGCCCTCGGCCGCGGCGGCCGTGCTCGCCCTCATCGGATACCGAGGCGCCGGAGGCACTCACGGAGCCCTTCGCGCCAATGCGGGAGGTGGGGAGTCTCGGGATACTGCGAACGGAGGACCGAGTACGGCGGGCGCGGAGCCGGACGGCCGAGCTCCTCGGTCGTGATCGGGTGGACGCGGCAGTCGAGACCGGCCTCTTCGAAGATCGCCCAGGCAAACTCGGCCCAGGTGCAGTCGCCCTCGGCGGCGACGTGGTAGAGGCCCTGCGGGAGATCGAGAATCGCGCGCGTCGCTTCGGCGAGGTCGCCGACGTACGTCGGCGAGCCGCGCTGGTCGTCAACGACGGCGACCTCGTCGCGCTCGGCGCCGAGGCGCAGCATAGTCCGGACGAAGTTGCGGCCGGTCCAGCTGAAGAGCCACGACGAGCGCACGATCCAGCCGTCGCGAACCTCGCGCTCGCCGGCGAGCTTCGTCCGCCCGTAGACGCCGAGCGGGTGGGGCTCGTCCGCTTCGAGGTACGGCTCGGTCTTCGCGCCGTCGAAGACGTAGTCGCTCGAGAAGTAGACGACCGGCGCACCCGCGGCGGCGACGTTCCGCGTGCCGAGGACGTTCGCCGCCTCGGCGCCGGCAGGATCCCCCTCCGCGCGGTCGACATCGGTCCATGCCGCCGCGTGCAGGACGAGGTCGTGTCGGCCGGGAACCGTCTCCGCGACGTCCAGATCGCCCCGGCGGAGAGCGTCGGCCCACGGAAACGCCTCCGCGAGCGCGGTCCCGAGCTGGCCACCGGCTCCGGTGATCAGGACTTCCGGGAATCGCGCGCGGAGAGGATCGGATCTGTCGTCTGCCACAGGTCGACGACGCGCGGGTCGTTCCAGGGGATCCCGTGCTCGTCCGGGTCGGCGGGGTCGTACTCCTCGGTCACGTGGTAACAGAAGAGGACGTCGGTGAGCGCCTCGTAGCCGTGCGCGAGCCGGCCCGGGATCCAGACCGCGACCGGGTTCGCGTCGCCGATGTCGACCCTCATCGTCTCGCCGCTGTCGCGGTCGAGGACGACCACTCGCGCGGTTCCGGAGAGGCACGCGAAGAGGTCGGACTGGCCGCGCTCGTGGTAGTGCAGTCCCCGGATCACTCCCGCGCGCGAGAAGGAGATGTTGGTCTGGCGGGTCGGCGCCGGGAGGGCGCTGTCGCGGCGGAGCTCGTAGAGCCAGCCGCGCTCGTCGCCGCGCAGCTCGAGCGGGATCAGCTCGACGCCGTCGATCATGGATGGTTCGCGCCGTGCGCGCGGACGTGATCGTTGACGGCGTAGTAGGCGTCGATCGACTCACCCGCGTCGCCCCAGAACCCCTCGAGGACGTCGTACTCCATCGTCCCCTGTTCGACGTACCAGTTGTTCACGTCGGTGATCTCGAGCTCGCCGCGGCCGGAGGGCCGGAGCCTCGGTAGGAGGTCCCACACGGTCTCGTCGTAGAAGTAGACGCCCGTGACCGCGTACTCGCTCGGCGGGTCGTCGGGCTTCTCGACGATGCGGACCACGCGGCCGTCGCCGCCGAGCTCGGGCACGCCCAGGTGACGGAGGTGCTCCGGATCGGGCTCGCGGGCGAGCAGGATGCGCGCACCGCGCTCCTGGTCCACGAACGCCTCGGCGGAGGAGCGGAACGTCCGCTCGAGGACGTTGTCGGCGAGCATCACGCAGACGCGGTCGCCGTCGACGAACCGCTCTGCGAGCCCGAGTGCCTCCGCGATCCCGCCCGGCTTCTCTTGGTAGGCGTAGAGGAGCCGGTCGATCCCGTGCTCGTGACCGTTGCCGAGCAGGCGGAAGAACTCGCCGGCGTGCGTCCCGCCGGTCACGAGCATCAGCTCGGTCAACCCGGCGCGGATGAGCGCCTCGACCGCGTAGCTGACCATCGGCCGATCGTGGATCGGCAGCAAGTGCTTGTTCGTGATCCGCGTCAGCGGGTGCAGCCGCGTGCCGGTCCCGCCCGCGAGGACGACTCCTTTCACGGCCGCGATGCTACTCGCGCCCGACATGTAAAGGGTCTGACCCCGTCACGCGCCGCAATGGCTCAACCACGCCGGCGCACATGTAAAGGGTCTGACCCCTTGTGGCCGTTTCGGCCGCGGCTGTTCAGACCCAGCCGCGCTGGCGGGCGATCTTGCAGAGCGCGCGCCGCTTGGCGTACGGCGACCCCTCGGTCAGCCCTGCCTTCGCGTAGGCGCGGCGCAGCGCCGCTTTCACCGTCTCGGTCGCGCCGGGCGTGCCGAGGCGGGCGGCGATGTCCTCGTTCGTCGGCAGGTCGTCGAGCGATCCGCCGGCGAGCCACCCGCCGCACAACACCTCGACGACCTGGCGCTGGAACGGCGACAGCGGGCGCGTCAGCGCCGGCGGCCCCGTCTGGAGCGCCGTCGTCACTTCGGGGTCGACCAAAGAACCGGGCGCGGAGAAGACGACGCTCTCCGCCCCGAAGCCGATCCGGTCCCCGTGGCGCAGCGGCACCTTCGCCCCCGCCTGGATCCGGGAGCCGTTCAGGAAGGTGCCGTTGAAGCTGCCGCGGTCCTCGAGGAACCAGCGTTCGCCCTGCTCGGTGACGACCGCGTGGTGACGGCTGACGGTCGGCTTCTCGATCGTCAGGTCGTTCTCCTCGGCGCGCCCGATCGTGAACTCGGACGAGAGCGCACGCTCGCTTCCGTCGGGAAGGATCAGACCGGCCGTGACGGCCACGGCCGACTTTCTACCACGCCCCGGATCAGCCCACCCGAAGCGGCGAGGGCCGGACGCGGACGAGTCGGGCGAGCGACGCAGGCAGCCACCAGTTGTAGCGGCCCATGATCGCCATCAGCGCGGGGACGAGGATGCCGCGCACGAGGGTCGCATCGAGGAAGATCGCGACGGCAAGCCCGCAGCCGAACTCCTGCAGGCCGACAATGCTTCCGGCCATGAAGCCCGAGAACGCGGCGACCATGATGATCGCCGCCGCCGTGACGATTCGGCCCGTTCGCTCGAGTCCGATTGCCACCGCACGACCGTTGTCGTGTGTGTCGTCCCAGGCCTCCCGCATGCGGCTGACGAGGAAGACCTCGTAGTCCATCGAGAGACCGAAGATCATGGCGAAGAGGAAGATCGGGATCCAGCCTTCGATCTGCGGGAACCGGTAGAACCCGAACGCGTCCTCCCCGACCCCGAAGCGGAAGACCAAGACGAGCGCCCCGTAGGCGGCCGCGACCGAGAGCAGGTTGAGGATCACCGCCTTCAGCGGCAGCAGGATCGAGCGGAAGGCG
This sequence comes from Actinomycetota bacterium, assembly GCA_046723895.1. Classification (GTDB taxonomy): domain Bacteria; phylum Actinomycetota; class Thermoleophilia; order Gaiellales; family Gaiellaceae; genus DATBLE01. The sequence continues at coordinate 1,304 of JBKOVL010000251.1, read as the reverse complement.
CGCATCAGCAGGAGATAGGTGAGCGTGAGCACGCCGAGCACGAGCCAGGGAAATGCGCCGTATGCACGGTGCAGAAAGTCGACGCCCTGCGGCGGGCCGCCGCCGGCCCGCACGACGACGCCCGCCGGGAAGCCCGCCGCCGGGATCAGCTTGCTGCGCAGTCGCCGCGCGAAGCCCTGCGCCTCCTCGGATCCGTACTCGTGCCGGGTGGCGACGATCACCTGCGCGTACCGACCGCTCGGATCCACGAACCGTCCCATGTCCGCGTGATAGGCGGCCGCGACCTCGCCGTCGCGCGCGAGCTCGGCGACCAGCCGGCCGATCGCTACCTCGACGCGGGCCGTACGCGCACCCCGTGGGTGCCCGCTGTCCACGAGCACCTGCGCGGGTGCGATCGCGCCGGGACCGACCGCGTCCTCGAGCACACGGAGCCCGCGCACCGACGGCGGGGACTGCGGAATACCCGCTGTTGCGCCCGGAGTCAGCTGCAGCCACGCGACCGGGATCGTGGCCACGACGAGCAGAGCGCCGACCGCAAGCGCGTACAGCCACTTGCGCCGCATGATCGAGCCGGCCAGGCGCGCCCAGAATCGGTGCTCGACGTCGTCACTCTCGGCCGACCCGCGGACCGGGACGTGCGCGCGGCTGCGCAGGAAGGCCGCGACAGCGACACGGTGAGTTCCACGGCGACCGTAGATCGCGAGCAGCGCCGGCTGGAGCGTCGCAGCCGCGAGTATCGAGACGATCGGGATCAGGAACCCGCCGACGCCCATCGCGCGCATGAACGGCAGCGGCATGAACAGCAGCAGCGCGAGCCCGATCGCGACGGTCGCGCCCGAGACGATCACGGCACGGCCGGCGGTCTCCATCGTGCGCAGTACCGCCGCCTCGACGCCCAGCCCACGGCTCAGCTCCTCGGGGAAGCGATAGACGATCAGGAGCGAGTAGTCGATCGCGATCCCGATCCCGATCAGGAAGACGAGGTTCGTGACGTAGGTGGGTGTGGTCATGTAGTGCGCGGCGACATAGACGATCCCCAGCGTCCCGAAGACCGTGCAGGCCGCGAACAGGAGCGGGATCGTGACCGCGAGCGAGAGCCCGAAGACGGCGAACAGGACGATCAGCGCGATCGGCAGCGCGATCGCCTCGCCCTTCTGCAGGTCGGCGCCGAAGATCGGGTCGAGGTCGTGCTGGATCGCGGCCGCGCCCGTCACGTACGTCTCGGCGCCCTGCGGCCGGCCGAGCGCGCGCAGGATGTCGTCGGTATAGCCCTTCGCCGGAGCGAGCGAGAGCGTCGAGACGAC
>JBKOVL010000228.1:0-8359 GCA_046723895.1 Actinomycetota bacterium | reverse complement strand
GGAGGTCCTCGGCGGAGATCGTCTCAGGCGGGAGCTGCAGGGCGGGCGTCGCCAAGCTTCTACACGCTCCGATCAGAGGTGTCAGCGCCTACTGACGAGGGGGGCCGCCGGGGAGCCGGAGGTTCCCCCGCGGGCCCCCTCGTCAGTAGGCGCCGACACCTCTGATGGGAGCGTGTAGAAGCTTGGCGACGCCCGCCCTGCAGCTCCCGCCCGAGACGATCTCCGCCGAGGATCTGCTCGTCTGGGCGTACGAGCAGTTCGGCGATGGGCTCTGCCTGACCTGCTCGTGGCAGAAGCAGTCGTCGGTGCTCGTGCACATGGTCTCCGAGCTCGGCCTGCCGATCGATGTGATCGAGCTCGACACACAGCTCTTCTTCCGCGAGAGCTACGAGACGCGCGACCGGCTGGTCGAGCGCTACGGCCTGAACATGATCCGGCCCGAGATGATCACCGTCGCCGAGCAGCACCGCCGCGAGGGGCCGAACCTCTGGGAGCGCGACCCGGATCGCTGCTGTCAGATCCGGAAGGTGCAGCCGCTGCTCGAGGCGCTTGCTCCCTACGACGCGTGGGCCTCCGGCATCCGCCGCGACCAGTCACCGAGCCGCGCGAACACGCCGAAGGTGCAGTGGTCCGAGCAGTACGAGGTCTGGAAGCTGCACCCGCTCGCCGACTGGGACGAGAAGCGCGTCTGGGCCTACATCGCCGTCAACGAGATTCCCTACAACCCGCTGCACGAGGCCGGCTATCGGTCGATCGGGTGCATCCCGTGTACCCGCCCGACGACGCCGGACGAGGAGGAGCGCGCCGGCCGCTGGGCGGGGTCGGACAAGCTCGAGTGTGGCATCCACGTCACCACGAATGGCAAGGAGAACGAATGACGGAGCAGAAGCTGCCGTCCCCGAACGAGGGGGCCCCCCGGGGAATCATGGATTCCCCCACGCTGATCTATTCGCACGACCATCCCGAGTCCGACCGGATCCGGCCCGGCGGTTTCACGCTCTGGTTCACCGGCCTCTCCGGCTCGGGCAAGTCGACGATCGCGCACCTCATCGGCCCCGAGCTCGACCGTCGCGGCCTCGTCGTCGAGTACCTCGACGGCGACACGGTGCGCACGCACCTGTCGAAGGGTCTCGGCTTCTCCAAGGAGGACCGAGACACGCACATCGAGCGGGTCGGCTGGGTCGCAGCGCGGCTGACGCGCCAGGGCGGCGCCGTGATCGCAGCGGCGATCTCGCCTTACCGCGAGGCCCGCGGGAAGGCGCGGGCGATGGTCGAGGAGTTCGGCCCCTTCGTGGAGGTCTTCGTCGACGCTTCGGTGGAGGAGTGCGCGCGGCGCGACGTCAACGGACTGTACGCGAAGGCCTTCGCCGGCGAGATCAAGGGCTTCACCGGCGTCGACGACCCGTACGAGGAGCCCGAGAGCGCCGAGATCGTCGTCGATACCGAAGGCCAGGGGCCGGAGGAATCGGCGGCCCTCGTCGTCGCGAAGCTGGAGGAGTTGGGGCTGATCCCGGCGACGGTCCGAGCGTGAGCGCCGTCGCCGACAACCAGCAGCGCCTGGTCAAGCCGCGTCTTATCGATCCTCATGGGGGCCACCTCGTCGACCGGGTCGATGACCGCCCGACGGACGTCGAGCGCTTCGAGACGCTCACGCTGACCTCCCGCGAGGTCTCCGACCTGGACATGCTCGCGACGGGAGCCTTGTCTCCGCTCGAGGGCTTCATGGGCCGCGACGACTACGACCGCGTCGTCGAGGAGATGCGGCTCGCGAACGGCCTGCCCTGGGCGCTCCCCGTCTGCCTCGCGGTCGAGGCGGCACCGCGGAGCGACCGGGTCGCGCTGGCCGACGAATCCGGCCGCCTCCTTGCCGTGCTCGACGTCGAGGAGGTCTACCCGTACGACAAGGAGCGCGAGGCGGAGCGCTGCTTCCGGACGACCGACACGGAGCATCCCGGCGTCGCGCGGCTCTTCGCCCAGCATCCGCTCTACCTCTCCGGGCGCGTGACGGTGTTCGACCGCGTCCCGCCTGCGTTCCCGGAACTGGCGATGGATCCGGCGGAGACCCGCGCAGCCTTCGCCGACCGCGGCTGGAAGCGCGTGGTCGGGTTCCAGACGCGCAACCCCATCCACCGCGCGCACGAGTATCTGACGAAGGTGGCGCTGGAGACCGTGGACGGGCTGCTCATCCATCCGCTCGTCGGCGAGACGAAGTCGGACGACGTGCCGGCCGCGACGCGCGTCGAGTGCTACCGCGTGCTCGTCGGCGGCTACTACCCCGTCGACCGCGTCGTCGTCTCGGCGTTCCCGGCCGCAATGCGCTACGCGGGGCCGCGCGAGGCGATCTGGCATGCGATCTCCCGCAAGAACTACGGCTGCTCGCACTTCATCGTCGGCCGCGACCACGCCGGTGTCGGCAGCTACTACGGCACCTACGACGCGCAGCTGATCTTCGACGAGTTCGAGGCGCACGAGCTCGACATCGAGCCGATGTTCTTCGAGCACTCGTTCTGGTGCAGGGTCTGCGGCTCGATGGCGAGCGCGAAGACGTGCCCGCATGACAGCGACGACCACGTGTTCCTCTCCGGCACGAAGGTGCGCGAGCTGCTCGAGGACGGCGAGCTTCCGCCGGTCGAGTTCTCCCGACCCGAAGTCGCCGAGGTTCTGATCGAGGCCTACAAGCAATCGTGACCTGGCAGTTCGTCCTCACCGGGCTGCTGATCGGCACGCTCGTCGGCATGACCGGGATGGGCGGCGGCTCGTTGATGACGCCGATCCTGGTGATCGTGTTCGGGTTCAAGCCGACGCTCGCAGTGGGGACGGACATCCTGCACGGCGCGATCTTCAAGACCGTCGGCGCGATCCGGCACCGACAGCTCGGGACCGTGCACGCCCAGCTCTCGGGCTGGATGTTCATGGGCAGCGCGCCCGCGTCGCTCCTCGGCGTCGCGCTCGGCACGCACCTGAAGGACCACCAGGAGCTGATGAACTACATCCTCGGCGGGGCGCTGCTCTTCGGCGCCGGGGGACTCGTCGCAAAGAGCTTCGTCGGCAAGAAGGTGATCGGTGAGGACGACCGCTTCGAGATGGTCTGGCGGGACCGGTTCGCTGCGATCGCGATCGGCCTCGTCGGCGGGTTCATCGTCGGGCTGACCTCGGTCGGCAGCGGCACCTTCTTCGGCCTGACGATGCTGTTCGTCTTCCCGCTGCGCGCTCACAAGGTCGTCGGCACGGACATCCTCCACGCCGCCGCGCTTCTCTACGTCGCCGGGCTCGGCCACTTCATCGCCGGCAACGTCGACCTGCACGCGGTCGGCTGGTTGCTGATCGGCTCGATTCCCGGCGTGCTCGTCGGCAGCCACTTCTCCGTGCGGCTGCCGGAGGCCGTGCTCCGCTTCACGCTCGCGAATGTGCTCGCGATCAGCGGGCTCAAGCTCGTGAACGTCCCGAACGTATGGCTGATCGTCGCGCTCGCGCTCTCGGCGGTCGCCGTCCTCACGATGCTCGTCCGCGAGCAACGGCGCTGGGCCGCACGGCGCAGCGAGCGCCTGGCGACCGGCCTCGCGCGAGCAGCGGACTAAACTCGCGGGGCGTTGCCCCGCGTGCTCTCGACTCTGCTCGTCGTCTTGCTGCTGGGCGGGACCGCGGCCGCGTTCGCCGTCACGCAAGGCCTGAAGATCGAGCCGAGCCCGATCCTTGCCCCGCACATCGACAAGGTCTTCTCGCCCATCTGCGACTGCGACACGCGGCTCGCCGGGATCCAGTTCAAGCTGCGCAAGCCGGACCGCGTCCGGCTCGACATCGTCGACGGTCACGGCGACGTAGTGCGCGAGCTCGTCTCCGGCCTGCGCCTGCGCAGCGGGACGGTCACCTATACCTGGAACGGCCGCGACGACCAGGGCCGTTTCGTCGGCGAGGGCGTCTACAAGCCGCGCGTCCACCTCGCCGACCAGCACCGGACGATCGACCTGCCGAACGAGATGCGGGTCGACACGACGGCACCGAAGATCGCGCTCGTCTCCGTCGCCCCGCGCTCGTTCTCACCGGACGGCGACGGACGCCGCGACCGCGTCGTCGTCGCCTACAAGACCAGCGAGCCCGCGCACGGCGTCCTGCTCGTCGACGGAGCGCGCGTCGTCTTCACCCGGAAACAGCAGCAGCGCTCGTCGCTCGACTGGAACGGGCGCGTGCACGGCAAGGTGCTCACACCGGGCGTCCACCGGCTGCAGCTCGCCGCCCAGGACCGCGCCGGGAACCTGTCCGAGTCAGGGAAGCCTTTCGACGTCCTCGTCCGGTACGTCACCTTCGCCCGCGATCGGATCCGGGCAGAGGCCGGGACGCGGTTCGGCGTCGGCGTCTCCGCGGACGCGCCGGTGCACTGGCGGCTCGGCGCCCGCGAGGGCACGGCGAAGCCGGGCGTCCTGGTCGTCCGCGCGCCCGGACGGCCCGGCCGGTACACGCTCACCGTGCGGGTCGGCGACCACGTCGCCCGCGCGGCGGTGATCGTGAGACCGAGGTGACCGCCGACCTGGCACGTCTCGGCGGCCCGATCGCCTGCGCCGGGCTGGCTCTCCTGCTCGCGGGGACGCGGAGGGACCTTCGGATCGCCGGCCTCGCCGCCTGGCTCGCAGGGTGCGCGCTGCTCGCGGTGTACCTCGCCCCGAGCGGGCACACGAAGATCTACGCGGCGGCGGCGGTCGTCGGCGCGGTCAGCGCGATCGCGATCGCAGCGCTCTTCCGGCGCTGGCCGTGGCTCGTCGCGGTCGGAGCGCTCGCCTGCGCGCCCGCGCGCATCCCGGTGCACGTCGGCTCGACGGACTCGAACCTGCTGATCCCGCTCTACGCAGTGGTTGCCGGCGCCGCGGTACTGCTCGGCTACGAGCTCGTCCGCGGCGACGCGCGGAGCCGCGAGCTCGGGCCACTCAGCTGGCCTGCGGCGGCACTCGTCGCCTGGACCGGCCTCAGCCTCGCCTGGACGGAAGACCTGCACGAGGGCGCGGTCGCGCTCCTCTTCTTCTGGCTGCCGTTCGGGCTCCTCGCGCTCGCCCTCGCGCGACTCGCCTGGAGCCGCCGCTGGCTGACGTTCCTCTACGTCCAGCTCGTCGGCATGGCGCTCGCATTCGCCGCGATCGGCGTCTACCAGTACGCGACCCGCGACGTCTTCTGGAACCCGAAGGTGATCGTCGGCAATGCCTACGCGCCGTTCTACCGCGTCAACTCGGTCTTCTACGACCCGTCGGTGTACGGCCGATTCCTCGTCGTCGCGATCCTGGCCGCACTCGTGATGGCCCTCTACGACCGGGACCGGCGCGAGGCCTTCGCCGCAGCGGCTTCGATCTGCGCGATCTGGGTCGGCCTGCTGTTCTCGTTCTCGCAATCGAGCTTCGCCGCGCTGATCCTCGGCACCGCGGTCGTCGCCGCGTTCCGCTGGCGCTGGCGAGCGGCACTGGCGCTCGGCGTCGTCTCGGCCGTGATCGCCGCCGTCGCGCTCGGCACGCCGCACATCCGCCATTCGCTGCTGCGTGAGTCGGGCTCGGGCCTGAACAAAGCCTCGAGCGGCCGCGCCAAGCTCGTCACGGAGGGGATCAAGATCGGTCTCCACCACCCGGTCCAGGGGGTGGGCATCGGCGGGTTCAAGCGCGCGTACGCCAACCGCGTCCACCTACGCGGCAAGGAGCCGAAGAAGGCCGCCTCGCACAACACTCCCGTGACGGTCTTCGCGGAGACGGGTCTCCCCGGCCTGGCTCTCCTCGTCTGGCTCGTCGGGGCGGCCCTGTTCCTGACACTGCGCCGGGCGACCGGGTCCTTCCGAGGACGGGCCTGTCTCGTGTTCGCCGCCGGGCTCTCGGCGATCGGGCTGCACGCGCTGTTCTACAACGCGCTGTTCGAAGATCCGATGTTCTGGGGCCTGCTCGGGCTGGCTGCGCTCTGCTCCGAGATGCCCGTGCGCCGCTGGAAGCCCTCCGCGGCGACCACGGCACCGGCAGAGCCGTCCGAACCGGCCGAGAAGGTGGCGGCGTGATCGAGGCCTGGCAGCGCGTCCTCGTCCTCGCCCCTCACACCGACGACGGCGAGTTCGGCTGCGGCGGGACGATGGCGCGCCTCGTCGAGAACGGTGCCGAGGTGCGCTACGTCGCGTTCTCGATCGCGACCAAGTCGCTCCCCGACGGCTTTGCGCCGGACACGCTCGCGCGCGAGGTCCGCGAGGCGACCGCCGAGCTCGGGATCCCGGAGTCGCAGCTGACCGTGCACGACTTCGAGGTGCGCACCTTCCCCGAGCGCCGCCAGGATATCCTCGAGCTCCTCATTGCGCTCTGGGACGACTGGCAGCCCGACGCGGTCTTCCAGCCGAGCCTGCACGACATCCACCAGGACCACCAGGTGATCGCCGCCGAGGGCCTGCGCGCCTTCAAGCGGACGACGATCCTCGGCTACGAGATCCCCTGGAACAACTTCGACTTCGCCTACCAGTGGTACGGCGCGCTGGAGGAGCGCCACGTTGAGAAGAAGGTGGCCGCGCTCGCGAGGTACGCCTCACAGCAGCACCGCCGCTACGCCGACCCCGAGTACATCCGGCACCTCGCGCGGATGCACGGCACGAACGTGAACCGTGCCTACGCCGAGGTATTCCAGGTGTACCGCGTCGTCGACTAGGCGGCGGCGGCGACGGGCTGGCTCGGCGCCGCCGCGGCGATCAGCTGCTCGAGCTTCTCGCGGTCGCCCTCGACCGTGAGGCCCGCGAGTCGGTGCTCGATCAGCAGGTGGTAGATGCCCTCCGGCGTCGCGGTGACGACGACGTCCGGGTCCTCCGCAGGACCCTCCCGCCCTGCGCGGTCGGCCAGGGTTGCGATCTCGTCGCCGACTCGGAACTCGAACGTGCCCTCGGTTGCAAAGGGGCCGAGCATCGTGTCGATCGCGTTCGCGAGCCAGCCCTCGAAGAGCTCGTCGTCCGTCCTCGGTGGCCCGAGCGAGCGGGCGCCCCAGAGCGAGAGCTCCCGCATCACCGGCTTGAGCTGGTCGCCGTAGTCGGTGAGCTCATAGACCCGGGAGGCCGCAGGCGGCGGCAGCTTCCGCTTCGCGACGACCCCGGACTGCTCGAGGTCGCGCAGCCGCGAGGCGAGGATGTTCGTGCCGATCCCGGGCAGGTGCTCGGCGAGGTCGGTGTAGCGCTGCGGCCCGTGCATCAACTCCCGGACGATCAACAGCGCCCAGCGCTCGCCGACCAGGTCGAGCGCGTGGGCGAGGGGGCAGTACTGGTCATAGCGCTTGCTCATGTCTCCATGGTAGCGGATCCGCTTGCTGTTGTGAAGAGAAAACTTGCAAAATGGAAGTGAGACCTGCTAGAGTGCAAGCGTGACCTACGAAGGCGAAAGGAAGGGCATTGAAATGGTAACCTCGGAACGGCGTAAGTGGCTCGCGCTGGGCTTACTGGCGGTTGTCCAGTTCATGGTCGTCCTCGACATCGCGATCGTGAACGTGGCGCTGCCCTCGATCAAGATCGATCTCGGGTTCTCGCAGCAGGACCTGCAGTGGGTGATCAGCGCATACGCACTCTTCTTCGGCGGCTTCCTGCTCCTCGGCGGGCGGGCGGCCGACCTGCTCGGGCGACGCCGGCTGTTTCTCGTCGGCCTCGTCGTCTTCACGCTGGCCTCGCTCTTCGCGGGCCTTGCGTGGTCGGAGGCCTCGCTGATCGTGGCGCGATCGGTTCAGGGGCTCGGCGCGGCGATCGTCACGCCGGCGGCCCTATCGATCCTGACGACCACCTTCACCGAAGGGCGTGAGCGGAACATCGCCCTCGGCGTGTGGGGCGCGGTCGGCGGCTTCGGCGCGGCGGCGGGCGTCCTCCTCGGGGGCATCCTCACCGAAACCCTCAGCTGGGAGTGGATCTTCTTCCTCAACGTGCCGGTCGGGACGGCGGCCTTCTTCCTCGCCCCGTTGCTCCTGAACGAGAGCCGCGATGCAAGCGTCCGCTCGTTCGACGCGCTCGGCGCGGTGCTCGTCACGAGCGGGCTGTCGGCGCTCGTCTACGCGATCACGCAGGCGGGCTCGAACGGGTGGGGCTCGGCGAAGACGATCGGCTTCTTCGCCGGATCGGCCGTTCTCCTCGCCGCGTTCGTCGGGTGGGAGCAGCGGCACCCCGAGCCGCTGATGCGGTTCGGCCTGCTCCGGACGAAGACGATCGCCGGCGCGAACGTGGCCGGCTTCATCATGGGCACGGCGTTGTTCTCGATGTTCCTGATGCTGACGCTGTACATGCAGCAGGTGCTCGGGTACTCGGCGATGCAGACCGGCGTCGGCTACCTCGCGGTTGCCGGCGGCGCGATCGTGACCTCGACGGTGGCGGCGCAGCTCGTCACCCGGA